>NZ_CP059165.1:5533382-5900073 GCF_013466425.1 Mycobacterium vicinigordonae
CGTGGCGGCAGCCGCCGCCGACGAGGTATCCGAAGCCATCACAACCCTCTTCAACGCACAGGCCCAGGAGTGTCAAGCAGTCCTCGGCCAAATTGCGGCCCTGCACACCAGATTCGGCCAGGCGCTGGCCGCATCGGGTGCCGCCTACGCTGGCACCGAGTCCGCGACCCTCAGCGCTCTAGCCGCAGACCCTGCCGTCACCTTCGTGATGGCCGGCAGCGGTACACCGACACCGTCGTGGACGTTCGTTAACGACATGGTCAGCCGGTACCTCAAATTCCCGGCCGGTGACCTGATGCCGCTGACCCTGCCGGCCGGGGAGTATCCCGACAGCGGAATCAAGGACCTGACCCAGGCGGTGTCGCTGTCGCGGGGCGTAACGATCTTGAACAACGCGGTCCAGCAGCAGCTCGCGGCCGGAAAGACCGTGAACGTGCTGGGCTACTCGCAGAGCGCAAACATCGCCTCGCTGCTGATGCAGCAGTTAGACCCCTCCGGTACGCCCAGTTCGTTGCCAATCAACTTTGTGCTGCTTGGCAATTCGATGAACCCCAACGGCGGGTGGGACGCGCGCTTCCCTGGCTTGAGCCTGCCGACGCTGGGCTTCAGCACCCTTGGCGCAGCACCCAGCAACAGCTTCAACACCGTCTCCTACACCCTCGAATACGATGGGTGGGCGGACTTCCCGCGGTATCCGATCAATGTGGTGTCTGACCTGAACGCCCTGGTCGGCATGGTCACCGTGCACGGCACCTATGACAGCGTGACCGCCGCGCAGTTGGCTTCGGCGGTAGTCTTGCCGACGGTCGGTGACACCATGACCACCTACTACATGATTCCCAGCCAGAATCTGCCCCTGCTGGAGCCGCTGCGGTACCTGCCAGTCGTCGGCGACCCGCTGGCGGACCTGATTCAGCCGGTGCTGCGGCCGCTGGTGAACTGGGGCTACGGCGACCCGAGCTACGGTTGGTCCACGGGGCCGGCCAATGTGCCCACGCCGTTCGGATTCCTGCCGCCACTGAGCGACACCTTGGCCCTGGGGCCAGCGATGCTGCATGGGATCCCAGCGGGAATCACGGCCGCTGTCAACGACATTCAGGGGATGGGGTTGCCGACGCTGGGTTCGCTGGAGTCGCTGGTCTCGGCACCCGGCACCCTGGCCCTGCCGACCTTTCCGGCGTCGATTCCGGACCTGCTGTCGGGCCTGCAGGCGGCGAACACCCAGATCGTCAGTGGTGCCACCACCGCCGTCTCGACGGCTTATGCGACCTTGCTCCCTACCGCCGACATCACCATGGCGGCGCTGGTCTCGTTGCCGTCCTATGACGTGAACCTGTTCTTGGGGGGTGTCAGCCAGATAGTGAGCGGGCAGCCGCTCGCGGGCCTGCTCAGTGCTTTCGGCGATCCGGTCGCGGCGAACTTCGGGCTGCTGCCGTTCCTAGGAGGTCTGGAGCTCGCCGTCCTTGCCGAAGCGGCCGATTCGATCGTGACCGGGACGCCGTATCCAAGTCCCTAACTCATGCACCCGAAGCTCCAGTGGCGGCGACGGCTCAACAGGGGTGACGGAGTCGTCCCCGGGGAGTCCGCCAAACCGCTGAACGCTGCGTGGCTCACGGGCCAAACATTGGCCCGAACATGCCTCCTGGGCCGCCGAGCAGGCCCGGCCCGTCGAGCATTCCACCAGGCCCCATACCGAAACCCAGGACCATCACGACAAGCACCACCACACCCAGCACCCACGCCCATGACGGAGCCGACATTCGTCTCGGCGTCGACCCGCTGGTACCGACGGCAGGGTGCTGCGGTACGTCGTTTCGGGGATGGGGACGGGTCTGCGTGCCTGCCCAGTAGGCACCCGCGGCGACAGCGGCCAGCAACAACAACACGATCACGGTGGCTGCTCCTCAGTTCCTTTGACGGGTATTTCTCAGTAGCTACGCGGGAGGAGGTGGTGGCGGACCCCACGGCACGGCTGGCAGCGGGGCCGGCCCGCCAGGCGGCGGACCCAACGGCGGCGCGGCCAGCAGCGGCGCCGGCCCGCCAGGCGGTGGACCTGGTGGACCCCACGGCTCCGGTGGCGGCGGCGGACCCCACGGCGCGGCCAGTGGCGGCGCCGGCCCGCCAGGCGGTGGTGGACCCAACGGCTCCGGTGGCGGCGGCGGACCCCACGGCGCGGCCAGCAACGGCGCCGGCCCGCCAGGCGGTGGACCTGGTGGACTCCACTGCACGCCGAGTGGTGGTTGTACGTCCGGCGGTGGCGGGGGTGAACCCCAGGCCCCAGGCACAACAGGTGGCCCTGGCAACGGTTCACCCTGCGCAACCGGCGGCGGTGGCAGCGGTCCCCCAGGCTCCGGCGGAGACGGTGGAACCGGCTCCTGCGGCGCGGGTCGAGCACGCGCCTTGGGGTAGCTAGGCTCGGCCTTCGGCGGCGGCGCGGGACGCAACGCCTGCGGCGGGGGAAGGTCAGGCGTGATGCGCGCGGGCGGTCCAAGCGGCGCGATCGCGCCGGGCTGCCCGTTGGTCGGTGTGGCCAGATTTTGCCCGCCGATCGGTGTGGCCAGGTAGGGGCTCCTGGCGATCACGGCAATGGTGGCGGTCGCGCCGACGATCAGCCCCATTAGCGCCGCCACGATGGCCGTGCCGACCGGCCGGCGGCGTACCCGTTCACTAACCGCGGCCCGGACGCGTCGCCGGGGCCTCTCCGCCTGGACCGGGGCCGGGTTCTCGCCACTGTCTGGGGTGCTATTTGTGCCCGCGTTGAAGTCCACGTCGGAGTCCGCGTGGTCGCTGCCGTCGGAGGTCATGGGGTTTCCCGTGTCCGTTGGAGATTGATAGCACGGACGGTAGCCAGCGGAGTTGAAATTAAGCTGAAGAAAAGCGGATCCGGACGCTTCTTCGGGCCAAGCCGCTCAGCGTCGCGCTAGCCGGCTACCGCAACTGGGCACCGGCCATGAGGGAGCGAACACGGAACAACACATAGGTGGTGTGGCGCAACCGCTTTTACCTTTTAACGAGTGTTGAGCCAGCGGGGCGACTCGGCCAGGGCCCGGGTGTTCTACCCGCAACACATCTGAAGTTGCGGCGCGGGTGTCGCGAGCGCTGTCGGCGGCGTTCGACGGTAACGACGTTGCAGCCTCTTGACGGAGGTCGATTGGACGCCTTCGACCAGGCTATTCCCGCCGCCAACTGCGAAAAGGGACCGGACCCTAGATGCAAGTGCTCGTCCGCCCCGCGGACGACGCGTGGTATCGAATAGCCGGTCGACGGTGTCGGCGTCAACTGGTTGCGCGGCGGCCATCACGGTTGCGCGCGCATTGCGCGGCGCCAGATGTGGGGGGACGATCAGCAAGACGATCCGGCCGCGATTGAAACCCTGGACTTCGATGGTCGCAGGCGGCTGCAGTGGGCAGCCCTCGAGCCGAACAACGCCATCGTCGATAACGAGTTTCCTTGGCGGTGTTGACCATTCACCGGTTCGGTAGAGCACACGGTCGATCGGCCCGAGCCGAATTGCCAGAGCCGACAACAGATTGGGCAACTCCGCAGCAAGGTCATCGCTACGAGGCCACCATGCTCCGTCGACGTAGCCGGATGTGGGGGATTTGGGCTTTAGACGCAGCCGAAGTGGCCCATCAGACTCGGGTGCACCTGAGGTTTGAACGTCAAGAAGTACGTGTTGTTGCGTCACGAGGACGCTCCTGTCATTGGCTTGGAATCAGCCAGATCATTTCCAATCAGCGACGACGCAAGCTTTGGAGTGCTATACGTACGAAGTACCGCCGATGCTGTCTGACCCTACGGCGCATCTGCCTCAAGCGCAATACGTCGCCACCGTGTCGCACTCGAACTGCGCACCGACACCGTTGCGAAAAGGCATGGCGTCGTATCCGACGGGCCTTGAACGAGATTGGCGCAATCGTCCGACAGCGAACGCTCGCCGTCAGGACGTTCGACGCAACCGGCGAACGTCGCGTTCGACGCAGCCCACACGGTCGGCCGCCTCAGCGACCGATAATGCTGGGTTGAGCAAGATGTTCAACTCCTCAGCAGTGAACGTCGGCTCGACGTCCCAGGGCGCCTCATCCCACCCCGTTTCGCTGAAGCCGGAAAACAATTCATCGCACATAGACTATCCTCACGAAAGGTGGAGCACGAGAACAGAATTCGGCGGGTAGGGCGTAACCGATCAACACCCGGTTCTCCGTGGTTTCCATCGCCGTGGCGGAATCACTGGTTGCGCTTGATACTACCGCCACAGCGGCTCGTGCGTAGCTGGCAAGCCGTACCGGCGCATCCTCGCGGACGGAGGTGGTCACGAACTTGTCGTCGGATGGCGCGAGGCGTTCGTACGGCCGTGCAGGCCACCGCGGCCGTCGTGGCGCGATGAACTTGTTCTGTTAACTTCCAGCTTCTGCGGAGTCCAGCCAGGTGAACCCTGAATGAAAAGCCTTCCGTCCCAATTGAAGATAGTTCCAGCTCTCGCACGTGCTACTGTAAGCACGGATGCCCATCGGCATCTGTTCAGAATGAGAGAAGTTGGAAGTATGACACAGGGAACTGTGAAATGGTTTAACGGCGAAAAAGGCTTCGGCTTTATCGCTCCCGATGGCGGCGCGGCAGATGTGTTCGTCCACTACTCGGAAATCCAGGGAAGCGGCTACAGGTCGCTCGAGGATAACCAGCGAGTTGAGTTCAGCATCGAGCAGGGCGCCAAGGGTCCGCAGGCAGTTGGGGTGACTGTCGTCTAGCGCGAGAGTTTTATCCCGCGTGGGCTGGTGGGTGAATTCCTGCCAGCCCACAGCACATTTGAGAGGTCCTTTAGCCTCAGAGCTGGCAGGCGTACTTTCCAAGAATCGGGCTCATCCGAGTTGTACGATGTCAACCAACACCCTCGAAGTGCTTGCAGTCGCCTGCGAGAGGCCACTTCTGAAAGTGGTACCCCAGACCGATCCAGACGTAGCAGATCCGGCGATGATGAGAGCGGCGGTACCGCGCAACGCTTCCAGGTCGGCGACATGGTTAGGATCAGTTCGGACCGCCAAGAACCGAACCGTCGCGTGTTACCGGCCGTCACTTCGCCGAGATATCCAGAGGGCGCGTCCGCCGGCAAATCAACCGCTCTTCGCTCGTCAGACCAATGTTTGAGCCGAGGCTAAATCCAATGAGAAGGATGCCCAACAACATGAAATCGATCGATTTGTTTTCACATCGCTACGCACCCGAAGTCGTATCTCGCACCGGTGACGATTCAGAACCGGTGCAACTTCCCACTTTCTCCGACCGCCCCGCGAGCGATTCCGCCGCTGCGCCGTCACCGTCGTGAATGCTTGGTCGGGACGCCTCGGCGTTGCGGCCGCTCAGCCTCGCACGGACTTGGAAGCTACTGCAACACTCGACTTTTCGCCACTCTTATGAGGGTCGTGAATAGATGCCATCACTGCCCCGTCCGCAACGCAATCAGGTATCGCGACCAAAGAAGCGCCGCAGCTGCTCGGCGATGATCGCGGGATTGCCGCCTTGGTCCTGGGGGCCGCCGTGGTTGAGGCCGGGCAATTCGACCCGAGTCGCTCGCGGCAGCACCTGCTGCAAGGCGTCCAGCGTGCCGGTGAAAAGCGTTGGGGCACCGGTTCCACACATCAGTAAGACCTCGGCGGCCACCTTCGCGTAGTCTTCGAGAGTGCCCTCGGTGGCCTTGACCACGTCCAATTCTTGTTTCCAAGCAACTATTAGGTCCCGTAGTGGGACGCCGTCGCCGGTGACCCGTCGAGCATCGGCCCACAGCAACGCGCGGCAGATGGCCGGCTGCGTCATCACCCGGCCCAGCAGCCGATAGGGTGCCGAAACCTCCTGTGCCCGAGGATCTGAGTCGTAAGAGTCTTTGGCCAGGCTCGCCATCGCTGCGGCGATATCGCCGCTATCCACCAGCCGTTGCCCACGGTTGATGATTCGTTTGAACTCGTCCAGGCCGGGTTGGCCGACGAACAGGACCGGTTCAAAGACGGCGACCTTGCGGATCGCCGGTATCGCGGTGGAGGCATGTAGCGCAAATAAGCCACCATCGGCGACACCGAAAACGTACTGCGCTCCGGTGGTGGCGATGATGGCGTCGAGGTCTTCGTCCTCGCGTTCGATGCTGTAGTGCGGACCGTAGGGGCCGCTCATCCCACGGCCGCGTCGGTCCGGCATATAGACGGTGAATGCGTCCGCCAAGGAGGTGCCAAGCTTCATGTAATGCTGCGAGGCTAGCGCCCCGCCGTGCAAAATCACTAGCCCAGGACCATCGCCGAACTCGCGAAAGCCGATGCTCGTGCCGTCTTTCGAGGTTACGACCTTCTTCAAATACGTTGCCTTCTTGCTAACCAACATGCCAACCCCCTCTGTACGTGGCGATAGTTGTTCCAGGTGATTCCGCGGCATCAGTAGTTGCGCGGCAGTGGCGCGAGCAAGGCCTTGACTTGGTCAGCGGTCAAGACGGTGATACTGCCGTCTGGTAGTCCGAGAATGCGGTCGATCGCCAATCCGTGCAGCCTCAATCTGGTTGTCAGAACGTCGATCGCCTGGTCTCTGGCTGACTCGTCGGCGGCCTCAAAGACCTGCAGGATGTTTGAGTTGGTCCGCGCGGCGAGGCCCTGGATCATATCGGCGACGCCTTCGGGATCAAAGGTGTCGAAAATGCCCTCCTGTACCCCATTGGAAATCAACTCAGTGAGCAGCGGTCGAGCCAGATCCTCTGCAACGCTGACGATTCGTGCGTACAGGTGCGCATTCTCAGGTCGCAGAAGCGATACCATGGCCGCCAGCTGTTCAGCTGTTCCGGTCTGCATCTTGACATCAAACCCGCTCTGCAGCAGCGTGTTTAGCCGTTCCAACGCATTGCCGTCACATCGGGCCACGACGTCCTGGATGACCTCGAACTGGTGGTGGGCACCACGCTCGGTCAGGGCGGTGATCAGGGCTTCTTTCGATGGAAACCAGTGGTAGAAAGCACCTTTGGAGACCCCAGCGTCCGCGATCAAATCATTGAGGCTGACATTGTCATAGCCGCGCTCGACAAACAACGCGGTTGCGCGGTCTAACAGTTCTGCCCGCCGAATGTCTGGATGCTTCACTACCCGTGGCATACGGCCGGTCCTGACGTTGAGCCCGTTCCAATGACTGGGCTTGATTCGAACGTTGCGGCGTAGGTCAGATAAAGGCCGACCAACACCAAGGCGCCGGTGATGGTCCTTTCCGCCGAAATGGCGCGCTGCTCAAAAACATTGCCGGCCGCGTTGAGGACGTCGGGGGCGGCCAACAGGAGCACCCCGCGGGCGAGCATGCGGGTGCGTCCCTGTTGCGACTGCTCCGCTGCGCTCACTACGACGTCCTTACGTGTCAAATACGACCATAACCGACCAATAGTCGGTATGCAAGACCACCAGTCGGTATAGAAGACTGACGGTCTGAGGTCAACGACGATGTGCCTGCCTCTAGGAACTACCGCCGTTGCCCACGGCTCATTGCGCCTGCGTAATTTCGCGCTGCCGTCGGAATTTACGGACACGCAGCTCGACGAAATCACCCGTACCGATCTTCAGCAGTTCCTCGGGGCCTCAGTGTGAACATTCGCCGAGGAGTTGCAGGAGTTGATGTCCTTGTTCGCTGAGCCGGTAGGTGACGCTGCGTCCGACTCGGGTTCCGACGATTGTTCCTGCATCGCGCAATACGGCGAGGTGGCTACTCACCGTGCCCAGGGACTGGCCGAGCGTGTGCGCGAGTTGGGTACTGGTGGCGGGGGTTTGCAGCTGGCGTGCGATGCGGGACCGGCCGGGCCCGAGCAGGGTCGACAGGGCGTCGGTGCCGTCGAGGTCGGGCGCAGTCGGCTCGGCGTGGGGACCGTAGGCGCAGTAGACCAGGGCGTAGCGGGGGGCTCGTTCACACGTCCACCATCCGCCGGTGGTGGTGCGCGGAACAAAAATCAGCCCCTCGTCGATAATGCGGTCGGGCCAGTGCTGATTGCTGAAACGAATCGCATTGTCCCCGACCCAAACTGAGCGCTGCTTCATCGATTCGACGGCGTGCTTCCAGCCGTAAGCGGCCAGGAGCCCAGCGCGGTACATGATGTCTCGTTCCAGCACGGCACGGCGCCGTGACCAATCTGGTTCGACGAATTGCCGCCAACCCTCGTCGAATAGCTCCGCGGTGCGGGCAGCCAGATGCTGCTGTTCGAGCCAGTCGAGGCGATGGGTTTTCCAGCTCGCCGCCGCTGCGGCACGCACCCCGGCACGGATGTCGTCGTCGCCGAAGGCTGCCATCAATGCGAGTTCAGCACCAAGGCGGGTGTTCATCCCGTGCTCAGGTGGTATGGCGATCATGTCGGGGAATCGTTTAGTAGTCGCTATCAGCGGCAGTAGTGCGGCAGCGATCGGGTTGGCGTCGAGCCAGCGGCGGTAGGCCGGCCGGTGTTTGGCGTGCCAGCGGGCCGAGGCAGGATCGGTGCATCGTCGCTGCAAAGTGATTAGCGCACCCACGGTTTCGGCCAGCGGTGAGATCGCGAAACGGCAGTGGGCTAATGCATTAGGGCTGAGCTGGAGAAGCGTCATATCCTTGCGCCTTTTGGCGTAAGGATAGCGGCTGAATCGTGCCGTTGCGATGCTGTCCGGCTATGGCACGTTCGGCACTCTCAAGCGCGGTCCGCACGCCCTTCGGCTGCTTCGTAGTGGGCAGGTCAGTCTCGCTAGCGGGAAGCGCGATAACACCTGTCGCGCTGAGTTTGGCGGTGCTGCAGGCATCACATCGGCCGAGCGACCTTGGTGTGGTTTTGGCCGTGCAGGTGGCGGCGCAGCTTGGCTTGTTGCTGGTGGGCGGCGTACTGGGTGACCGCTGGCCGCGACGCGCCCTCTTGGTGGGTACGAATCTGGGCGCGGGGCTGACCCAGGGCGCGGTCGCCGCCATCTTGCTCACCGGTCACTACCAACTGGCACTGGTGGCGTGCTTGCAGTTCATTAACGGGGCACTGGAAGCCTTTGCCTCCCCTGCACTGCGGGGCATTGTGCCCGAGTTGGTTGAGTCCGCCCAACTGCCGCGTGCCAACGCAACACTGGCCACGGCAAAGAATCTCACGAAGGTTCTCGGGCCAGTTGTTGCCGGCCTGCTCGTAGCCGCACGCGGAGGCGGGATCGCCATTGCCGTCGACGCCATCAGCTTCCTGGCCGCCGCGGCGATCTTTTCTAGACTCCGGCTAGCCGACACACCGAGCGGCCCTTCGGGCGACAGCGTGTTGACCGAGATACGCCGGGGATGGCGCACCTTCCGGTCAACACGATGGCTATGGGCGACCACCGCCTCATTTGCAGTCATCAACCTGATCGGTACCGGAACATGGCAAATTCTGGGACCCGAAATCACCATCGCGCGAGCCAATGCGCCCGTATGGGGGATGGCGCTGAGTGTGCGCGCCATCGGCGCCCTGTTTATGGGTGTAGTGCTGTACCGCCATGCCCCGCAACGGTTTCTGCGCTCCGGCCAGCTCCTGGCCGCCTTGGGCGCCTGCGGGCTTCTGGGCTTGGGAATTGACCTGTCCGCACCCTGGTTTCTGCTCTGCGCGTTTGTTTCCGGGCTGGGATTCGCCGCCCCGTCGATCGCCTGGGACACCTGCGTGCACCAGCACATCCCTCGACAGCAGTTGTCCCGCATCTCCGCCTACAACGATCTGTTGTCCTACACGTGCGTCCCCGTCGGCCAGCTACTCGTCGCACCGGCCGCCGCATGGCTAGGACCGGCCAACGTGGCGCTTTACGCGGGGATTGGCTTCATAGCCGCAGCGCTCGCCCCGCTCAGCAGCCGGTCGGTGCGCGCCCTTGCCCTTCCGTCCCAACCCACGGCGCGAACCAGGCCCGCCAAAGCACAGAAGACCCCAACGTGTCGCATCGCAACGCGCCCTCGTCCGAAGTGACTTCTAGTCACGAAGTCGACCACGTCGTCACGAATCTCAACCGGTTCAACAACGTCACCAGAACACAGCGGACGGAAACGGACCCGCCACAACCAACCATCAATCAAGAGGCACGATGCCCATGCAGGTAAAGAATGGTGGCCAGGGGCGGGATCGAACCGCCGACCTTCCGCTTTTCAGGCGGACGCTCGTACCGACTGAGCTACCTGGCCGGAAGCCGGCAGGCAGCATGTGCCTCGCCGTGCTGGCGACCCTGACGGGACTCGAACCCGCGACCTCCGCCGTGACAGGGCGGCGCGCTAACCAACTGCGCCACAGGGCCTTGCTGCTGCTCCGCGGTGAGCCGCGACGCAAGTACCCCCTACGGGATTCGAACCCGCGCTACCGCCTTGAAAGGGCGGCGTCCTAGGCCGCTAGACGAAGGGGGCCAGAACCGAATCTCTCCGGGGCACTCGCAACGAGATCAACGTTGGGAGCCAAGTCAGCTTAGGGCACCCCGGCCCCAATCCTCAAACGAGGGCGACAGGGGCAGGCAGTATCCTGAGTCTCCGCCGCCCCTATAGCTCAGTTGGTAGAGCTACGGACTTTTAATCCGCAGGTCGTAGGTTCGAGTCCTACTGGGGGCACCGTTCGAGCTGGAAGAGCGCCGTCGGCACCAATCGCAGCCAATCGGGGCAGCTCGTTTCAATGCCGCACCGCATGGTTATGCTCGCGGCTATGCTTCCCGACGTGAATCAGGCTGACCAACCCAACGCCCCCGTAGCTCTGGTGACGCTCGAAATCCGTCACCCCGCAACAGACTCCCTCACCGAATCGGCAAGCCGCGAACTCAAACAGCTCCTGCTCAACGACCTGCCGATTGAGCGTCAAGCCCAAGACGTGCAATGGGGCATGACCGCCCCCGGACAGCCGCCGCAGCCGGTCGCCGACCGCTTCGTGCGCTACTCCAACCGCGACAACACCACCGCCGCATCGCTGAAGAACCAGGCGATCGTCGTTGAAACCAGCGCCTACACCAACTTCGACACGTTCCTGGACACCGCGATGCGGGTGGTGGACGCACGTTCCGCGGTCTCGTCGATCGTGGGCGTCGAGCGCATCGGCCTGCGTTATGTCCTTGAGGTCCGGGTGCCTGCGGGCGTCGACGGTCGCATCGAGTGGGCCAACTGGATCGACGACAGCCTGCTCGGGCCGCAACGCCTGGCCCCCACCGGACTTGCTCTCACCGAGTGGCAGGGCGCGGCGGTCTACCGCGAGGCTCAGCCCGGCAAGTCGCTGATCGTGCGGTACGGCCCAGGTGTCGGACAGGCTCTGGACGCCAACTACCACCTGCGCCGGGTGACGCCGCCGCAGACCGGTCAGTTCTTCCTGATGGACCTGGACAGCTTCTGGACCCCGCCCACCGGCGCGATTCCGGAGTACAGCCGCGAGGCGTTGGTGTCGACCTTCCGCGACCTGTACGCACCGGCGCAGACGGTGTTCCAGGACATGCTGACCACGAGGCTCAAGGACGAGCTGCTGCGCAACGCCAGCCCCACCAACTAGGGCTTGAGCACCGCGCTGGTGTAGGTCACGTCGGCGAAGGCCTCGGCAAGTTCGTCGTCGGGATAACCGAAGCCGTTGGCTTCGTGCAGCTCCCGGGTGGTGTGGGGCGACGTCTGCCAACCCTCGCCCGCCAGGTGGTCGAGGATGTGGCTGCGTTCGGCGTGGTAGACGAGGTCGTTGAAGTCGAGTTCGAAGCCGAGTTTGCTCATCCGTTCGTGGTGCTCGCGCCACCGGGGATCCGCAAAGATGCGGGTGTCGGGCACGAACTCGAAGGCGAGCCGGCTGCCGGGTGCGCTGAGCGCGGTGATGTTGTCGAACAAGGCGTCCTGCGCGTCATCGGGCAGGTAGACGAGTAGCCCTTCGGCACTCCACGCAGCCGGCTCCTCGATGTCGAATCCCGCGGCTTTCAGCGCCGAGGCCCAATCGTCGCGCAGGTCAACGGACACGGTTCGGCGCTCGGCTGTCGGTTCGGCACCCAGCTCGCGCAGCGTCTCGGTCTTGAACTCGATCACCTCCGGCATGTCGACCTCGTAGACGACGGTCCCCGCCGGCCAGGGCAGCCGATAGGCGCGCGCGTCGAGGCCGGAAGCGAGGATGACCACCGAAGTGATGCCGCCGCGGGTGGCGTCGAGAAAGAATTGGTCGTAAAACCTGGTACGGCAGGCCATTCCCCTGGCCATCCGTCCTGGGTCGAAGTCGGAGTCCTCCCCCACCGGAATCTCGCCGTTCACCAGCCGCGTGTAGACGTCGATGCCGACCGTGCGCACCAACGGTGCTGCGAATGGATCATCGATGAACGCGTATTCCGGCTGCGAGGCCAAGGCACGCTGGGCAGCGACCATGGTTGCCGTCGCGCCAACGCTCGAGGCGAGGTCCCAGCGATCGTTCTCGGTACGTGCCATGTTACTCCCAAGCAGACAAACAATATAGATAAGCTAGTCAGTATCATAGACACTCCGATGAATTGCGGGACTACCCTGCAGCTGTGACGGACTTCGCCCAGCGCACGATCGACCTCGCCCGCCGCAACGTCGCCGAAGGTGGGCGTCCGTTTGCGACGGTAATCGTCAAGGACGGTCAAGTGCTGGCCGAGAGCGCCAACAAAGCCGCCCAGACCAACGATCCCACCGCCCATGCCGAGATCCTCGCGATCCGCGAAGCGTGCACGAAGCTGGGCACTGAGCATCTGGTCGGCACTACCATTTACGTGCTCGCTCATCCATGTCCGATGTGCCTGGGCTCGCTGTACTACTGCTCCCCCGACGAGGTCGTGTTCCTGACGACCCGCGACGCCTACGAACCGCATTACGTCGACGACCGCAAGTACTTCGAGCTCGCCACCTTTTACGACGAGCTCGGCAAAGACTGGCGGGACCGACGGCTGCCAATGCGATATGAGCCGCGGGACGATGCGCTGGAGGTCTACCGGTCCTGGCAGCAGCAGAATGGCGGCAGCCGCACCGCCAGCACCGTGCCACCCGGCTGAGGCGGCAGCCTTGACACCACCACACCGCCCTCGCTTACTATCTGCGTATGCATGCAGATAATGGCCCATTGCGACTCCCCGACGATCAGGTGGCCCTAGTGGTCGAGGTTTTTCGCATGCTCGCCGACGCGACCCGGGTGCAGGTGCTGTGGTCGCTGTCGTGCCAAGAGTTGTCGGTGAACGAGCTCGCCGAGCATGTGGGCAAACCCGCGCCGTCGGTCTCCCAACACCTGGCCAAGCTGCGGATGGCACGGCTGGTGCGCACCCGGCGCGACGGCACGACGATTTTCTACAGCCTGGAAAACGACCACGTACGCCAACTCGTCATCGATGCCGTGTACAACGCCGAGCACGCCGGCCCCGGCGTACCCCGCCATCACCGCGGCTCAGGCGGACTCCAGGCCGTCAACGAAACATCAAGGGAAACAACAACATAAAAGGAAGACCGATGTCAGACCACAGCCATGACGCGCCACATGCGCACGAACACCAGCACGGCGGGGTAACCCACAACCACCCGCACACCGCCCATGACCACGAACATGTGGTGCACGATCACACCCACACCCACGACGACGGCACCGAGCACAGCCATGAGCACGTGCACCAGTCGGGCCTGGAAGCCGCGCACAGCCACACTCACTAGCTAAGCCCGCGCTGAGCGCCTCAGACCGCAGCGCTATCAGACCTAGGACCCGTCAAACCTTGGGGCAGTAGTGCATCGGGTTATCCCGCTCGTCCAGCGGCGGCAGGTTGCGCGCCGGCGTCTCGGGCAGCGGCGCGTCGACCGGGATACGACCACTGACGCGGTCCAGGCCGGCTCGAGGCCGCGGATGCTTGCGATACCGCCGCGGCACGAAGGCGAAAACCACCCGAACCAAGTTTCCGAAGCGGCGGTGCAACCACTCGTCCCGCGCAGACCAGCTGTAACCCATCAGGTCGCGGACGGCCGGGTCGTAAAGACCGACAGTCAGCCAAACCATGAACGGAGCAAGCAGTTTGCGCTGGGCGGCCCACAGCCAATCGGGAATCCAGCTCGCGAATGGCGGCTGCGGCAGCTCGGAGAGGTCAAGCACGGCACGTGCTGCGTAGTTGTTCTCCAGCACGTCGCGGCACATGTGGTCCCAGTACTGCTGGAATTCCTCCAACGAGCCCGGCACCGGTCGCATGCTCATCCCGTACATCCGGTACCACTGCACGTGCTCGTCGAAGAGCTGCCGCTTCTCCGCTTCGGTCAGACCACCACAGAAGCGTTCGGCGACCAGGATGGTGCCAACGAAGAAGGTGGCATGCGCCCAATAGAAGACTTCGGGGTTCAGCGCATGGTAGCGGCGGCCCTGGGCGTCGATGCCTTTGATGGAAATGTGGTAGTCCCGAACCTCGGCTCCCGTTGTGGGGGCCCGGTCACCGTCGAAAACCACCCCGCCGATTGGGTACAACGATCGCATCAGCCGCGGCCAGCGCTCCCGGAAGAACGTCGAATGTTCCTCGACCGCGGCACCCAGCTGCGGATGCATGTTCTGCATCGATCCCGCCCACGGTCCCTGCAACATGCCACGCCAGTCACCGAAGTACTTCCAGGTCAGGGAATCCGGACCCAGCGGCGCCGGCGGCGTGTCGTAGCCCAGCGGCGATACCGGGCATCCCCCGGCGACGCCGTCGAATCCCTGACCGGCCGCGGCTTCGGGCAGGCCGGGTGCCGTGGTGGTAATCGGGCAGGCAGCGGACGTATCTTGGGTCACTGGCAACTATCCTCGGTGGTCGGCAACTTTGACTACACACGTTGTCAAAATCGATTTTAGGAGTAGAGGTGCAGGCGGGTCAACGGCGGGGCCGCTGGTCGGGCGTCCCCTTGCAGGACCGCCATGCCTTACGCCGCGACGACCTAATCGCCGCGGGCGTGCAGCTACTCGGCAGCGAAGACGGGCCCACCCTCACGGTGCGCGCGGTTTGTCGGCAAGCCGGATTGACCGAGCGGTACTTCTACGAAAGCTTCACCGACCGCGAGCATTTTGTCCGCGCGGTCTACGACGACGTCTGCACCCGGGCAATGAGCACACTGACGTCCGCGAAGACGCCGCGAGAAGCCGTCGAGCAGTTCGTCGCCCTGATGGTCGACGACCCGGTGCGGGGCCGGGTGTTGCTGCTGGCACCCGCGGTCGAGCCGATCCTTACCCAGTCCGGCGCCGAGTGGATGCCGAACTTCATCGAACTACTGCAGCGCAAGTTGTCGCGGATCGTCGACCCGGTCGTGCAGAAACTGGTCGCCACCAGCCTCATCGGAGCGCTGACCGGCCTATTCACCGCGTACCTGAACGGACAGCTCGGAGCCACCCGCGAGCAGTTCATCGACTATTGCGTTGAGATGTTGCTCAGCAGGGCCACCAGCTACGTGCCGCGGCCAGGGCACGGCGGAATGGAAATTCCCGTCGGAACCGGCCCGCACGATTGACTCCCACGCTCCCCGGGCACCCTATTTCGACAAGCCCCCGCGCCGCGACAGTGGTGCGAGGCGCCACACCGCGACCAAACTTGATGCTACCGGTAGGCACAGATATTCTGACTGCAACCCAAAGACACAGATATCTGGAGGGGCCATGTCAGCGGAGCTGACCCACCTGCAGTTGCTGCACGAACTCGAGCCGTTTGTCGAGAAGTACATGAACCGGCACGAAAGCATGCATAAGAACTGGAACCCGCACGACTACATCCCGTGGTCGGACGGCAAGAACTACTACGCGCTCGGCGGCCAGGAATGGGAGCCCGGACAGTCCAAGCTGTCCGACGTCGCCCAGATCGCGATGGTGCAGAACCTGATGACGGAGGACAACCTGCCGTCATACCACCGCGAGATCGCGATGAACTTCGGCCTCGACGGCCCCTGGGGCCAATGGGTCAACCGCTGGACCGCCGAGGAGAACCGGCACGGAATCGCGCTGCGCGACTACCTGGTGGTGACCCGCGCGGTCGACCCAGTCGAACTCGAGAAGCTGCGGATGGAGGTCGTCAACCGCGGCTTCAGCCCCGGTCAGAACCACCAAGTGCGGGCCGACCTGTTCGCCGAGAGCCTGTTCGACTCGGTCATCTACGTGACCTTCCAGGAGCTGGCGACCCGGATCTCGCATCGCAACACCGGCAAGGCCTGCAACGAGACCATCGCCGACCAGCTGCTGGCAAAGATCTCCGCAGACGAGAATCTGCACATGATCTTCTACCGCGACGTCAGCGAAGCCGGGTTCGCCGCCTCGCCCAACCAGGCGATGAAGTCGCTGCACAAGGTGCTGCGCAACTTCCAGATGCCCGGTTTCCAGGTGCCTGAGTTCCGCCGCAAGGCCGTGGCAATCGCCGTCGGTGGGGTCTACGACCCGCGTATCCACCTCGACGACGTGGTCATGCCGGTGCTGAAGAAGTGGCGCATCTTCGAGCGCGAGGACTTCACCGGCGAGGCCGCCGCGCTTCGTGACGACCTGGGTGTGCTGATGAAGGAGCTCGAAGCGTCCTGCGACAAGTTCGAGCAGTCCAAGCAGCGTCAGCTCGAGCGGGAAGCCCGCACCGGCAAACGGACCACCGCGTTCGAACTGCACCAGACCGCCGGCACGCTGACAATGAGCCGGCGGTAGCCAAGCGGTGCGCATAGGGCCCATCGCGCTCGCGAGCCCGGTGGTCTTAGCCCCGATGGCGGGCGTGACGAACGTTGCATTCCGGACGCTGTGCCGCGAGCTGGAACTGTCCAAGGTCGGCACGGTCAGCGGTCTATACGTCTGTGAGATGGTGACCGCCCGCGCGCTGGTCGAGCGCCATCCGGTCACCATGCACATGGTGACGTTCGCGCCCGACGAATCGCCCCGGTCGCTGCAGCTCTACACCGTCGACCCGGACAACACCTATGCCGCGGCCAAGATGATTGCCGACGAGGGCCTGGCCGACCACATCGACATGAACTTCGGCTGCCCGGTGCCCAAGGTCACCAAGCGTGGTGGCGGAGCCGCGCTGCCGTTCAAACGACGCCTGTTCGGCCAGATCGTCGCCGCCGCGGTGCGGGCAACGGAAGGGACCAACATTCCGGTGACGGTCAAGTTCCGCATCGGCATAGACGACGAGCACCACACCCATCTGGACGCGGGGCGCATCGCCGAGGCCGAGGGCGCAGCGGCTGTCGCCCTGCACGCCCGCACAGCGGCCCAACGCTATTCCGGGACCGCCGACTGGGATCAGATCCGTCTGCTTAAGCAGCAGGTTCGCTCCATCCCGGTACTAGGCAACGGCGACATCTACGACGCCAGCGACGCGCTGGCAATGATGGCCGCCACCGGATGCGACGGCGTGGTTATCGGCCGCGGCTGCCTAGGCCGGCCGTGGTTGTTTGCCGAGCTCTCGGCCGCATTCACCGGACGCCCGGCACCCACCCCACCCAACCTGGGCGAGGTGGCCGACGTCGTCCGCCGCCACGGCGCGCTGCTCAGCGAACACTTCGGCGAGGACAAGGGCATGCGCGAAATTCGCAAGCACGTCGCCTGGTATCTGCACGGCTTCCCGGCCGGATCCGACCTACGCCGCGGATTGGCGCTGGTCAAGACCCTCGAAGAGCTCGACGCACTGCTGGACAAGCTGGACCGCGACATTCCGTTCCCGGCGGCCGCCAACGGCCCACGCGGCCGGCAGGGCTCGGCGGCGCGGGTCTCGCTGCCCGACGGCTGGCTGGACGATCCCGACGACTGCCGGGTGCCCGACGGTGCCGACGTCATGCACTCCGGCGGCTGATCCGCAAGTACCGCTGGCCGAACCGAAACAGTCTTGAAATCGCGCCTCGGCCGACAAATCAGTACGATGTGAGCCTTACTGCTATTCCGCGGCGCCGGGCAACACGGTGCTGCGTCTACCTGCGCGCATCACATGCACGCGACCGTTGGAGGCCAGCAGGACATGAGTGACGGCGACAAGGACGCCACTCCTGGACCTCGGCGCGGCTCCGGCAGCGGTAATGACTTCATTACCTCAACCCCACAGCCGATGCCAGGCGCCGCGCCGTGGGAGAGGTTCTCGGCACCGGCAATCGATGACGAGCTGTGCCGTTGGTCGTCCAAACCGCGGCAGGAGGCACCGGCCGAGCACGTCGCCTCACCCTCGGTGGACACCGGAAGTAGCAGCAACGGCGGTGCGCTAAGCGTCGCCGACCTGATCGCCAGGCTGGGCGCCACCATGCCGGACCGACCGACCCATCACCACGTCGCTGAAGACTCCGATACCGCCGAAGACTCCGATACCGCCGACGAGTCCGGCCTGGCCGATGAGCAACCGGAACCGGAGCCCGCCGACTTCGACCTCTCCGACACGCAGATCCTGCCGATCCCCGCCTACTCGCTGCAACTGCACTCCGAGCTGCCCGATCTCGGCGCGGCCAACTACCCGCACGATGCCACCGACGACGAGCCCCCGAAGAGGCGCGGCAAGCGGTTCGGCATGAAAGCACCAGCCGACCGTCCGGCGCGGGAAACCCGCCAGCCCAAGCGGCGGACCCGTAGTCATCGAGTCCTGATCGCGGGTCGCTCCCTGGCCATCCTCATCGCCGTGCTGTCGCTGGTAATGACCGGCGGCGCCTACCAGTGGAGCGCGTCGAAGAACAACAAGCTGAACACCGTGAGTGCACTGGACCCGCAGTCGAACGACATCGTCGACCCCAACGCGCAATACGGTGACGAGAACTTCCTCATCGTCGGCATGGACTCCCGGCTGGGCGCCAACGCCAACGTCGGAGCTGGTGACGCCGACGACGCCGGAGGCGCCCGTTCGGACACCGTCATGCTGGTCAACATCCCGGCCAACCGCCAACGTGTAGTCGCTGTCTCGTTCCCGCGTGACCTGGCGATCAGTCCGATTCAGTGCGAGGCGTGGAATCCCGAGACTGGCAAGTACGGCCCCATCTACGATCCGAAAACCAAGACAACCGGTCCGCGGATGGTCTACACCGAGACCAAGCTGAACTCCGCCTTCTCCTTCGGCGGCCCCAAGTGTCTGGTCAAGGTCATCCAGAAACTCTCGGGCTTGAGCATCAACCGGTTCATCGCTATCGACTTCGTCGGATTCGGACGGATGGTCGAGGCGCTCGGCGGTGTCGAGGTGTGCAGCACCACACCGCTGAAGGACTACGAGCTCGGCACGGTCCTCGCCCACGCCGGACGGCAAGTCATCGACGGCCCCACCGCGCTGAGCTACGTCCGGGCACGCCAGGTGACCACCGAGGTCAACGGCGACTACGGACGCATCAAACGCCAGCAGCTTTTCCTGTCGTCGCTGCTGCGCACGATGATCTCCGAAGACACGTTGATGAACCTCAACAAACTCAACAACGTCGTCAACATGTTCATCGGCAACAGCTACGTCGACAACGTCAAGACGAAAGACCTGGTCGAGCTCGGCCGGTCGCTTCAGCACATGGCCGCCGGCCACGTCACCTTCGTCACCGTGCCCACCGGCATCACCGACCAGGACGGCAACGAACCTCCCCGCACCGCCGACATGAAAGCGCTGTTCGCGGCGATCATCAACGATGATCCGCTGCCCAAGGAGAACGACAACAACGCCCAAAGCCTGGGGAACACACCGGCATCGGGGGCGACCACTTCGCCGTCCCCCACCAAGAAGCCGCCGGCCAACTCGTCCAACGAGATCCGCCAGGAGCAGGTAACCACGACCTCGCCGCAAGAGGTCACCGTGCAGGTCTCCAACGGCACCGGCACCGAGGGTCTGGCGGCCACCGCCGCCAGCCAACTCAAGCGCAACGGTTTCAACGTCATGACGCCGGACGACTACCCGGACGCACTCAAGGCCACCACGGTCTTCTTCTCGCCAGGCAACGAGCAGGCCGCCGCCACCGTCGCCGCTGCCTTCCGCAATTCGAAGACCGAGCGGGTCACCGGGATCGGCTCGGTGGTTCAGGTGGTCCTCGGCTCCGACTTCAACACGGTGAGCGCTCCCCCGCCCAGCGGCTCTTCAGTGAGCATGCAGATCACCCGCGGCACCACCAGCACACCGACCAAGCTGCCCGAAGACCTCACCGTCACCAACGCCGCCGACACCACCTGCGAATAGGCTGCGGGTGTGGGGCTTACGTCCGTTTGACCTGAACGGACCGTAGGCTCTACCTATGCGGACCGCGTACCACGAGCAACTCACCGAACTGTCCGAGCGACTCGGCCAGATGTGCGGGCTGGCCGGTGCGGCGATGGAACGGGCCACCCAAGCCTTGCTGCAGGCCGACCTGGTGCTGGCCGAGCAGGTGATCTCCGACCACGAACAAATCTCCGCGCTCAGCTCCCAGGCAGAGGAGAGCGCATTCGTACTGCTGGCGCTGCAAGCGCCGGTCGCCGGCGACCTGCGGTCTATCGTGAGCGCGATTCAGATCGTCGCCGACATCGACCGGATGGGCGCGCTGGCACTGCACGTCGCCAAGATCGCCCGGCGCCGCCACCCCCAGCACGCCCTACCCGAAGAGGTCAACGGCTATTTCGCCGAAATGGGCAGGGTCGCAGTCGAACTGGGGAACAGCGCGCAGGAAGTACTAATATCGCGCGACCCGGAGAAGGCCGCCCGGATCCGCGAAGAAGACGACGCGATGGACGACCTGCACCGGCATCTGTTCAGCGTGCTGATGGACCGCGAATGGCGATACGGGGTGGCGGCAGCCGTCGACGTGACCTTGCTGGGCCGCTTCTACGAGCGCTTCGCCGACCACGCCGTCGAGGTCGCGCGACGGGTCATCTTCCAGGCCACCGGCAAGTTCGAGGACGACTCCTCAACCACATCGAGCTAGCCGAATCGGCCAGAGATGTAATCCTCGGTGGCTTTCTGGGTGGGATTGGAAAAGATCTTCTCGGTGTCGTCGATCTCGACCAGCCGGCCCGGCTTTCCCACCGATTCCAGGTTGAAGAACGCCGTCTGATCGCTGACCCGGGCGGCCTGCTGCATGTTGTGGGTGACGATTACGATGGTGTACTCCTGCTTGAGTTCACTGATCAGTTCTTCGATCGCCATCGTCGAGATTGGGTCCAGCGCCGAGCACGGCTCATCCATGAGCAGCACATCGGGCTGCACCGCAATGGCCCGCGCGATACACAGTCGCTGCTGCTGCCCACCCGACAATCCACCGCCAGGTCGGTCGAGCCTGTCCTTCACCTCGTCCCACAAGTTCGCCCCCCGCAGCGAGTGTTCTGTGGTCTCGTTGAGCAGCTTGCGGTTTCGGATGCCCTGCAGCTTCAGCCCGGCCACGACGTTGTCGCGGATCGACATCGCGGGGAACGGGTTGGGCCGCTGAAACACCATCCCGATCGCCCGGCGCACCCCCACCGGATCGATGCGCGCGCCATAGATGTCCTCGTCGTCGAGCAACACGCTGCCTTCGACCCGCGCGCCAGGAATCACCTCGTGCATCCGGTTCAGGGTGCGCAGCACCGTCGTCTTGCCGCAACCGGATGGTCCGATGAACGCCGTGACGCTGCGCGGCAGTACCGATAGAGAGACATCGGCGACGGCGTGAAACGAGCCGTAATAGATGTTGACCTCTTTGAGGTCCAACCGTTTGGCCACGGAAAATATCCCCTAACTACGACTTCTCGGGTCCACGATCTTTGCCACCACTCTCGCTCCGACGTTGATCATCCCAATCAACACAATCAGTGTCAGCGCGGCGCCCCACAACCGATCCGTGGAGACCTGATTGGCGCCCGCGCCGGCCGTCGTCTGGTAATACATCATTCCGGGCAGCGTCCCAACGAATCCGCTGAAGACGTCGAAGTTGATTGCACGGGAGTAGCCGACCAGGATCAGCAGCGGCGAGGTCTCGCCAAGTACGCGCGCCAATGCCAACAGGATGCCGGTCAGGATGCCGGACCGGCCGGTCGGCAGCACCACTCGGGTGATGGTCTTCCACTTCGTTATCCCGAGTGCGTAACTGGCCTCGCGAAGGTCGACCGGAACGATTCGCAACATCTCCTCGGTTGCGCGGGCGATCACCGGCAGCATCAATAACACCAGCGCCAGCGCGACCGCGAATTCCGAGCGGGGAAGACCCATCGCCGAAACCCACACCGAGTAGATGAACAGCGCGGCCACCATAGACGGAACCCCGGCCAGCACGTCCACCGTGAACGTGACCAGGCGCCCCAACGGACTGCTGCCGCCGTACTCCACCAGGTAGATCCCTACCAAGACACCGATCGGGATGGAGATCGCGGCACACATCAACCCAAGCAGCAAAGTGCCTACGATCGCGTGGTAAGCGCCGCCGCCGGGCTCCAGGGCCGTCGTACCCGCCTGCGAATGAGTCCACCAGACACTCGAACTCAGCGAGCGGAACCCGCGGGCCACCACCGAGCACAACACCCAGATCAAGGGCGTCAAGGCGATCAGCATCGCGAGCGTCACCAACACGGTCGCAACGGAGTCGGCAAGGCGACGCCGTCGGCTGATGCCCGAGATTCTGCGCCACTTCAGTGGGCGGTCCAAGATCGAAGTCATCCGCGCTTCCTACCGGCCCGGGTTCCGGCCACCACCGTGCGCGCCAGCGCGTTGACCACGAAGGTGAGCAGGAAAAGCACTAGGCCGGCGGCGATGTAGGCACCAGCCTTGTACGGATTGTCGAACTCGGGCGCCGCTGCGGCGATCTTGGTGGCGAAGGTGGAGCCGCCGTCGAACAGCGACCATCCGAACGCTTCCTGCGTACCGCGCAAGATGATCAGCAACGCCATGGTTTCGCCCAGTGCTCGGCCCAGGCCGAGGATCGCGCCGCTGACAAATCCGGACCGCCCGAAAGGGAGCACGGTCGTCTTGACCACTTCCCAGCGGGTGGCCCCGAGCGCCAACGCCGCTTCGACCTGCTCGTGCGGAGTTTGAACGAATACTTCGCGGGTGACGGCGGTGATGATCGGCAGGATCATCACCGCCAACACAATTCCGCCCGTGAATATGGTGCCGCCACCGGAGACCGAGGCGTTGCCGGTGGCGAACAGGTGATAGTCGCCCAAATGGACGTTCAGCCAGGTGGCGACGGGCCGCAGCTGCGGCGCCAGCACGTACAGTCCCCAGACGCCGAAGATGATCGACGGCACCGCGGCCAGCAGATCGACCAGGTAGGCCAGCGGCGCGCTCAGCCGCCGCGGCGCGTATTGGGTGAGAAAGATCGCCACCCCGAGCGCCACCGGCATCGCCACGACCAGGGCGAACATCGCCACCAGGACGGTGACCTGGAGCAGATCGGAGATCCCGAACCGCATCGCCGACGTATCAGCGGTGAACCAGTTTCCGCCGTAGGTAAAGAAGTTCACCCGGTTGCGCGCCAAGGCCGGTAGCGCGCTGGCCAATAGGAACGCGCCGATAGCCGCGATCAGCGCCACGATCAGCACACCGGCACCTTGCGACAGCCGACGGAAAAGCCGGTCGCCCAGGTGCGGCCGGGCGTCACCCCACGGGCTGATGGGTACGACCGGCGGTTCCGGATGCGGTACCGCGACGACTTCACCCGAACCCGCGTCGGCTGGGTGTGGTGTCGTCACTGCTGTCCCGTCGGTCCCGTTCTCCGCGGCTCGGCCGAGCCCCGATTGCCCACGTGCGCGCGCGCCCGGGTAAGCCGCGGCCGATAAGTCACTGCAATGCGTCGATCGCGGCAACCAGGCGCCCTTTGAGGGTATCCGGCAACGGCACATAACCGGCGGACGGAAGCGGCGTTTGACCTTGATCGACGGCGGTGGTGAGGAATGCTTTGATGGCTCCGGCGGTATCGGCGTCGTACCCCTTCGAACACACGATTTCGTAGGTGGCCATCACGAGCGGATACGCGCTCGGGTCCGGGTTGCCGTACATCGAGCTCAGCTCCAGCACGAGGTCGTTACCGGGGGCGGCGAAGGCGAGGGACTTGACGGCGTTGCGTGCCGTGCCGTCGGTGAGCGGCACCACACCGTTACCGTTGTCGATCTGCGCGAACGGCACACCGGCCCGGTCCGCGAAACCCTTCTCGACATATCCGATCGCTCCCGGGGTGGACTGCACCGCCTGGATCACCCCACCCGAGCGCTGCGCTCCTTCACCCACCCCGCCCTGAAACTCGGTGCCCACGCCCCTGGTCCAGCTCTGCGGGGCGGCGGCGGTCAGGTACTTCTGAAAATTATCGGTGGTCCCCGAGGAATCCTTGCGATAGATCGACGTGATTTTGATGTGCGGCAGCGCCACGCCCGGATTGAGCGCAAGCAGTATCGGGTCGTCCCACATTCGGATTCCACCGCTGAAGACCTTCGCCAGTGCGTCGGCGTCGAGGACCAGTTTCGCAACGCCATCCAGGTTGTACACCAACGCAATCGGGCCGAAAACCAACGGCAGGTCCCACGCGGGATTCCCGCCACAGCGATTGGCGGCCGGACCGAGCTGGGAGGCGACCAGCGGCGAATCCGACCCGGCGAAGTCGACGTGGCCGGCGATGAACTGCTCGCGACCGGCCCCTGACCCGGTCGCGTTGTACGCCACCTGCTTGCCCGGGCACAGCTTGCCCCACACCTGGTTGAACATCGCCATCGCGTTCTGCTGGGCGGTCGAACCCTCCGCGGTCACCGAGTTCTTGCCGCCGCATGAACCCGTCCCGGCGGCGCCACCGGAGTTTGACCCCGACCCGCTGCGGTTGTCGTCGCTCCCGCAGCCGGTCATGATCGCCCCACACACCGTCGTTGTCGCCAACAGAGCAGCCGTTGTCTTGACCACCGAACCCGGTTTCACCGACCTCACTTCCCGAACGCTTCTCGATGGATTGCGGGCGCACCAGCCCCTGCAACATTGCCAACCCCTCGAGCAAGTATGCGCGCCAGCGATGTTTAGCCGGTGTCCGCGGCATACGCGGTGTCGACGCTGTAGACCGTAAAACCCGTCTTCTCGTAGGTCCGCACTGCGGCGAGATTGTCGGACTCCACGTAGAGCAGCGCGGTCGGTTCGGGGTTTTCGGCCAGGCGCTGCGCCAGCGACGCCAGGCCGATTGCCGTCAAAGCTTGGCCCAGACCGCGGCCCTGCGCCGCGGGATCGACACCAAGAACGTAGACCTCACCGAGACCCGCGGGGTCGGGATGGATTTTGGTCCAGTGGAACCCCAGCAACCTGCCCTGCGTGCCTTCCTGGGGCTCGGAGAACGCCAGAAACAACCCGTCCGGATCGAACCACGCCGCGCTGCGCCGCTCGTCCAGCTCGCGTTCGGTCCAGCCGCCCTGCTCGGGATGGGAGGCGAACGCGGCGTTGTTGACCCGCAGCAGTTCGGCATCGTCGGACGGCCCGGCGTAGGTGCGGATCTGCACCCCCGGAACCCGCTCCGGGTCCCGCCGTTCGGCCCGCAGGGGGCGTCGCATTTGCAGCAGTTCCCGGACGGGGACCAAACCGAGCGTCGAGGCGGTGGCGCGGGCTGCCTCAAGGGTGCCGTGCGCCCAGAACTGGTTGTGTCCCTGGGATTTATCCAGCGCCGCGCGCGCCAGGGCGGTGCCGACGCCACGGCGCCGGGACTGCGGGTGCACCACCAGCTCCGCCATCGCGGGCGACGCGTCCCGGGCCGGGCTGAGGTTCAGATATCCGACAATGCCGCCGCCGGTATCCACGGCCAGCAGGTGGCCGGTGCGCCCATGCGGCAATTCTCGAAGAACCTGCTCGCCTACCGGCGCTACGCCATCGAATTTTGTTGCCGCACTGATCAATTCGCGAATAACCTGCTGCTCGTCGCCGGTTGGCGCCGAGCGCCAGTCCAGGGCCGTCACTGACTGCGGAGCTGGTCGGCCAGTGGGTCGGCTAGACCGTCGCCGCCATCGGGGTCGGATTCGGCATCGTCGGTCTCAGCGGCGGCCGTCCTGCCGCGGGCGGGCCGAACCGCCTTGTAACCGACGTTGCGCACCGTGCCGATCAGCGCTTCGTGCTCGGAACCAAGTTTGGCCCGCAGGCGGCGCACGTGCACGTCGACGGTGCGGGTGCCGCCGAAGAAGTCGTAGCCCCACACCTCGTGCAGCAACTGGGCGCGAGTGAACACTCGGCCGGCATGCTGCGCCAGGTACTTCAGCAGTTCGAACTCTTTGTAGGTGAGGTCCAGCGGACGGCCCCGCAGCCGGGCCGTGTAGGTGCCCTCGTCGATCACCAGCTCACCGAGGGTGACCTTGCCGACGCTTTCCTGATCCGCCAGCCCGCCGCGCCGACCGATGACCAGGCGCAGCCGGGCGTCGACCTCGGCCGGCCCGGTGGTGGGCAACAAAATTTCGTCCAGCCCCCAATCAGCGCTGACGGCGACCAGGCCGCCCTCGCTGACCACGGCCAGCACCGGCACCGAGCGGCCCGCCGTGCTCAACAACCGGCACAGACCGCGCGCTGCGGACAGGTCGTTGCGCGCGTCGACCAGCACGGCATCGGCGTTGCCCGCCTCCAGCAACGAAGACGCCTCCGCCGCTGCGGTCCGCACGGTGTGAGGGAGCAGCGACAGCGACGGCAGGACCGGGTCGGGGTACAGCTCCGAGGTCAGCAGTAGTAGCTCCAACAAGCCCCTCCAGCGTCGTGGGCAAGGCCTCCAGATTCATCGCGAAATATGACGTTAGCGGCCAGAACACCTAACGATAACTTGCAACCTGGCCCTTTGCCTTCCGACGCCGCCTGCGCACATGCGCCGCCGCCCGGGCTCAACCAGCGGATTCGGGCCGGCCACAGGTCCTGGTGCGGGGCGGGTCACCACGCGGGGCAGCGACTTTGCCGTCCCGGCTGCATCGCTGGCGCGCAGCCGGCTGTGACCAATGCAACACGGCCACCAACCGGTGTCACAATGTCCGGGTGCGCAAGGTCTTGCTCGGTGCAACCGGCATCGCGATCACGGTCGCAGTGGTCGCGCTGGGAGCCGTCGGCGTCGATTTCGGCGCAAGCATCTACGCCGAATATCGACTCTCCCGGACCGTGCGCGACGCCGCCGACCTCGGCTCTGACCCCTTCGTGGCCATCCTGAGTTTCCCATTCATTCCCCAGGCGCTGCGCCACCACTACAACGAGCTGGAGATCAAGGCCCACGCCGTCGAGCAGCCCAAAGTCGGTAAGGCCACCCTCGAGGCCACCATGCACTCCATCGGCCTGACCGACGCGTCCTGGCTGATCAGGCCCGACGCCAGGCTGCCGGTGGGCGAGCTGGAAAGCCGGATCATCATCGACTCGGTACACCTGGGCCGGTACCTGGGGGTCCCCGATCTGATGGTCGAGGCGCCCCCGCAAGAGTCCAACGACGCGACCGGCGGCACCACCGAATCCGGCATCTCGGGCAGCCATGGACTGGTTTTCAGTGGCACGCCGACCTCAGCGAAATTCGACCACCGAGTCAGCGTCTCGGTGGACCTGTCCATCGCCGCCGACGATCCGGCCACCCTGGTGATCACCCCCACCGGCGTGCTGCTCGGCCCCGAAACCGCCGACCAGCCCGTCCCAGACGACAAGCGGGACGCGGTGCTGCGCGCCTTCAGCAGCAGGTTGTCCCGTCAGAAGCTGCCGTTCGGGGTGGCACCGAACACCGTCGGCGCCCGAGGTTCCGACGTCATCATCGAAGGCATCACCCGTGACGTGGTGGTCAAGCTCGACGATTTCAAGCAGCAGTGATCGCCCGCCAACCGTCATTGGCCTGATCACCATGCCATTGGGTAAGCTTGCCGACGTGTCAACCCGCACCGAGCTTTCGCTCACCAAGTGCCGCACAGTCGAACTGTGCCGCACCGCGGGTTGTTGCTGTTGCTGTAGCTGCTGAGTAGCCGCGCCGATCTGCGCAGCACTCGGAACAGCCCGGAGCCCCCACCGCGGCATGTCTCCCACGCGCAACAGGCATATCTAGGAGTAGTCCGTGTCGAGCACCATTCCCACCCGAGTGCGTGGACGTCCGCGCCGACCGGTCAGGTAGTGCCCGAAAGTTCATCAGAAGAAATCGAAAGGATCCCCACCATGGCACGCTCCGACGTCCTGGTCTCCGCCGAATGGGCGGAGAACAATCTGGATGCCGCAGGCGTCGTCTTCGTCGAGGTCGACGAGGACACCAGCGCTTACGACGGCGGACACATCCCCGGCGCGGTCAAGCTGGACTGGCGAGACGACCTGCAAGACCCGATCAAGCGGGACTTCGTCGACACCGAGCAGTTCTCCAAGCTGCTGTCCGAACGCGGTATTTCCAACGACGACACCGTGATCCTCTACGGCGGTAACAACAACTGGTTCGCGGCGTACGCCTACTGGTACTTCAAGCTGTATGGCCACCAGGATGTCAAGCTGCTCGACGGCGGCCGCAAGAAGTGGGAGCTCGACGGCCGTCCCCTGTCGGCCGACCCGGTCAGCCGGCCGGCCACCTCCTACACCGCCGCGACACCGGATACATCGATCCGCGCCTTCCGCGACGACGTAATTGCCGCCATTGGCGTGAAGAATCTGGTCGACGTCCGCTCCCCTGACGAGTTCTCCGGCAAGATCTTGGCCCCGGCTCACCTGCCCCAGGAGCAGAGCCAACGGCCCGGCCACGTCCCGGGTGCCATCAACGTTCCGTGGAGCAAGGCGGCCAACGAGGACGGCACCTTCAAATCCGACCAGGAGCTGGCCAAGCTGTACGCCGACGCCGGCCTGGACGGCGCGAAGGAAACCATCGCCTACTGTCGAATCGGGGAACGTTCCTCGCACACCTGGTTCGTGCTGCAGGAACTACTGGGCCACGAGAACGTCAAGAACTACGACGGCAGTTGGACGGAATACGGCTCCCTGGTGGGTGCCCCGATCGAGTTGGGAAACTGACATGTGCTCTGCACCAAAGCAAGGACTGACGTTGCCAGCCAGCGTCGACCTGGAGAAGGAAACGGTGATCACCGGCCGCGTCGTGGACCGCGACGGGCAGGCGGTTCCAGGCGCTTTCGTGCGCTTGCTGGACTCCTCCGACGAGTTCACCGCCGAGGTAGTCGCCTCGGCCACCGGTGACTTCCGCTTCTTCGCCGCGCCGGGTGCGTGGACGCTGCGGGCCCTATCCAGGGTGGGCAACGGCGACGCCGCGGTGACACCGTCGGGCGCGGGCATCCACGAGGTGGACATCAAAATCGCCTGAGGGCAACGCGCAGAATAGACTCGTCCCGTGGTGCTGTTCTTCGAGATCATGCTGGTCCTGTCGACCGGGGTCATCTCCTGGTTTGCGTTGTATGCGCTGTACCGGTTGATCACCGACGAGTCGTGACGTCCACCGAAGGCGACGACGCTGCAGCCGACGTGCCGGGTTCGGGAGACCGGGCCGTCGCGGCCGCGGCCGAACGCGCCAAACTGACTGCCGCGCGCAACATCCCGGCGTTCGACGACCTGCCGATTCCGTCGGACACCGCGAATTTGCGCGAGGGCGCCAGTCTCAACGACGCATTGTTGGCGTTGTTGCCCCTGGTCGGGGTGTGGCGTGGTGAAGGCGAAGGCCGCGGCTCGCACGGCGACTACCGGTTCGGCCAGCAGATCGTCGTGTCCCACGACGGCGGCGACTACTTGAACTGGGAAGCCCGGTCCTGGCGGCTCGACGACGCCGGCGACTACAAAGAACCAGGCCTGCGCGAAACCGGCTTCTGGCGCTTCGTCAGCGACCCCGACGACCCGACCGAGTCCACCGCGATCGAGTTGCTGCTGGCCCATTCGGCCGGATACATCGAGTTGTTCTACGGCCGGCCCCTGACCCAGTCGTCATGGGAGCTGGCCACCGACGCCCTGGCCCGCAGCCGATCGGGCATGCTAGTCGGCGGCGCCAAGCGGCTGTACGGCATCGTCGAGGGCGGCGACCTCGGCTATGTCGAGGAGCGGGTGGACGCGGACGGCGCGCTGGTGCCGCACCTGTCGGCGCGGCTGTCCCGATTCGTCGGCTGACCGCCTGGATGCGTACCCGCAGGACGGCCCCACCCCAGGTGCGCTGGACAGTGTCCGGGATCGCCGTGCTGCTCATCGGCTATCTCGCCGCGGTAGCAGCCCGGCCCGTGATCCTGGAGGTGCTGCCGGGATGGCTGAGCTGGTTCGGCCGGCCGGGATCGATGGCGACCACCGCGATAGTGGTCGGCGTGCTGGTCACGGCCTGCGTGATGACCTTCCGGTCCAGCGCCAACCACCGCGTGGTGGGTGTTTCGTTCACTGTGATCGCAGCGCTGATCACGATGAGCGCGGTGCTGGGCCTCAGCGCGTACTGGGCCTGCCACGACACCAATCACCCGGCCCTCTTCACACCGTTGATGTTGACGGCCCAGCTGATCAAAGGCAGCAGCAGCGACTACTCACTCGCTGGGCACATCTGCCCGGACCCCACCCCGGTCGGGCTCGAATTGGCCCGGCTGGCAGCAGTTTCGGCGATCTTCACGGGCTTGGGCGGCGTGGTGGTCGGCGTGTTCCGGTCCCAGGTGGACCGGCTGCGGGCGAATCTCGCGGACTCCGTCACCGCGGTGGTAGGCATCGACGACGACACCGAGTCGATGGTCAGCGGTATCGCGCGAACGTTGGACCGGCGCAGCACCCTGGTCGTCATCTCCGGTGCCAGCGACGACCGGGTCAATCGGGTCCGCAGGCTGGGCGCACGGGTGGTGCTGGTGGACTTCAACACACCGTCCACCCTGGTCTCGCTGCGGCTGTGGCGCCACCTCGGGCGGCTGTACCTGATGGCACCCGACCCCGCCGTCAACCTGCTGTGGCTGGACCTGATCGGCCGGCGACTCGCCGAGGTCGCCGACAAGCGCCGGCTGCCGCTGATCGTGCGCATCGACGACCCCTGGCTCGCCGAAGCCTGGCGCGCCCAGCAGTTCGGCGGATCCGACACCCGATGGGCCGCCGATGTGGTGGGCAAGTACGAGGTGACCGCGGCTCGGCTACTCGACGGCATCATCGCGACAGGCCGGACCAAACGTGTGTTCGTCTGCGGCACTTCGCAATTGACCCTGGCGCTAAGCGCGGACCTCACCCGGCGCGTGCTGGAGCGCGACTTCTACACCCCGCCCGGAGCGTACCCGCTGCCCGCGCTGACGCTGGTCGAAAAGGATGCCGAAGAATACCTGCAGGATCACCAGTTCTACCGCAGGCAAGCGGGTTTCGCCTCGGACGGTCCGTCGATCGACGCGGTGGCCGAGGCCCCGACCATCCCCACCATGTTGCGACTACTGGCCGACACCGATCCGACCACCAGCGCGGTGATCCTGGTTGACGCCCACACCGCGACAACGGGTACCCGGCTGGCCGCCCGCTTCCCCGACATGCCCGTCTACACCTCGGATCTCAACACGAGCATCGACGACGACTCCATCCAGGTCGTCGGCATGCTGCAGTCCTACTCGCTGGTGCTGGACACCCGCGAAGGCCAGGTCCAGGATGCGTGGGAACGCGCGGCGCGGCTTATTCACGAGCGCTACGTGGCGACCATCGACCCCAGCTGGCCGCGCGGGCCCGCTGCGGTCCCGTGGATCGAACTCGACGAGTTCTACCGCGGCTCCAACCGCCGCCAGGTGCGCAACGCGTTGTGGATGGTCGAACAGATCGCCGGGCACACCTGGAACACTTGGGGCACACGGCCTGCGCAGCTGTCTGGCCAGCAGATGGCCGATTCGCCGCCACTGGAGCAGTTGGCGATGATGGGTTTCGACGAGTCCTCGGCGCTGGCCATGGCGCGGGCAGAGCACGAGGACTGGTGCCGCTACTACCGCCGCAACGGTTGGAAGTACGGCACGCCCCGCGACGACGGACGCAAGATTCACGACAAGCTGGTCGACTGGTCGGTGGTCGAAAGCAATCCCGACCTGCTCGGCGCCGCCGTGCGGAGTCTGGCTGCCACTCTGTGGAGCCTGCGTCAGCTGGGTTACCGATCGCGCCCGTTATGGCGGTCTTTCACCAGGGTCGGCACGGTTGCCGCCGAACAACACCATGAGCCGTGGACGTGGACGTCGGACTCGGGGCACGCCATGCATGCCGATGCCGGTGACTGGGAGGTCCGCTCCGACGGCAAGACGTGGTCGGTGCGCGACGACATTTTTCGCGCCACCTACGAACCGGCCGGCCCCAGGGCGCAAGGCGAGTGGCGGCGAAAGGGCCGGGTGCAAGCTCGTCCAGCCCAACCGGGTGAGACCGTCAACACTTTGGAAGGCCCCACCACCGCCGCCGACGGCGACTGGGTGGTGCGCGGCGCCGAGGGCGAGCAGTGGCCGGTCCCGGGTCCCGAATTCGCACTACGATATGCCGAGACCCGCCAACGCGCGGACGCGCCGGCCCGCGACGGGGATTGACCGCGCAACGCGTTCGGCCGACAGCCGCCGTGAGTTTGCCGGAAGCCGATTGCTGCGGGGCGCAAATGCGCTACGGTCGCAGGACGGTTTTGCCGTATTAACTTCCCCTTGCCCTCAATTGAGGAGACCGCTGTGGCCATCTTCATCAGCTACTCGAGCCAGGACAGAACGTCGCTCGACGCGCTGACGACCGCACTCAAGCGCGCTCAGCAGAAGGTTTGGTTCGACCAGGAGCTCGGCGGCGGCGACGCATGGTGGAACGCGATTCTCGAGCAGATCCGCTCCTGCGACGTGTTCATCGTCGCGCTATCCAACAATTGGCTGCAGTCCAAGCCGAGCCAGGCCGAGTTGCGCTACGCGCAGGCCCTGAACCGCCCCATCCTGCCTGTCCAGGTGGGCCCGGTCGACAGTGTGCGAGTCAATCCCGTTTCCGCCCTGCAGATCATCGACTACCAGAACCCGACCGTGGACGCCGGGATCCAGCTGGTCACCGCCATCCACGGGCTGTCCGGCAAGGAGTCCCCACTGCCGTCGCCCCTGCCCGAAGAGCCGCCGCTGCCATTTGGCTACATCATGCGATTGGGCAACACCCTCTCGGAAAAGGAACTCACGCCCCAGCAGCAGCTTCAGCTGCTGGTCGAGTTGCGGTCCGGGCTCGATGAAGACGGCAGCGACCCCAGTGCCCGCAGCGACATCGCCCAGCTGTTGCGGATGCTGCGGATGCGCCATGACGTCACGTACCGCACGCGCACCGAGATCGATAACGTGCTGGCCGAGATCGAGGCCAAGGATGGGTCGCCGGCGGGCCCGAAACCCCCCGCGCCGGGCGCCGCTGAGGCTGCCCCGCCACCCGCCGCCACGTCGGCCGCACCGACGCAACCGGCCATCGCCGCGACACCGGCGCGCCCAGCGACCGGTTCCGCCGGAGCCACAGCCAGCTCGGCTGGCGGATCGAACAAGCGGCTGCTCCTCATCGGTGGCGCCGCCTTGGCTGCCGTGGTTGTGCTGGCGCTGATCGTGGTCTTCGCAACCCAGGGCGGCGGCCGCAAACCGGCCGCCAAACCGGGTACGTCCAGCGCCGCGCTAGCTGCACCAGCGGGGGCGAGTGGGCAGAACTCCGACAAGCTGGATTCGTTTCTGCTCAACGCCGCCGAGATAGGCACCATAATCGGGGATCCGAACATGACGGTCACCGGGAAAACCGACCTGCTGCGCGCCACCCCGGGCACCCTGTCCAGTCCCGAGTGCTTCGGGGCGTACGAACCTTTACTGCGCGAGACGTACGAGGGCGCCGACGGCTTCGTGGGGGCGCGCGGTCAGGCGATTCAGACGCCCGGCGAGGACCCGCAGCACCGAACCTACGAGGCCGTCGCCGCATTCGGATCCGCGGAGAAGGCGCATGCGTTTGTGCAGGCGTCCGCGGACAAGTGGCGGGCCTGCGCGGAGCGCGCAGTGACCCTGACCACGCCAAAGCGCAGCTTTGACTGGACATTCGGGCGCCTCGAAGGCGAACCCCGGAACAGGATCTGGATGGAAAAGGTGGCGGCCGCCGGGGGCCGCAGCTGCCATCATGTGCTGAGCGCGCAGATAGACGTGGTTGTCGATGTGCTGGCCTGCGGTGCGGCCGCGGCCGCCAGCCCCGCGGGCAAGGTCGTCGACCAGATCGCCGCGAAGATCGAGCATTAACTGGTCGAGAAATGGAGCGGCCCCCGAGCCGTTCTCCGGTTGGACAGACCGAAGACTCGGGGGCCGGGTGGCTGCGGGAAATTCGCCAGCGCGCGTTTATCGCTGACCCTTCCGAGCCAATGCAGCTAGCGCGCAGCCACCTCACATGTCCATGAAGCTATCAATTTCGCGGACCACCTCCTTCCTTGTGTACGACCGACGCTACCGCGACTTCTGTCCGGCTACAACAGAATTAACGCCTCAGCGATCGCTGACGATTGCGGCATCGACCAATTCGGCGAAGCGGTCGGCGAACGGGGCCCGGGGCAATGGCCGACCGTCGAGGGTGTGCACGCGGGCCGCCAGTGTCATGCTCGATATGAGCCAAATACCTTGGGCGGCTACGAGATCCGAACGGCGCAGGGCGCGGTAGTCGCAGTCGTAGCCCTTGGCGCGAGCGACCTCGAAGAGCGCCTGCTGGGTGGTTCCGCGCAAAATTGGGAACCAGGGCGGCGGGGTGAGCAAGCACGGGTTGCCGTCGTCGCCTTCGGCGGCGATGACAACGGTCGAGCGCGGACCCTCCAGGACAAAGCCGTCGGTGCTTTCGAAGACGACGTCGCCCGCGCCGTGTCGGGCGGCGTGGCGCAACGCGGCCATGTTGACCGCGTAGGACAGTGTCTTGGCGCCGGCCAACAGCCACGGCATGGCGTCGACCCCCTTGGCCGGCAATCCGCGGTCCAGCGTGACGGCCGATACGCCGTCGCGGCGCACTGCTGCGACCCGGTCGGGAACCGGGCTGACTGTGACATAGCCGGTGGGCGCGCTCGGCGCGCTCTCGCGGCCTCGGCTGTAGATCAGCCGCATCGCGGCCTCGTCGGCGCTGCTCGAGGTCCATTGGCGGGTCGCCGCGTCGATGGCGCTGCGCCAGGCCGGAAGATCAGGTTCGGGCAATTCCATGAATGCGGCCGACTGGGTCAGCCGCTGCAGGTGCGACTCAATCAGGCACGCCCTGCCGTCGCGGATCAGCAGCGTCTCGAAAACTCCGTCCCCGCGGACGGCGGCCAGATCGTCCGCATGCAGCAGCGGCGTACCGGGATCCAGGATTTCACCGCCGAGCCTGACAACCACACCAGCCATGGAGTCAGAGCCTAACGACCCCTGCGTCAACCGTAGAGTTGATGCATATGAATCCCGTTCCCGCCCCCGACCCCGGACCCGACGCCGGCGCGGTCTGGCACTTCGGCGATCCGCTGGGCGAACAGCGGGCGGCCGAGACCGGAGCCGTCGTGGTGGACCGTTCGCATCGCGGCGTGCTCACCCTGACCGGCAACGATCGGCAAACCTGGCTGCACAACATCTCCACCCAACACGTCAGCGGCCTGCCCGAGGGGGCCAGTGCGCAGAACCTGAGCCTGGACGGCCAGGGCCGGGTCGAGGACCACTGGTTGCAGACCGAACTGGGCGGCACCACCTACCTGGACACCGAACCGTGGCGGGCCGAGCCGCTGCTCAATTACCTGCGCAAGATGGTGTTCTGGTCCGACGTCACGCCTTCGGCCGCCGACCTTGCGGTGCTCTCGCTGATCGGTCCGCAGCTGGCCGACCAGGCCGTACTCCAGGCGCTGGGCCTGGCTGCGCTGCCCAACGAATGGCACGCCGTCCCGCTGGCGGGTGGCGGCTTTGTGCGGCGGGTGGCTGGCCGCCCACCCGAACTCGACCTGCTGGTACCCCGCGAAGAAGCAGCCGAATGGCAGCGGCGCCTGTCCGCGGCGGGCGTACGACCGGCAGGCGTGTGGGCCTACGAGGCCCATCGGGTGGCGGCCCTGCGGCCGCGGTTGGGCCTGGACACTGACGAACGCACCATCCCCCACGAAGTGCGCTGGATCGGCGGGCCCGGCGAAGGAGCGGTGCACCTGGACAAGGGGTGCTACCGCGGCCAGGAAACCGTCGCGCGGGTGCACAACCTGGGCAAACCGCCGCGAATGCTCGTGTTGTTGCACCTCGACGGATCGGTGGACCGGCCGTCCACCGGCGATGCGGTGCTGGCCGGCGGCCGGGCCGTGGGTCGGCTTGGAACCGTGGTCGAGCACGTCGATCAGGGTCCGATTGCGCTGGCCCTGGTGAAGCGGGGCGTACCCGGCGACACCGAATTGGCGACCGGCGCCGACGGGGCGGTGGCGGCGGTGATCGACGCCGAATCCCTGCCACCGGCAGACGAGCTGGGCGCCGGACGGCTCGCGGTGGAGCGGCTGCGCGGCGGCGGCCGCTGATCCCGGGGCAGTCGGAGCCACCTGGCAGGGCGCGCCTACGTTCCGCCGCGCGGCACGGTAAGCTGTCGGCAGGACAATAACGACACTAAGAGATCGGAGCCGCCTACTTGTTAGGCCGCTCCGTTATTTCGCGAGGGGGTTCCCCCATGGGCCGCGGCCGGGCTAAGGCAAAGCAGACCAAGGTTGCTCGAGAACTGAAATACAGCTCCCCCCAGACCGACTTCCAACGGCTCCAGCGCGAGCTGTCCGGGACGAGCACCGACGAATCCAACGGTATGGACGGTGACGACTCATGGGAAGACGACGACTGGCGCCGCTAGCTCGCTGATCCCGACCGTGCCGATGCGCTCCCGCATCGGCACAGTGCTCTGGGTAGCTCTGCTAAGCCCGTTCAGAACCGCGGATGCTGCCCGACGAGTGTGGCCCGCGGGCCGTCCTTTCCACCCTTCCCGACAGTGCCCAGCACCCAGCAATTCAGGTGCCGCGCGGTAAGGATGGCCTGGGCCCGATCGGTGTCCTCGGGAGCGACGATGGCAATCATGCCGACGCCCATGTTGAACGTCTTTTCCATCTCCACCCGGGTGACCCGGCCACGCTGGGCGATCATGGCGAACACCGGCGCGGGTGTCCAGGTGCCGCGATCCACCTCGGCGACCAGCCCCGGCGGGATGACCCGAGCCAGGTTGCCGGCCAACCCGCCGCCGGTGACGTGGCAGAAGGTGCGGACCTGCGTCTCGGCGGCCAGCGCCAGACAGTCCTTGGCATAGATGATCGTGGGCTCGAGTAGTTCCTCACCCAGCGTGCGCCCGAATTCCTCCACGTAACCGGCCAGGTTCATCCGGTCGATGTCCAATAGCACGGCGCGGGCCATGGAGTATCCGTTGGAGTGCAGGCCCGAAGATTCCATACCGATGATGACGTCGCCGGGCTTGACCCGCTCCGGTCCCAGCACGTCGTCGGCCTCCACCACACCCACGCCGGTGGCAGAGATGTCGTAGTGGTCGGGTTCCATCAGGCCGGGGTGTTCGGCGGTCTCACCGCCCAACAGCGCGCAGCCGGCGCGTACACAACCGTCGGCGATGCCGCCGACGATCGCCGCGACCCGCTCCGGGACGGTACGGCCGACCGCGATGTAATCCTGCAGGAACAAGGGCTCGGCGCCGCACACGACGAGGTCGTCCACCACCATGGCCACCAAGTCGAGCCCGATGGTGTCGTGCTTGTCCATCGCCTGGGCGACCGCAAGCTTGGTGCCGACACCGTCGGTGGACGCCGCCAGCACCGGTTCGCGGTAATCACCGCGCAGCGCGAAAAGCCCGGCGAACCCGCCCAGCCCGCCACGTACCTCGGGTCTGGTGGCCTTGTTCGCCAGTGGTTTGAACAGGTCAACAGCGCGGTCACCGGCTTCAATGTCCACTCCGGCCAATGCGTAGGTGACGCCCTGGTTGCGTTCGGGATCCGTCATCGCGATAAAGGCTACCGCCCGGTGCGCACCGTCGGCATCAGTTATTGCCGGTTGCGCGGCGCGATCGGTCTCGTCAACGCCCGACGGGCACTTCTGGGTCGGCCAGATCGCCCAGGCCGGCGCCGCGTGCCGCATTGGCGAGCATCTGCTCGATGACGTTCTTGCCCAGCGCGCTCCCACTCGGCAGCTCGATCGGATAGGTGCCGTCGAAGCAGGCGGTGCACAGCCGCGAGGCGGGTTGCTCGGAGGCGGCGATCAACCCGCGCAGCGAGATGTACCCGAGCGTGTCGGCGTTGATCGCGTGCCGAACTGCCTCCAGCATCTCGCTTTGGTCCTCGACGGCGTTGGCGATCAATTCCGCCGGTGACGGGAAGTCGATGCCGTAGAAGCAGGGCCATTTCACCGGTGGTGAGGCGATCCGTACGTGAACTTCCACTGCACCCGCTTCGCGCAGCATGCGTACCAGCGCACGCTGGGTGTTCCCCCGCACAATCGAGTCGTCGACGACGATGAGCCGCTTACCGCGGATCACCTCTTTGAGCGGATTTAACTTGAGCCGGATACCGAGTTGGCGGATGGTCTGCGACGGCTGGATGAATGTACGACCGACGTAGGCGTTCTTCATCAGGCCCTGGCCGTACGGGATGCCAGACTCCTGTGCGTAGCCCACCGCGGCCGGGGTGCCGGACTCCGGCACGCCGATCACCAGGTCGGCGTCCACCGGGCACTCGCGTGCCAGCCGGCGGCCAATCGCCAGGCGCGCGCCGTGGATGGACCGTCCGGCGATGATGCTGTCGGGTCGGGCCAAGTAGACGTATTCGAAGATGCAGCCCTTGGGCGAGGGGTTGGCGAAGCGGGTGGACCGCACCCCGTCGGCGTCGATGGCCAGCAGTTCACCCGGCTCGATGTCCCGGACGAACGAGGCTCCGACGATGTCGAGCGCGGCGGTTTCGGATGCGACCACCCAGCCGCGGTCCAGCCGCCCCAGCGACAGCGGGCGCACGCCGTGCGGGTCGCGGCAGGCGTAGAGGGTGTTCTCGTCCATGAAAGTCAGGCAGAACGCGCCGCGCACGGTCGGCAGCAGTTCGAGCGCGGCTTGTTCCAGGCTGGAGTCGGCCGCGCCGTGAGCGAGCAGCGCGCCGAGGATGTCGGAGTCCGTCGTTGCCGGGGCCGGGTACCGTTTGTCCATCAGTCCCGCGTCCCGGGCCCGCGCGGCGAGTTCGGCGGCGTTCACGAGATTCCCGTTGTGGCCCAACGCAACCCCGGTTCCGGCTGCGGTGTTGCGAAATACTGGCTGGGCGTTCTCCCAGGTGGTGTCGCCGGTGGTGGAATACCGGCAGTGCCCGATGGCGACATGGCCGTCCATGGCCGCCAGCGTCTGCTCGTCGAATACCTGGCTGACCAGTCCGAGGTCCTTGAAGACCAGGACCTGAGACCCGTCGGCAACCGCGATCCCAGCGGCCTCCTGGCCCCGATGCTGCAACGCGTATAAGCCGTAGTAGGTGAGTTTGGCGACGTCTTCCCCGGGGGCCCAGACCCCGAATACGCCACATTCTTCACGAGGCGAACTGAAGTCCTGGTCGGGCTGCTGCGCGGTCACGGTTTGGCGGCTCCCTGGGGCGCGGTTGGTGACGTCTTCGGAGTCTACGGGCAGCACCGCCCGGCCGTGCAATCCAAACCGCGTGTCGAGCCGCGGCGCGCCGTACACGTGGGCACAAAACCTATGGTCAGTACCCCACCTGCAGCACTGGTAACCAGTGATCAATGTCACGCGATCGCGAGCCCGAGAGGGTTAGCGCGCCACTCGCGAGAGCCTCGTCGACGCTGATTAGCCCGGTGGCCAGCAACAACCACGTTCGGGGATCGGTCTCGACGACGTTGGGCGGCGTACCGCGGGTATGCCGGGGCCCCGATATGCATTGCACCGCGACGAACGGCGGCACCCGCACCTCCACGGTGGCGCCCGGCGCGGACGCCGCCAGAGTGCGAGCGGTCAACCGTACGGCCGCCCCGAGCGCATCCCGGTCCGGTCCCGGAATCGAATCGTCGCGCAGCCAATCCGCCAGGGCCGACACAGCTTGCCGGGTCTTCGCCGGATCGGTTCTATTGCGGGCCGCCATACCTTAGGGTCTCAGAGTCATGGAGCGTCGTCGCTCGGGCACGCGACCGCCATTCAAGGCCATCGGCTTGGCGGCACTGATGGTGCTGGTGTTCGTGCTCGGGTCGCTGTATTGGCAGTTCCGCGGGAACTTCACTCCGAAAGTCAAGCTGACGATGATCGCCCCCCGCGCGGGTCTGGTGCTGGACCCCGGCGCCAAGGTCACCTACAACGGGGTGCAGATCGGCCGGGTCTCCGACATCTCCGAGATCACCCACGACGACCGTCCGGCGGCGCAACTGGTGCTGGATATCTATCCGCGCTACATCCCGCAGATCCCGGCCAACGTGGCCGCGCAAATCACCGCGACCACGGTGTTCGGCAATAAGTACGTATCGCTGACTTCGCCGCAAACCCCGGCGCCGCAACACATCACACCGTCGACGGTGATCAACGCGACGCACGTAACCACCGAGTTCAACTCGCTGTTCCAGACCCTGACCGCGCTGTCCGAAAAGGTCGATCCGGTCAAGCTCAACCTGACGCTCAGCGCCGCCGGCCAGGCCCTGGCCGGGCTGGGCGACAAGTTCGGCGCCTCCCTGACTAACGGCAACGCGATATTGGACGATCTGAACCCACGAATGCCGCAGGCGCGCTTTGACATGCAGCGCCTGGCGGCGCTGGGTGACGTCTACGCCGACGCCGCACCCGACCTGGTGGAAGCGCTCAACCAGGCCGCGACGACCGCGCGCACCGTCGACCGCCAACGCGGCGCCCTGGATGCGGCGCTGCTGGCGGCCGCCGGGCTGGGCAACGACACGGCGCCTGTCTTCGAGCGGGCCGGGCCATACCTGGCCCGCGGCGCAGCCGACCTGGTCCCGACCGCACAACTGCTGGACGAATACAGCCCCGAAATCTTCTGCACGCTACGCAACTACGACCAGGTTGCGCCACGGATCCACAATGCACTGGGGTTCAACGGCTACGCGCTGGGGGCAACCTCGGCGGGCGCCGTCTCCGGCGCCCCAAACCCTTACATCTATCCGGACAACCTGCCCCGGATCAACGCCCACGGCGGGCCGGGTGGCAAACCGGGATGTTGGCAGACCATCACCCGCGACTTGTGGCCGGCGCCGCTGTTGGTGATGGATGTGGGCGCCAGCCTGGCGCCCTACAACCACTTCGAGATCCCTTCGCCCTTCGTTATCGATTACGTGTGGGGCCGCCAGGTCGGCGATCCCACCATCAACCCCTGAGCGTCGTTGCGCTTCCGCCGCTGGACGGCCACCGCGGCAACCGCTCCGGACTCGTTGACGGCCAGGTGCGCCAGGATCGGCGCCGCCAGGCTGCCGCTTCGGTCCGCCAGCCAGCCGAACACCCAGCCCGCCAGGGCGGTGACCGCCGCAACCGGCACCGCCGGCTGGCCCGCTGCCCGGGCGTCAGCGACGTGCGACAAGCCAAATGCACTGGCCTGCAATAGCCTTCCCCCGACGTCCCCGAATGCCCGGGCCGCCGTGACGCCCAACGCGGCGCGGAAGGCGGCCTCCTCGGCCCACACCGTGCCGACCGGAATGTGCAGCCCGAGCCAGCCCCGTACCGACGGAGGCAACTCGCGTGCGGCCATCGAGAGCCGTACTGCGGGCACCGGTGTGGCAGTGCCGATCGCCACCGATGCGACGGCGGCGGCCAGCGATCCGGACCGCAATCCCGCCCACAGCTGCGGCGGCCGCAGACCCAGCGGGGCTCGCGCCATCAACGCCAGCAGCCCACCGGCGACCGCCTGCACCGGGGTCCGCCAGGTGGCGGGAACCCGGGGAACGACGAAGCTCCAGCCGACCAGCCCGGCCGCTAAAGCCAGTGCGCGCAACCTCAACCGAACAATCGTGGCAGCACCGCCTCGGACGTCTCGCGCAGTTCTGCCAGCGAAACGGTGAACAGTCCCTGCACCTCGATCTGGTCCGACGCCTGGTCCACGACTCCGATGCGCGCCGCGGGCAGCCCGCGCGCCTCACACATCGAGCGGAACCGGCTCTCCTCGGTGCGCGGGACGGCGACCAGCACCCGGCCGGCCGACTCGGAGAACAGCGTAACGAAGGCATCGGCACCTTCGGGAAGTACTATGCGGCAACCGGTTTCACCGGCGAGCGCCGCTTCCACGACGGCTTGGGCCAGTCCGCCCTCGGACAGGTCGTGGGCGGCGGTGATCAACCCGTCCCGAGACCCGGCGCGCAGTACCTCGGCCAACAACTTTTCGCGCGCCAAGTCCACCGCGGGCGGCCGCCCGCCCAAGTGATCGGCGCTGACCTGTGCCCAGATGGATCCGTCGAATTCGTCACGGGTGTCGCCGAGCAGCAGCAGCGATTCGCCGGGCTCGGTACCTAACGCGGTGGGAACACGCCGGCCGACGTCGTCCAGTACACCGAGTACACCGACCACCGGGGTCGGCAGGATCGCCGAAGAACCGGTCTGGTTGTAGAAGCTGACGTTACCACCGGTGACCGGAATCCCAAGGGTCGCACAGCCATCGGCTAGTCCGCGTACCGCCCGAGCGAACTGCCACATCACACCCGGGTCCTCGGGCGAGCCGAAGTTGAGGCAGTTGGTCACCGCAACCGGGGTTGCGCCGGTGACGGCGACGTTGCGGTAAGCCTCGGCCAGCGCCAATTGGGCGCCAGCGTAGGGGTCGAGTTGGGTGTAACGCCCGGAAGCGTCGGTGGAGAGCGCGATGCCGCGGCCGGTCGCCTCGTCGATGCGCAGCACCCCGCCGTCGGCATGCTCGGCCAGCACCGTGTTGCCGCGCACGTATCGGTCATACTGTTCGGTGATGAATGCCCGGCTGCACAAATGCGGGCTGCCAAGCAGCGCAAGCAAAGTCGCCCGCAGTTCGGCGCCGGTGGCCGGGCGGGGCAGGGTGGCCGAAGTGTCGGCGTTGAGCGCGTCCTGGGTATCCGGGCGGGCCACCGGCCGCTGGTACACCGGACCCTCGTGGGCCACCGTGCGCGGCGGCACGTCCACCACCGTCGCACCGTGCCAGGTGATGCGCAATCGGTCGCCGTCGGTGACCTCGCCGATCACCGTGGCCAGCACCTCCCACTTGCGGCACACCGCCAGGAACGCGTCCACGTTCTCCGGCGTCACCACCGCGCACATCCGTTCCTGGGACTCACTGCACAAGATCTCGGCGGGCGTCATCTCCTTGGCCCGCAGCGGAACGGCATCCAGGTCGATCGCCATGCCGCCGTCGCCCGCGGAGGCCAATTCCGATGTTGCACAAGACAATCCGGCGCCGCCCAGATCCTGGATCCCTACCACGAGCTTGCCGGCGTAGAGCTCAAGGCAGCATTCGATTAGGACTTTCTCCATGAAGGGGTCACCGACCTGCACTGAGGGCAGCTTCTTGCGCGAGTTCTCGGCGTCGAATGTGTCCGAGGCCAGCACAGACACCCCGCCGATGCCGTCCAGACCGGTGCGCGCCCCGAACAGGATGATCTTGTTCCCGGTTCCAGAGGCGAACGCCAGGTGCAGGTCCTCCTGGCGTAATACGCCGACGCACAACGCATTCACCAACGGGTTGCCCGCGTAGCACTCGTCGAAGACGGTCTCGCCGCCGATGTTGGGCAGGCCCAGCGAGTTGCCGTAGCCGCCCACGCCGCGGACTACACCGTCGAGCACGCGGCGGGTGTCGGGCGCGTCGGCGGCGCCGAACCGCAGTTGGTCCATCACCGCCACCGGCCGCGCGCCCATTGCCATGATGTCGCGCACGATGCCGCCGACGCCGGTAGCCGCACCCTGATACGGCTCCACATACGACGGGTGATTATGCGACTCCACCTTGAAGGTGACCGCCCATCCGTCACCGATGTCGACGACGCCGGCGTTTTCGCCGATACCGGCCAGCATCCCGGTGCGCATCTCTTCGCTGGTGGTCTCGCCGAAGTAGCGCAGGTGCACCTTCGAGGACTTGTACGAACAGTGCTCGCTCCACATCACCGAGTACATGGCCAACTCGGTGTCGGTGGGCCGACGCCCCAAGATCTCGCGGATCCGCTGATATTCGTCCTCTTTGAGGCCCAGCTCGTGAAACGGTTGCGGATAGTCGGGAGTGGTTGCGGCGTGTTCGACGGTATCGATCGTGGGAGTGCGCGCGCCTGTCACGACGACAGTCTAGAGTCCAGCCCGCCCCGCCCGCCGCGTGTGAGCTGCCGCCATCTGCACCTCGAGTGCCCACGGCCCGGGGATGCGCGGTTATCCCGGTGTGAGAAACGCCCGCAGCGCCGCGGCGTACCGCGGAACGTCGTGGGCGCCCATCAACTCGCGCGCCGAGTGCATGGCGAGTTGGGCAGCTCCGACGTCGACGGTCGGGATCCCGGTCCGGGCCGACGCCATCGGCCCGATTGTCGACCCGCACGGCAGGTCGGCGCGGTGTTCGTAACGCTGCAGAGACACTCCGGCCTGCTCACAGGCCAGCGCGAAAGCCGCGGCCGTGCGACCGTCGGTGGCATACCGCAGATTCGGGTGCACCTTGAGCACCGGTCCCTGGTTGACCTCGATCCAGTGGCCCGGCTCGTGCCGCTCCGGGTAGTTGGGGTGGGTGGCGTGCGCCATGTCCGCCGAGGCCAGCAGCGACGCGGGCAGCAGCCGCAGGTAGTCCTCGCGGCCGCCGCCAGCGGTCAGCACGATGCGCTCCAAGACCGTGGTCAGCAGGTTGGACTGCGCGCCATGGTCGGAAGTCGAGCCAACCTCCTCGTGGTCGAACAGCGCCAGCACTGGTAGGAAATCGCCCGGCTCGGCGGCCAGCAGCGCCTCCAGTCCGGCGTAGCAGCTGGCCTGGTTGTCCAACCGCGGGGCGCTGAGCAGGCTGGCGTCCGCACCGATCACCGCCGACGGGGTCAGGTCGTGTGTCATCAAGTCGGCGGCCAACACGTCGGCCGCGGCGACACCCGCGCGCCCGGCGACGTAATCGATAAACGACCCCTCCCCCACGCCCCAAATCGCGTTGAGATGGCGCTGCGGATCCAGCGTCAGCGACTTGCGGTCGTCGGCCAGGTGGATAGCCAACTGCGGCACCCGCAGGATCGGCTCGTCAATCCGCACCAGCCGATGGCTGACAGCGCTGCCTTCGCGCACCGACAATCGCCCGCTGATGCCCAGGTCGCGGTCCAGCCAGGAGTTCAGCCAAGCACCGCCGTAGGGTTCCAGCGCCACCACCCGCCAGCCGGCGACCACGCGATCCGGGTGCTGCTTTACGCGCAAATTGGGACTGTCGGTGTGCGCGCCGACAATGCGGAACGGTGTGCCCGCCACCCCGCCATGCCAGGCGACCAGCGATCCGGCGCGTACCACGAAATAGCGGCCCGGTTCAGCGGGCCAGCGATCGAGCTCGCGAAGTTCGGTGTAGCCGGCCTCGAGCAGCCGCACCGCGACCGTCGCACAGGCGTGAAACGGCGACGGGGACGCGTCGATGAATTCACCCAACCCGGGCGCGGTGGCCACCATGCACCCAGGTTAGGCACCGCGTCGCGTACCGGGGCGTTAGGGTCGAACCGTGCCCGATGTTCAGCCGCAGCCCATTCTGGCGCCCCTTACGCCCGCCGCGATCTTCCTGGTGGCCACCATTGACGAAGGTGGCGAGGAGAAAGTTCACGACGCCCTGGCCGACATCTCCGGATTGGTGCGTGCAATCGGCTTCCGCGACCCGACCAAACGACTTTCGGTGATCACCTCGATCGGCTCGAACGCCTGGGACCGGTTGTTCTCTGGACCGCGGCCCGCCGAGTTGCACCCGTTCGTGGCGCTGGAGGGTCCTCGCCACTCGGCACCGGCCACCCCGGGCGATCTGTTGTTCCACATCCGCGCCGAGACCATGGACGTATGCTTCGAGCTGGCGGGGCGCATCCTCAAGGCGACGGCCGGGGCGGTAACGGTGGTCGACGAAGTGCACGGCTTTCGGTTCTTCGACAACCGCGATCTGCTCGGCTTCGTCGACGGGACCGAGAATCCGGACGGCCCAATTGCTATTAGCGCCACCGCAATCGGCGACGAGGACCCCGACTTCACCGGTTCCTGCTATGTGCACGTGCAGAAGTACGTACACGACATGACGTCGTGGGAATCGCTGTCGGTCACCGAGCAGGAGCGGGTAATCGGGCGGACCAAGCTGGAAGACATCGAACTCGGCGACGGTGTGAAACCGTCCAATTCGCACATCGCGCTCAACGTGATCACCGACGACGACGGCACGGAGTTGAAGATCGTGCGGCACAATATGCCGTTCGGCGAGGTCGGCAAGAGCGAGTACGGCACCTACTTCATCGGCTATTCGCGCACCCCCGCCGTCACCGAGCAGCTGCTGCGGAACATGTTCCTCGGCGACCCGCCCGGCAACACCGATCGGATACTGGACTTCTCGACCGCCGTCACCGGCGCGATGTTTTTCTCCCCCACTGTGGATTTCCTCGACGACCCGCCACCCCTGCCGCAGACGCCCGCGCCGACCGCGGATGCGGCCCCACCCTCGTACGACGGTTCCCTGTCGATCGGCAGCCTGAAAGGAATGTCCCGATGAACAACCTGTACCGCGATCTGGCACCGGTCACCGAAGTCGCCTGGGCCGAAATCGAATTGGAGGCCTCACGCACGTTCAAGCGGCACCTCGCCGGACGCCGCGTGGTCGACGTCAGCGAGCCCGGCGGCCCGGTCACCGCGGCCGTCAGCACCGGCCGGCTGGTCGACGTGCAGGCACCCACCGACGGCGTGGTGGCCCACCTGCGTACCAGCAAGCCGCTGGTGCGGCTGCGGGTTCCGTTCACCCTGTCGCGCAGCGAGATCGACGACGTCGAACGCGGGTCCAACGACTCCGATTGGGACCCGGTCAAAGTTGCCGCGAAGAAGCTGGCGTTCGTCGAGGACCGCGCCATTTTCGAGGGGTACCCGGCGGCGTCGATCGACGGCATCCGCAAATCGAGTTCCAACCCGCCGTTGACGCTGCCGGAGGACCCGCGCGACATTCCAGACGTGATCACCCAGGCGCTGACCGAGCTGCGGCTCGCCGGGGTGGACGGCCCGTACTCGGTGCTGCTGTCGGCAGACGCCTACACCAAGGTCAGTGAGACGACCGCACACGGCTATCCGATCCTGGAACATCTCAACCGTCTGGTCGACGGCGACATCATCTGGGCGCCGGCCATCGACGGCGCGTTCCTGCTGACCACCCGCGGCGGCGACTTCGACCTGCAGTTGGGCACCGACGTGTCGATCGGCTACCTCAGCCACGACGCCGACACGGTGCAGCTCTACCTGCAGGAGACCCTGACGTTCCTGTGCTACACCGCCGAGGCGTCGGTGGCGCTGAGCCCGCCGGCATAGCTGGCCGCTACGCACGACGCCCTTGATGCATAATGGGTTGCACAACCCATTTTATTGCCTTAGGGGGATGCTCGTGCCGTCCGTTCACCATCGCTACATCACCGTCGAGGGCCACCAACTTTTCTACCGCGAGGCCGGGACGCCGGACCGCCCCACTGTGGTTCTGCTGCATGGCTTCCCGACCAGCTCACACATGTTCCGCCACCTCGTTCCGGCGCTCGCGGACAGCTATCACGTGATCGCCCCTGATCACCTCGGCTTCGGCCTTTCCGACGCGCCGCCGGTCGAGGCCTTCGATTACACCTTCGACGCACTGACCAACCTGACCGCCGGACTGCTGCGTGCGCTGGGCATCAACCAGTACGCCATGTATGTGCAGGACTATGGTGCCCCGATCGGATGGCGACTGGCACTGCGCGACCCGAACGCGGTTACGGCCATCGTCAGCCAGAACGGCAACGGCTACGACGCCGGCTTCGTCGCAAGCTTCTGGGAGGGGGTGTGGGCCTACCAGCGCGACCGCAGCACCGCCAACGAGGCCGCGGTCCGGCAGTTCCTCACCCTGGAGGCCACCCGGTGGCAATATCTGACCGGCGTGGCAGATCAGACGCTGGTGGACCCTGACTGTTGGCAACACGACTACACGCTGCTGGCACGTCCCGGTAACGACGTGGTGCAGTTGAAGCTCTTCCGCGACTACGCGACGAACCCGCCCCTCTACCCGCGTCTGCACGAGTACTTCCGCGCCAGTGGCGTTCCACTGCTGGCCGTCTGGGGACGGGGTGACGAGATATTCGGCCCGGCCGGCGCGACGGCTTTCGCCGACGATCTGCCCGACGCCGAGATCCACCTGCTCGACGGCGGGCACTTCCTGCTGGAGTCGGCGTTCGACGAGACCACCCAGTTGATTCGCGCATTTTTGGCCCGGCGACTGGTAGCCACCTGACCAAGTGGGGCGGCTCCGGGCTGTATATCCCATGATCGAAGATCTGCCGGCGTTAGCCTGGCGCCGTGGATCTGGACGCCGAACAGCGGTTGACCGCGAAGGGGCGCGCCACTCGCGAGCGAATAGTGCTGACCGCGGGCGAGTTGATCGTGGCCGAAGGCCTGGTTGCGTTCAATATGGACAACGTGCGCAAGGCCGCCGCGGTGAGCGGTTCGCAGCTGGCGCACTATTTCACCGACAAGCGCGCGCTGCTGCACGCCGTCATCGACCGCCAGATCGAGGTGGTCCTCGACTTCCACCGCCAGCCAAAACTCGGACAACTGGACACCTTCGACGACTTCGAGCGATGGATCGACCTCAACATGCGTTACCTCCGACGCATCGAGTACACCGGCACTCCGACTTACCATGCTCTCGCAGCGCAACTCGCCAAGTCCGACGACGCTACCCGGGGGAGCCTGGCGACAGGCTATTGGCGGTGGATCGACCTGATCGAACAAGCCATCGGCCGAATGAAGGATGCCAAAGCCCTGACTGCCCGGGCCGAGCCGCGGGCGCTGGCTATGGCCGTGGTCAGTGCCCATCAGGGTGGCGCTACCCTTGCCTTTACCTATCGAGCGGAATGGCCGCACGCGGACGCGACCCGATTTGCGGTCAACTGGCTGCGCGCATTCGCCACCGATCCCGCCGAACGGACTCCCCGCCCACCGCGGGAACCTCGCGCACCACAAGAATCCGCGCGATCCGAGGGCGACGACACCGGCTCACGGCTGACCAGGAAGGGTCTGGCCACTCGGGCGCGGATAGTCGCGGCGGCCGCCGATCTAATGTTCGAGCGCGGCGTCGCCAACGCCAGCATCGAGGACGTGCGATCCAGCGCCGGCGTGAGTGGTTCGCAGATCACCCACTACTTCCGGGACAAGCGCGCACTGACCCGCCAGGTCATCGCCACACGCCGCAACGATGTGCGAACATTTCACACCCGGCAACAGTTCGGCACTCTGGACAGTCTCGATGCCGTGGCAGCCTGGGCCGACGCCTGTCTGAACGACGTTGACACCGTCTATCGACGCGGGGGATGCGTCTACGGCTCGTTGGCCGGAGAACTCATCGATGCGGACGACGAGATCCACCGTGACCTATCTGCCGGGTACGACGAGTGGATCGAGCTATTTCGTACCGGGCTCGTCGCAATGCGGCGCCGCGGCGAACTGCGCGCCGACGCCGACCCGCGACACCTGGCCGTGTCCCTGGTGGCCGCACACCAGGGCGGCGCGATGGTCACGCACGCCACCGGCGACGCCGGACCTATCGCCGCCACCTTGCGGGCAGCCGTGGGGTACGTGCGGTCCTTCGCCGCGATCGACTGATTCGGCACCCCTAGACAAAATGGGTTACCTGTCCCATAATATTGGGTTGTATAACCCATATATGCCGTGCGACGGCTCAAAAGTGAAGGCAACATGACTGTTTCGGACAAAGTCGCCCACGCACTGCCTACCGCACCGGCGGTGGTACGCGACCAGCACAACGGTGAAACCATGCGGGCGATCGTGTTGGCACGCTTCGGCGGCCTGGACAGCCTGGTCTATACCGACATCCCCAAACCGTTGCCGAGGGACGGCGAAGTGGTGATCGCAGTCAAAGGCTTCGGTATCAACCACGCCGAAGCGCATATGCGTCGCGGCGAGTGGGCCGAGGCGGCCGAAGTGAGCGGGATCGAGTGCGTCGGCCTGGTGGACGCCTGCCCCGGCGGTGAGTTTCCAATCGGGGCCAAAGTCGCTGCCCTAATGGGCGGGCTGGGCCGAACCGTCAATGGCAGCTATGCGCAATACACCCGGGTACGTGTGGAGAACGTCGCGGCGCTCGACTCCGACCTGCCATGGGCACAGTTGGCGGCTCTGCCCGAGACGTACGCGACCGCGTGGACCTGTTTGTTCCGCAACCTCGCGCTGGTGGCGGGCCAGACCCTGTTGATCCGTGGTGCGACTTCGTCTTTCGGTCAAGCCGCCCTGAAGATGGCGGTCGCCGCTGGCGCACAAGTCCTCGCGACGACGCGGAACCCAGCACGCGCCCCCACACTGAGGAAACTGGGCGCCGTGCGAGTCGAGCTGGAGCGAACCGACCTCGCCGCGCACATTGCCGAAGCTAAGCGGATCGACGCCGTGCTGGATCTCGTCGGCAACAGCACCATTCTGGATTCCCTGGACATGCTGCGCCGCGGCGGCACGGCCTGCTTAGCGGGATGGCTGGGTGGCCTGGACCCGATCGGAGATTTCAACCCGTTACTGCGGATGGCGAGCGGAGTAAACCTGAACTTCTTCGGCAGCTTCGTGTTCGGCACACCGAGCTTCCCGCTGTCCGACGTTCCGCTGCAGGACATCGCCAAGCAAGTTGCCGAAGGGCGCCTCGACGCCGCGCCCAGCCGGGTGTTCTCCTTCGATCAGATTCACCAGGCACACCAGGTGATGGAGGCGGGAGAGGCCGGCGGAAAAATGGTCGTGGTCCTGGACTAGCGTCGGTGACGTGGCGCCCTCTGTGCTGATCTTCGACGTCAACGAGACGTTGATCGATATCGATTCCCTGGCACCACTTTTCGATGAATTGTTCGGCGATCCGCGGGTGCTGCGCGAGTGGTTCGGTCAACTCGTGACGTATTCAATGACCGTGACACTGTCGAGCAGCTATGTCGACTTCTTCACGCTGGCGCGCGGTGTGCTGCGCATGCTCGCCGAGGTGCACGGCGTACAGGTGAGCGAGGCCGACCTCGACCGGATCGGTACCGGCATGCGCCGGATGCCCGCACATCCCGATGCCGCAGCAGCGCTGGCGCTACTGCGCGACAACGGTTTTCGGTTGGCCACATTGACCAATTCCCCCCATCTCGCGGCAGACCGGACACCGCTGGAGGAAGCCGGATTGGCGGAGTTTTTCGAGTGCCAGCTCAGCGTCGACTCCTGCCGGGAGTTCAAGCCGGCCCCAACGGTCTACCGCTACGCCTGCCGGGAACTCGCGGCCGCGCCCGGCGACTGCATGATGGTGGCCGCGCACGTCTGGGACCTGCTCGGCGCACAGAGCATCGGGATGCACACCGCGCTGATCACCCGGCCCGGCAATCCGCCGCTACCCGTCGCCGGCCTACCCCAACCGGATCTTGTCGCCGCCGATCTCGGCGCGCTCGTCCGCCGTCTCACGCCATGACCGCGCGGCGTAGCGTCGGTGACGGACTCAGCTGAAAGGGAGACAGACGATGACCGAGCACGACTTCGACGTCGTGGTGCTGGGCGCGGGGCCGGTTGGCGAGAATGTCGCGGACCGGACCCGGGTCGCGGGCTTGAGCGTCGCGATCGTCGAACGCGAACTCGCCGGTGGCGAGTGCTCGTACTGGGCCTGCGTACCGAGCAAGGCGCTGCTGCGTCCAGTCATCGCGCTGGCCGACGCGCGCCGTGTCGACGGCGCACGCCAGGCGGTCCGCGGCGCGCTTGATGCCGCAAGCACGTTCGCCCGCCGGGACCACTACGTCGGCAATTGGGATGACTCCGGCCAGGCCGACTGGATCGCTGGCACCGGCGCGACGCTGATCCGCGGGCACGGCCGGTTGGCGGGTCCGCGCCGGGTCACGGTCGCCGAGCCCGGGGGTGCTGAGATCACGCTGACCGCGCGGCATGCCGTCGTCGTGTGCACCGGAACACGGGCAGCGCTGCCCGAACTGCCCGGCATCGACGATGCCCGACCGTGGACCAATCGGCAAGGCACCGATAGTAGTTCGGTCCCGTGCCGGCTCGCGATCGTCGGCGCCGGTGGTGTTGGCGTTGAATTGGCAACGGCCTGGCAGGGTTTGGGCGCATCAGTCACCCTGCTGGTGCGTTCGAAGTTGTTGCCGCGGATGGAGCCGTTCGTCGGCGAACTCATCGAAAAGGGGCTGACCGAGGCGGGCGTCGACGTCCGCAAAGGCGTGTCGGTGACCGCGCTGAGCAGACCCGGCCCGGTGCTGGCCGAACTTGACGACGGCAGCACGCTGGAGGTCGACGAGATACTCTTCGCCACCGGACGCGCGCCGCAAACCGACGACATCGGCTTGGACACAGTCGGATTGGAGCCGGGAAGCTGGCTGGAAGTGGACGACACCTGCCGCGTGCGGGCCATCGGCGAGGGATGGTTGTATGCCGCCGGTGACGTCAACCACCGCGCGCTGCTGACCCATCAAGGCAAGTACCAGGCCCGGATCGTCGGGGCAGTCATCGCCGCTCGAGCGCACGGGCAGGCACTGGACACCGCGCCGTGGAGTGAGCACACCGCCACCGCCGACCACCACGCGGTGCCGCAGGCGTTCTTCACCGACCCGGAGGCGGCGTCGGTGGGACTGACCGCCGAGCAGGCCGCGCAACATGGCCACCGCGCCAAGATCGTCGACGTGGAGATCGGCGACGTCGTCACCGGCGCCAAGCTGTTCGCCGACGGGTACACCGGTCGGGCGCGGATGGTGGTTGGCGTCGACGACGATCGCGTGCTCGGTGTGACGATGGTGGGCCCCGGGGTTACCGAAATGGTGCATGCTGCCACGGTCGCGGTCGCCGGGCAGGTGCCCATCGACCGGTTGTGGCACGCGGTGCCGTGCTTCCCGACGATCAGCGAGCTGTGGCTCAGACTCCTTGAAGCGTACCGGGATTCGGATTACGTGTTGGTCTAGCAAAGGATGGTCCATGGCAACCTCGGACGGATTCCATCCCGATTTCGACGCGGCCCAGGTCGAAGCCCGCAGCAAACGAGTCCACCATGTCAAGGCTTCCGAGCTAAGTTCCGACACCGCGCAGACGGCCGGGTTGCAGCGATTCGCCGCCATCAGCGGGATGTCGGTGGGTGCCTCGAAGATCTGGATGGGTGAGACCTACGTCCAGCCCGACACAGCGTCGGACAACCATCACCACGGCGATTCCGAGACCGCGATCTATGTGCGAAGCGGTAACCCAGAGTTCGTGTTCCACGACGGCGTGCAGGAAGTGCGCATAAAGACCCAACCCGGCGACTACATTTTCGTGCCACCGTTAGTGCCGCACCGGGAGGAGAACCCGGACCCCACCACGCCCGCCGAAGTCGTCATCGCCCGCTCCAGCCAGGAGGCCATCGTGGTGAACCTGCCGAATCTCTATCCCCTGTAGGGCCGGCACACCGTCCCCGGGAGGGGCCGCGAACCGGGGTTACTCAGCGAATTCTCAACCGATTCTTCGCAATCACTGGCTTTGCCAAAAGCCTGCGCATAGCCGGGTGCCGGAGCATCGACTCCATGATTGACCTCTCGGCCGAGCCGCTGAGCACGGACTTGATCGAACGGTACCTGCGCACCCGCGGGCGACGGTACTTTCGCGGGCGCCATGATGGCGAGTTCTTCTTCGTTCTCGACGCCGGCAGACGTCTGCGCGTGCACCTGGAGATCCCGCCCGCGCACCCCGACGTTTTCACCATGCGGTTCACTCCCGCGTGTTTCTTTCCGGCCGCCGAGCGACCTCGGTTGACCAAGTTCGCCGGCAGCTGGAACAAGTTCAACCGTGACATCGCCGCCGTGGTGCACGGGTCCTCCGACCCGCAACGCGTCGGCGTCACCGGCGAACAGACCCTATGGATCGCGGACCCGGTCGACTACGTCGAATTCGCAGCGTTCGCCGACCGTGCCACCGACGCCGCGATCGATCTCTTCACCGGGCTAAATGTCGTCGAATTACCTTCTCCGACAACGCTACTCGATGCAAGCTGAACCCGCGGCCAAGCGGCCGGTGAGCACCTTGTCTGGCCGCGGTTCGCCAAGTTTGGCACGGATAGCACCCCACGGGTTCGCGTAGCGTCCCGGCGCGTTGCGGTATGCCGCACGCCGTTTGAGTATCAACCGGACCAAGGGGGCCATCAACCGCATCGGGTGTTGCCGCCAACCGGTGGCGGCGCGCATCTCGGTCAGCATGTCCGGCCACCGGTGGTGCTGAAAGGCCAACACCCGCTGGGCGTGGGTGGTGTCCATCCAATCGGTGACGAACCAGTCCTCGTCGCTGTCGGGGTCGCCGGGGCGCCCACCAGGCAACACGTCTTCCAGACCGCGAGCGGCCGCCAACGCCGCCCCGACCTCCCCCTGCAACAGCCGGTGCGATTCGTCACCGGCGACCAGCAGAATCTCGCCGATGACGTCTGTCGCGGGCGCGGTTGTCGCGGCGGCGAACGCGACCGCCACGTCACGGACGTCAACACTGTGCATCCGCCCGTCCGCGGGAAGCGCGCTCTCGAAATAGAGGGCGTCAAACGTGAACGGCATCGCGCCGGGGTCGACGCTCATCACGCCGCCCAGCCGCAATATGCCCCACGGCAGTTCCGAATTCCGTACACACTGCTCGGCCTCCGCCTTGTGCGCTCCATAGATGTCAGACGGGGCGAGGGGGCTTTCGGCGGTCAGTAACTCCGGATGATGGTGCGGATTGCGGGCGCCGTGCACGGCGTTGCTGGACGCCTGGATGAAGCGGGGCGGCCGCGGGCACGATTCGGCGGCACGCAGCAATGACACCGTCGCGTCGACGTTGACTCGACGCGCGAGTTCGGGCTGGCCATAGATGACCGGCGGGATCACCGCGGCCAGGTGGATGACGACCGTCGGCTCGACCTGAGCGACCAGCTCTGCGACCGCCTTCGGATCGGTGAGGTCTGCCCAGTGAGCCTGTGCTCCAGCGGGCAGCGCCTTGGCTGCCTTGCGATGCGCCGGAGTCCCAAGGTCGGTGGCCACCACGTGGTGCCCCTGAATGGCCAGCAGTCGCACAGTTTGCGATCCGACAAGCCCGAATCCTCCTGTAACTAGTACTTTTTCGGCCATGACGCCTCCCTGAACTCATTGCTGTGCGGTATGCCACATCGCACGATAATGACATTCTCCTATTTCGAAAGTACCATATTCTCTACATACGTAGAGCGCCTGAACTGGGTAATCCCCGTCACAACGCCATCCTCGCCAACAATCGGAGAACGCCAATGAACGGCAGCGACAGTCCAGACGGACGCGAGATCGCCAAGTGGGACCCCTCCTTCACCAAGCGGGTAATCGACACCGTCGCGCCCGCGGTCAGGCGGTGGCATCGCGCCGAGGTGCGAAACCTGGAGAACATTCCGGCGGCGGGCGGCGCACTGGTGGTGTCCAACCACTCCGGCGGCATGTTCACCCCGGACGTGTTCATCTTCTCGCCGGCCTATTACGACGCCTTCGGCTACGACCGACCCGTCTACACGCTCGGCCACTACGGGCTGTTCATCGGTCCGATGGACGGCTGGCTGCGCCGGCTCGGGGTGATCGAGGCAAGCCGGGAGAATGCCGCCGCTGCGCTGCACTCAGGTGCGCTGGTGCTGGTGTTTCCCGGCGGCGACTACGACTCCTACCGACCGACGTTCGAAGCGAACACCGTGGACTTCAACGGCCGCACCGGCTACGTCACCACCGCCGTCGAAGCTGGGGTGCCGATCGTGCCGACGGTGTCGATCGGCGCCCAAGAAACCCAACTGTTCCTCACCAGGGGCAACTGGCTGGCTCGCAAGCTGGGGCTGACCAAGGCCCGAATGGACATCCTGCCGGTCAGCTTCGGGTTTCCCTTCGGCCTCAGCGTGATCTTCCCGCCGAACCTGCCGCTGCCGGCCAAGATCGTGACCGAGGTGCTCGAGCCGATCGATGTCGTCGCGCGATTCGGCACCCATCCCGATGTCGCCGAGGTCGACGCCCACGTCCGCTCGGTGATGCAGGCCGCGCTCGACCGGCTATCCGCCCAGCGCCGACTGCCCGTACTGGGCTGAGGGCTAGGTTCGCGATGAAACGACTGAACGGCATGGACGCGATGCTGCTCTACAGCGAGACGCCCAACCTACACACGCACACCCTGAAAGTGGCCGTGATCGACCCAGGCGCAACACTTTTCGGATTCGAGGCATTTCGCCGCCATCTCATCGAACGCCTGCACCTGCTGGAGCCGTTGCGTTACCGGCTGGTCGAGATGCCCTGGCGGCTCGGCCACCCGATGTGGCAGCAGAATTGTGACCTCGACCTGGACTACCACCTGCGGCGGGTGCGGATACCGGCGCCCGGCGGCCGCCGCGAACTGGACCAGGTGATCGGTGGGATCGCTTCGACGCCGCTGAATCGCAGCCGTCCGCTGTGGGAGTTCCATTTCGCCGAGGGGCTGGCCGGCGGGCGGTTCGCGGTGATCGGGAAGGTACACCACTCGCTGGCCGACGGCGTAGCGTCGGCGAATCTGTTGGCGCGCATGATGAACCTGGTCGAGATTACCACGGCTGACTGTGAGAACGATTGCACCACTGGAACTCTCGACCTGTTGCGCGCAACCGTGAGCGAGCAACTTCGACAACTCGCGGCACTACCCGGCTTGGTGAGGGACGCCGCGCGGGGTGCGGCCAGAGTACGCCGTCGTACCCGGGAGCGTGGTGACCATCCCGATCTCGCCACCACATTCGACGCTCCACCGACCTTCCTCAACAACCACGTGGTGTCGCCGCAACGCCGGTTCGCCAGTGCGGCGCTGCCGCTGGCCGACGTCAAGGCCACGGCCGCAGAGTTTGGTGTCACGATCAACGACCTGATCCTGTCGATGGCCGCCGGGGGGCTGCGCACGCTGTTGCTCGACTACGACGGGGTCGCCGACCGGCCGATCATCGCTTCGGTCCCTACCGCCACCGACAAATCGGATCGAGTTACCGGCAACGAGATCAGCGGGCTGTCCGTCTCGCTGCCGGTGCACGTCGCCGATCCGATCAAACGGCTGCGCCTGGTGGCGCTGGCCACCCGGTTCGCCAAGGAGGATCACGAGATCCTCGGCCCAACCCTGTACGGGCGAATGATGAGCTACCTGCCGGCGGCGATTGCGCCGGCGATGTTCCGGTGGCTGGCCAGGCGCGACGCGCCGAACAGGATCATGAACGTGGCGGTGTCCAGCGTGATGGGTCCGCGTCGGCGCGGCGACTTCGCCGGTGCCCCGGTCAGCGAGATCTACTCCACCGGCGTGCTCTCACCCGCGGCACCGGTCAACATCACCGTGTGGAGCTACGCCGACCAGGTCGGCATCGCGGTGCTGACCGACGACCAAACCTTCACTGACGCCCACGACGCAACCTCGGCACTCACCGCCGCATTCGACGAATTACGCAGTGCCACAGCACTTTATGCGAGCCTGACAGCCTGAGTAGATTCAGGCGGTCAGCACCGCGTCGAGCGCGGAGTAGAACAAGCCCAACCCGTCATCGGATGGGCCGGTCAGCGCTTCGATCGCGTGCTCGGGGTGTGGCATCAGGCCGACCACCCGCCGGTTCGCCGAGGAAACACCGGCGATGTCGTTCTGCGAACCGTTGATGTTGTCCCGGTAGCGGAACACCACCCGGTCCTCGCCTTCCAGTTCGTCGAGCACCCGGGTGGGTGCCACGTAGCGGCCCTCGCCGGACTTCAGCGGAATCAAGAGGTCGGCATCAGGCTCGAAGCGCGACGTCCAGGCCGTCGCTGTCGATGCCACGCGCAGCCAGACGTCGCGGCAGACGAAGTGCAGGCCCACATTGCGGGTCAGCGCCCCGGGCAGCAGGCCGGCCTCACAGAGGACTTGAAAACCGTTGCAAATGCCCAACACCGGCATACCCCGGCCAGCGGCGGCGACCACTTCGCCCATCACTGGGGCGAACCGCGCGATCGCTCCCGCGCGCAGGTAGTCACCGTAGGAGAAGCCGCCGGGCACCACCACTGCATCGACGCCTTTGAGGTCGGCGTCGGCATGCCAGAGGTTCACCACCTCGGCGCCCACCATGCGCGCGGCGCGCGCGGCATCCACGTCGTCGAGGCTGCCGGGAAAGGTGATGACGCCGATGCGGGCCGTCACCGTGTTTCCCGGGTGATCGTCCAGTCCTCGATCACCGTGTTGGCCAATAGCGACTCGGCGATCTCGGCCAGCACGGTGTCGTCGACGGTGTCGTCGACCTCCAACTCAAACCGCTTGCCCTGCCGGACATCCGAGACGCCGCGATGGCCCAGCCTGCCCAGCGCGCCGACGATTGCCTGACCCTGCGGGTCGAGAATCTCCGCTTTGGGCATCACATGCACGACCACCCGGGCCAACGTGCTCCTCCTCAGCTCCGATTGCTACACCGGCGCAAGCCACGAGCCGGACGAACAGACGGGCCAACTCTACCGCGCCTACCCGAGCAGGATCAGTCCGTCGCCGCCCAACTCGGCAATGCGACGCTGCGCCTCGCCGCCGGGATCGAGAGACTCCTCGGACAGCGTCGTCCAGGCGTTGAGCAGCAGCGCAGCATCCGGCCGCGCGGATGCCGCTCGCGCGGCACGGGCCGCCTCGAAGAACTCGCCGATGCGCGGGTGCTCGAGCGCCACGTTGACCGCATCGCATCGCAGGCCGGCGATCTCGGCCAGTGCGACACTGTTGACTCCCAGTAATACCGCTGGTCGAGGGTCGGGCAGCGGAAACCCCGCCCATTGTGCCGGCCGATTCGGGTCCCACTGGACGTCACACATGTCAAGCACATCGCGCAAGTGCGCATGCCGCTGTCGCATCGAGTCGCTGAGCGTGATCCCGACCAGTTCGTGCTCGCGTGACCACGGACTGCCCGGTGCCGAACCCGCACCGAGCCCGAACACGAAGCGCCCACCGCTGATTTCCTGCACCGAGGCGGCAGCGGCGACCGTCACACCGGCGGGCCGGTTGGCGGCGTTCACCACCAGGGTGCCGACCTTGATCGATGACGTCACCGCGGCCAGCGCGCCGGCCAGGGTGAAGCACTCCAGCATCCGGGAACCGGCCAACATCGCACCCGAGAGGTGGTCGAAAACCCACGCCGTCCCGAACCCGTCAGCTTCAGCGCGCAGCACCTTCTCGCGCAGCTGCGGCCAGGGATGGGAAGCCGCGCTGTAGAGCACGTCGAGTGTCACCATCGGCCCAACATACCGGTTAAATACTCACCGCCGGAACGAGTTTCGCGAGTCACGAACACGACGCGATGTAGGCCTCGCACAACGGGGCGGTCATTGCGTCCAGTACGGCGGCATCGGAGATCACCGGCCAAGCCACCTCGGGAGACCCGGTCGCCCACAAGGTCAGCTCGCTGATCGTGCTGCTGGCGACGTGCGCGACCAAATAGGTGTGCATCAGGACCGGGCCGGCGATCACGGCTGCCATTCGGGTCGGCTCATCGTCGGTGATCGACGGCGACTGCGCGGGTGCGCCCAACTGGCACGCCCGCAGGGCGGCTACCGCTGTGCCCAAGACCGACGCAGCGAGCGCGCCGCCGCGGGCGGTGTCTCCGCGCCAGTGCATGATCTGGGCCTGCAGCTGCCACTGACCGTCGGGCTGCGTCACCGTCACGCGGGCCGCGACGGTCGAATTGCGCGTGTCCTGCGGAAAGGCCGGAGTGGCGCACACCTGCTCGAACCTGAACTGCGGCGTGGTCCCAGTCACCGGCACCGCTCGGCTTGCCAGCGGCGGCCACCGATACACCGCATCCAGCGGCACCGACCGGTGAGCCATCCACGCGCTTGCCGGGATCTGGTCACAGAGCGGCGGGCAGGTCTCCGGGTCGGCCTGCGCAGGCACCACCACGACTAGTGCAACGACGACGCTGCCGGCGAACAACATCGTCGCCAGAATCATCCGCAGCTGCACCGCCCCCATCAGGGCACAATCGTAGACATGCAACTGACGCATTTCGGTCATTCGTGCCTACTCGCCGAGTTCGGTCAAACGAAAGTCTTATTTGACCCCGGCAGCTTCGCCCACGGCTTCGAGGGCATCACCGGCCTGTCGGCGATCCTGATCACCCACCAGCACCCCGACCATGTCGACGTCTCGCGGCTGCCGGCGTTATTGGAGGGCAACCCGGACGCGCCGTTGTACGCCGACCCGCAGACCACCGCGCAGCTGGGCCAGCCGTGTCGGGCGGTGCACGTCGGTGACGAGCTTTCGGTGGGGCAGCTGACCATTCGAGCCCTCGGCGGTCGGCATGCGGTGATTCATCCGGAAATCCCTGTGATAGAGAACATCTCGTTTGTGATCGGCGACGGCGAACACCCGGCCAGGCTGATGCATCCCGGGGACGCGTTGTTCGTGCCGGACGAACCGGTGGACGTGTTGGCCACACCCGCTGCGGCACCGTGGATGAAAATCTCGGAGGCCGTCGATTACCTGCGGGCGGTGAATCCCACGCGGGCGGTTCCCATCCACCAGGGCATCGTGGCACCCGAGGCGCGGGGTATCTACTACGGACGGCTCACCGAGATGACCGACACCGACTTCCAGGTGCTGCCAGAGGAGGACGGCGTCACCTTCTGAATCTGACGCGCAATCCGGCGCTGAGCCTGGCGCGGAATCCGGCGCTGAGCCTGGCGCGAGCAGACGCAAAATCGCAGGATTCGCGGGCGATTTTGCGATTTTGCGTCTGCTCGGCGGAGAAGGTGGGCCCGGCGGCTAAGTGATATCGGCGGCCGCGCCGCGTCCGGCGGCCCGCCCGGAGAAGATGCAACCGCCCAGGAAGGTGCCCTCTAGGGCGCGGTAGCCGTGCACACCGCCACCGCCGAAGCCAGCGACCTCGCCGGCCGCGTATAGCCCGGCCACCGGACTGCCGTCGGTCTTGAGCACCCGCGAATCCAAGTCAGTTTCTATGCCGCCCAATGTCTTTCGAGTGAGAATGTGCAACTTGACCGCGATCAGTGGACCGGCCTTGGGGTCGACCAACCGATGCGGCGCGACCACACGTCCCAGCCGGTCACCTAGATAGGTGCGGGCGGCGCGAACCGCGGTGATCTGACCGTCCTTGGTGAACTTATTGGTGACCTCACGATCTCGAGCGGTAACGGCTGCTTCCACCGTCTCGTAGTCCAACGGCTCCACGTCCGGCAGCGCGTTCATGGCCTCCACCAGATCGGGCAGCGAATCGGCGGTCACAAAGTCCACACCCCGGTCGATGAACGCCTGCACCGGCGCCGGCGGACCGGAGCTGGCCCGCGAGCGCAGCAGTTGGCGGACGCTCTGCCCGGTCAGGTCAGGGTTCTGCTCTTGACCCGACAGCGCGAATTCCTTTTCAATGATCTTCGCGTTCAACACAAACCAGGTGTAGTCGTAGCCGGATTGGGCAATGTGCTCCAAAGTGCCCAACGTGTCGAATCCCGGATACAACGGTACCGGCAAACGATTCCCCGCCCCGTCGAGCCACAGTGACGACGGCCCCGGAATGATCCGGATACCATGCAGCGGCCAGATCGGGTCGTAATTGGTGATGCCCTCGGTGTAATGCCACATCCGGTCGGGGTTGATCACTCGCGCACCGGCTTTCTGGGCGATACCGATCATCCTGCCGTCCACGTGCGCGGGTACCCCGCTGAGCAGCTGCTTGGGCGCGCGGCCCATCCGGCGCGGCCAGTTCTTGCGCACCAGCTCGTGGTTGCCACCGATGCCGCCGCTGGTGACGATCACCGCAGACGCCCGAAATTCAAACTTCCCCATCGATTTTCGTGACGAAGGTACGCCGCGCGGCTGATCGCACGGCTCCAATACGGTGCCCCGGACGCCGGTCACCGCGTCGCTCTCCACGATCAACCGGTCCACCTGGTGGCGGTGCGCGAAGCGAACGTTCGGCCGGTTACGCAGCTGCCGGGCAAAGATCTCGACCAGCGCGGGGCCGGTGCCCCAGGTGATGTGGAACCGGGGCACTGAATTGCCGTGTCCCTGCGCGTCGTAACCGCCTCGCTCGGCCCAGCCGACCAGCGGGAAGATCTTCAGGCCGCGGGCCCGCAGCCAGCTACGCTTCTCCCCCGCCGCGAAGTCGACGTAAGCGTGCGCCCACTGCTCGGGCCAGTAGTCCTCCGGCCGATCGAACGCGGCCGTGCCCAACCAGTCCTGCAACGCGAGTTCGTGGCTGTCCCGAATGCCCAGCCGGCGCTGCTCTGGGCTGTTGACGAAGAACAGGCCGCCGAACGACCAGTACGCCTGCCCTCCCAGATTGGCGCTGTTCTCCTGATCCAGGATCAGCACGCGCAGGCCACGTTCCACCAGTTCGCAGGCCGCGACCAGTCCGGCCAGCCCGGCCCCGACGACGATCACGTCGGCTTTGAACTCCTCGGAACCCGAACTCGCATCGCTCATGTCGGTACAGGGTAGTGCCACCCGAACGGGTGACCGGGCGCGACTTAGGCGGCGTCCAGAACCGCCTTGTCTGCACGCCACCGGTACACCATCGGGGTGCATTCCTGCAGTAGAGCGAGGTCGACGGCGTCGAGCATGGCTTGCCGCGGTCCGGGCTTGCGCAGGTGACGGGCGGCGACTGCGATCCGCACCACACCACCGCGCCGGGCGGTGCGGTCGGCGGACATCACCACCATCCGGCACCACCACGGCTCTGCCAGATAACCCTCGCCGATACCCAGCACGCGGGCCCGCACGGTGGTGTTGCGCACCAGGTCGGTCACACCGTAGGCGTCGGCCAGTAAACGAAAACCGTTGGACGGCAATGCCTTGACCACACCGGGCGAGACCAGCCAGCCGGGTGCCGCAAACAGCCGAGTGCGCAACCCGAGATGCTCGAGCACCCGATCGGCACCCTTGAGCCGGAGGTTCGCCTCGTGGGCGTGCAGCGTCGCGAACTCGCCTCGGCGCTTCTTGACCGCTGACTCGTCGAAGCCGTGCAGCACCAGCGCGTCGCCGCCGGAACGCCGGGCCGAGAGCCAGTCAACAGTGCGGGCGTCGCGGTCGAGGCGATAGCGATCACCGAGGCGCGGTGCCACCAACAGCGACACCGGGACGGAACGGGAGTCCATTTGCGCACAAAAGTCCTCGACGTCGGACAGGGTTTGCTCACCGATACCCGAGACCGAGACGATCAGTTTTCCAGACACGCTTGTAGTTTGCCGACCACAGGTGTCTCGACCGTGAAGGACACGCAGACTCCAGACGACCATCCGCCCGCTGATCAGGTCGAACAATCGGTTAGATATCCTCAGTAACGCCATGGATAAGGCGCCTCCCACACCGGCTGACGCCGCGCTGCCGACCACTAGCTCCACCGGGCAGTCGAATGTCCATCACGACTATCCCGACAAGCTCGACGCCGCGACCTTCCGGACCGCCGGGGTGTGCATTCTGGCGTCAATGATGATGGCCGTCGACGCCACCATCGTCAACGTCGCGCAGCGCACCTTCATCGTCGACTTCGAGTCCACGCAGGCCGTGGTCGGCTGGACCATGACGGGCTACACGCTGGCGCTGGCCACCGTTATCCCGATAGCCGGCTGGGCGGCCGACCGATTCGGTACCAAGCGGCTGTGGATGGGTTCGGTGCTGGCCTTCATCGTCGGCTCCCTGCTGTGTGCGATGGCGCCGAACATTCTGCTGCTCATCGTATTTCGGGTGGTGCAGGGCATGTGCGGCGGCATGATGATGCCGTTGGGATTCACGATCCTTACGCAAGTGGCGGGTCCGAAACGGCTCGGCCGGCTGATGTCGATACTGGGCATCCCGATGCTGATCGGCCCGATCAGCGGACCGATTCTGGGCGGCTGGCTGATCGGCGAATTCGGCTGGCCTTGGATCTTCCTGGTCAATCTGCCGATCGGATTGTGCGCGTTCGTCCTGGCGCTATTGGTGTTCCCGCGCGACGAACCGACCCCGTCGGAGACCTTCGACGTCGTTGGCGTGCTGCTGCTGTCACCCGGCTTGGCCACCTTCCTGTTCGGGGTGTCGTCAGTTCCCGGCCGCGGCACGGTGGCCGACCGGCATGTGTTGATACCGGTGGTCGTCGGCCTGACATTGATCGTCTTGTTCGTCGCGCACGCGTGGTTCCGAGCCGAGCACCCGCTGATCGACCTGCGGCTGTTCAAGATCCCGTTGGTGACCCGGGCCAACGTCACGGCGCTGCTGTTCGCGATCGCCTTTTTCGGCAGCGCACTGCTGCTGCCGAGCTATCTACAGCAGGTCACCCACCAGACGCCGCTGCAATCCGGGATGCTGCTCATTCCGCAAGGCATCGGCGCGATGCTGACCATGCCATTTGCCGGGGTGTTCGTGGACCGAAAAGGACCCGGGAAAGCGGTGCTGTTCGGAATTGGCCTGATCGCGTTGGGTATGGCGGCCGTCACCTTTGCCATCGCCCGCCAGGCCGAGTATTTGCCGACGATGTGCGCCGGGCTGGTGATCGTCGGCATGGGCATGGGCTGCACGATGATGCCGCTGTCCGGCGCCGCGGTGCAGGCGCTCGGACCGCACGATATCGCCCGTGGTTCGACCTTGATCAGCGTGAACCATCAGGTCGGCGGTTCGATCGGCACCGCGCTGATGTCGATGGTGTTGACCAGCCAGTTCAACCGCAGCCCGACCATCACCGCCGCAAACGAACTGACGCGCATACAGCAGGACGCGGCCCGGCGCGGGGTGACCGTCGACCCGTCGGCGATACCGAGGCGGACGATGGATCCGGACTTCGACACCGTACTGCTGCACGACCTGTCGCACGCCTACACCGTGGTGTTGGCGATCGCAGTGGTGTTGGTGACGTTGACGCTAATCCCGGCCGCGTTCCTGCCCAAGACTCCGGCTGGCTAGCTCAGCCGGCGAACAGCATCGTGGCGATGCGGGCGACGGTGTCCATCGGGTCGACGGCCTTCACTCGGGCGTCGACGGTGTCGTTGAGCCATAGCATCGAAAAGCCGTGCACCAGAGACCATGCCGCGAGTTCGGCGCCGGCCGGGTCGGCCCTCGCGTTCGGATCGTGCAACGTCGCCACTCCTCGTGACAACTCGGCGGCCGCGGCGGCTTCAGCGGCGGCGAGCTCGGCGTCGGAGCCGTCAAGCAACGACCTGTTGAACATGACCTGGTAATGGCCAGGACGCTCGAGGGCGAACCGCACATAGGCTAGGGCCGCGTCGGAAAACTGCGCTCCGGGCGCGGTCATGGCCCGCACGAGGGCTTCGGCGAGCAGCCGGAATCCCTGGGTGGCCAACGCAGTGAACAAGCCACGGCGGTCGCCGAAATGATGGGCCGGTGCAGCGTGTGACACACCGGCATCACGCGCCAATTCGCGCAGCGATATCCGCTCGGCGCCGCGCGCGGCCACCGCTCGGGCGGCTTCGGCCAGGATCACCGCACGCAGGTCTCCGTGGTGGTAGCTCGCCCGGCTCATATCAAAAAGCATAGCCAATCAATCTTGACAGCGCCAAGATCGCCAACCTAATCTCATCGAGTTATATCTTGTCATTGTCTAGATAAAGGAGGTATGCGATGGCTCCCCTACTCGCGCTGTTGCTCAGTACAGCGGTCGCCCGCGTTATCGGCTGGTTCGGTGTGAGCTACGTCGACGGCTGGCCGGAGGCGGTCGCACTCGGCCTGGCCGTGATGTTCGTGGTTACCGGTGTGGCCCACTTCGTGCCGCCGCTACGGACGGATCTGATCGCGATCGTTCCGCCCCGTTTGCCCGCACCGGGCCTGCTGGTCACCGGCACCGGCGTGCTGGAACTGCTGGGCGCGGCAGGCCTGCTGCTACCCGCGACCCGAACGATCGCGGCGGCCTGCCTGCTGCTGTTGATGCTGGCGATGTTCCCGGCCAACATCTACGCGGCGCGGATGCCAAATCCGCCCAAGTCGATGACGACCCGCCTGTCGGTACGCAGTGTCGAGGAAGCTGTCTTTCTAGGCGCCGCGCTCGTCGTCGCCCTTAGCGGTGGTTAGCAACCACGCGTACTGGAACGCCGTCTCTTTCCAGCGCTCGTAACGTCCGCTGATTCCGCCATGGCCGGCCTTCATCTGGGTCTTCAACAGCACCGGATTACCCTCGGCATTCGCGTGCCGCAGCGCCGCGACCCACTTGGCCGGCTCGACGTAGTAGACCCGCGTGTCGTTCAGCGACGTCATCGCCAGGATCGCCGGATACCGCTGGCGCACCACGTTCTCGTACGGCGAATACGACTTCATATAGGCGTAGACATCGCTGTCACTTAATGGGTTTCCCCACTCGTCCCACTCGGTGACGGTGAGCGGCAAGGAGGGATCCAGGATGGTGGTCAGCGGGTCGACGAAAGGGACCTGGGCCAGGATTCCGGCGAACAGTTCCGGGGCCATATTGGCCACCGCCCCCATCAGCAGGCCCCCAGCGCTGCCGCCCAGGGCTACCAGTTGCCGCGGCCGGGTCAACCCCGAGTCCACCAGATGCCTTGCCACCGCGATGAAGTCGGTGAAGGTGTTCTTCTTTTGCAGCAATTTGCCGTGCTCGTACCACAGCCGGCCCATTTCGCCGCCGCCACGCACATGGGCCGCGACGAAAACCATGCCGCGATCCAGCAGCGACAACCGGGCGATGGAGAACCGCGGGTCCTCGCACATCTCGTAGGCCCCGTACCCGTAAATCAGTGCCGGCGCAGGGAACTCGATGTCGGCTCGATGCACGATCGAGACCGGTATGCGGGCACCGTCCGCGGCAATCGCCCAGTCGCGCCGTTCCACATAGTCTTCGCGGCGGTAATCACCCTGCACCGACTGTTCCTTGAGCAGGGTGCGCTCGCCAGTCACCAGATCCAGGTCGTAGATCCGCATCGGTGTGACAAACGATCCGGCGCCGACCCGCAACTTCGGTGACATCCAGTTCGGGTTGGCCCCCAACCCGGACGACATCAGCTCCGAATCGAACTCGAGTTCCTCCGGAGCACCGTAGGTACCGTCAGAACTGAATGGCCACAACTGAATTCGCGGCAGTGCGGTACGACGATAACTGACCACCAGGTGGTCGGCGAAGGCGTCCACGCCGTCGAGGCGGACGTCGTCACGGTGCGGGATCAGCGTGGTCTGCCGAGTCGGCGCATCTACTGGCGCCTCCACTAGCGTGAAGTTCACCGCCGCGTCGTTGTGCAGGATCAAGAATCGCTCCTGGCCGCCGACGACGGCATGCTCCACTGAGTACTCGACGCCCTCGCGACGGGGCAGCACCACAGTGAATTCAGCGTCGGGGTCAGCCGCGTCGGCGTAGCGCACCTCCGAAGTGATCGACGACCCCGCCGCGATCACCAGGTAGGCATCGCTGCGGGTACGCCCGACCCCAAGCCAGAACCGTTCGTCGGGTTCGTGATAGACCTGCACCGAGTGCCCGCCGGAACCGAGACGGTAGCGCCACACCGTATCCGGACGCCAGGCCTCGTCCACGGTGCTGTAGTAGACGGTGGCGTTATCTGCCGCCCAGGTCGCGCCGGCGCCGATGCCAGCGATCTCGTCGGGATATAACTCGCCGGTGCGCAAGTTCTTGAATCGCAAGGTATATCGCTCATCGCCGATCACGTCGACGGAGTACGCCAGCAGGTTGGCATCCAGGCTGACACTGGCTGCGCCGAGCGCGAAGAAGTCGTGGCCTTCGGCTTCGACGTTCTCGTCCAGTAGCACCTGCTCCCGGGCAATCTCGGTGTGCTCGTCGAATTGCGGCGGGTTCCAGTCGTCGGGATCACTTACCGGACAACGGCAATGCACCCCGTACTGCTTCCCCTCGAACGTGCGGGCGTAATACCACCAGTCGCCGCGCCGGGTCGGAACCGACAGGTCGGTCTCCTTGGTGCGCGCCTTGATTTCGCTGAAGATCTTCTGCTGCAACGCCTCCAAGTGAGCGGTGCTTTGATCGACGTAATCGTTCTCGGCTTCCAGGTACGCGATCACTTCGGGATTGTCCTTGTCGCGCAACCATTCATAGGGATCGACGAAGACGTCACCATGGTACTCGCGGCGGATGTCGATCCTCTTCGCAACGGGTGGCAGCGGTTGTCCGGTCATGCGCCGGGACCGATCCAGTCGCCGAACCTCAGGCCCGAAATCCGTTCGTATGCTTCGATGTAACGACCACGGGTGGCGTCGACGATCTCGCCGGGCAGCGGGGGCGGCGGTTCGGTGCCGTGCCGGTCCCAGCCGGACTCGGCACTGGTGAGCCAGTTGCGGACGAACTGCTTGTCGAACGCCGTCTGCACCACACCCGGCCGGTATTCGTCCGCCGGCCAGTAGCGCGACGAATCCGGGGTGAAAATCTCGTCGGCCAGCAACAGGTTTCCGTCGGTGTCCGAACCGAACTCGAACTTGGTATCGGCGATGATGATTCCTTTACTCAGCGCGTGATCGGCGGCCTGAACGTAAATCTGCAAGGTGCGGTCGCGTAACTGGTTGGCGCGCACCGCCCCCACCAGCTCGATGACGCGGTCGAATGCGATGTTCTCGTCGTGGTCACCCAACTCGGCCTTGGTCGCCGGGGTGAATAGCGGCGTGGTGAACTTGCTGGCCTCCACCAGCCCCGGCGGCAATGGGATGCCGCAGACCTTCCCAGTGGCCTGGTAGTCCAGCAAGCCCGAGCCGGTGAGGTAGCCGCGCGCCACGCATTCCACCGGCATCATTTCCAGCCGCCGCACCACCAGCGCACGACCGAGCACCTCGTCGGGAATCCGCGGGTCGTCCGGCGGCCCAGCGAGGTGATTGGGGACCTGTGTGAGCCGGGAGATCAGGCCGAAGAAGAACACGCTCATCGCGGTCAGGATGCGGCCCTTGTCGGGGATCGTGCTGTCCAGGATGAAGTCGTACGCCGAGATCCGATCGGAGGCGACCAGCAGCAGGTGGTCATCGTCGACACCGTAGATCTCGCGAACCTTGCCACTGGCCAGATGCTGATAATCGGACAAAGCGGGTCGCATCGGGTCAGCCTATCGGGCAAGCCGTCGCCATTTTGGATGCCAGCTGTGCTGGTATCAGTGTCATGAGCCGGTATCTGCCCTACTCGACCAGACCCGTTCGGCTGTTTGGTCAGCTTCTCAGCGACATCATCATCTCGATATGGACGGTGATCTGGGTGTTCGTCGGCTTGGCGGTACACGAGGCGATCGCCACCATCGCCGAGGCCGGACGCCAGGTCGAGACCGGCTCGAAGGGACTCGCCGGCAATCTCGCGTCCGCCGGGCACGGTGCACACAACGTTCCGCTGCTGGGTGACGCCCTGGGCAAACCGCTGGACGCGGCCAGCCAGGCGGCCCTCGACGTGGCCGGTGCCGGACACGATCTCAGCACCACGGCGACCTGGCTGGCAGTGGTGCTGGCGCTGGCGGTCGCCCTGCCGCCCATCCTCGCAGTGACAGTTCCGTGGCTGTATCTGCGGATCCGGTTCTTCCGACGCAAATGGGTGGTGACCGCGCTGGCTGACACTGCAGCCGGTCAGCAGCTACTTGCGTTGCGCGCCTTGGCCAACCGGTCTCCGGCCAAGCTGGCTGCCGTCAGTGCTGACCCAGTCGGCGGTTGGCGCTATGAGGATCCTACGGTCGTCCGCGGCCTGGCCGCGCTCGAATTGCGAGCAGCGGGAATCCGGCTCCGCATGGACTGACTACCGGCGCGCTAGAAGTGCCAGCTCAGGCGCTGTTGACCAGAATGGCGTACTGGGCGGCAGCGCGCTGCCGCGCGTCTTTGTCCTCGTTGCTGCGCACCGCCGCGACGTACCGCCCGAACGAGACCAGACACTCGAATCGGGCGTTGGGGTTGTCGGCAACGACATCTGGTTTCTGCTCGTAGCACCTGGCAGCCGGGAGCCCGGCGGGCGGTGGAATTTCATGGTCGATGTATTCGCCTCGTTCCGCCTCCACCAGCTTCGGCAGGATCGCAGTGGCGGTTGACTCGTCCTTTGTCCGCAGCAAGGTGGAGTCGGCGCTGAATGCGCACTGGTCGATTCCAGCCTGGTTGAACAGGCCATCCTTTCGCGCCTGGCTATCCGCGCAGAGGAGCGCCGCCCGTGGGCCGATGCTACCGAAGGTGGCGGATACTTTTGGCACGTCGCCGGCGAAGAAAAGCCGGCTGAGCATGCGATTGGGGTCCAGCGGCAGCTCAGTGAGCCCTACCGCGAGGGACGGGACGAGCTTGGCCGACAGGGGGGCCTGCAAGTCGAGCGCGCTTTCGATCCGCTTGGTCAGATACGAAAGGTCGGGGCGGGTGTCGCTGCGAACCGCGATCGACAAGACCGTCCGGCCTGCGGCCATGGTCGCACCGACCGACGGGGAATCGGGACGATAATGCGCCTTGGCCTGCGGATAGTTAGGTATGTCCACCGGTCGGTTCTCGGGGCTGACAGCAAAGTCGACCGAATCCATCTCAGCGGCAGCCCGGGCGGCCGCATCGTCGTTCGGGAAGCTCGTCAGCAGAATCCGCAGCAGGTCGGCGCTGCCGTTGTGCACAAAATCGGGGAGGGACTTGGAAATGCCCTGGACAAGGTAGCCGGAGATCATGTTGTACTTCTCCAGCACCGGTTGGGTAATCGGGGTTCCGGTACCCGAGATAGCGGTGGCAGCCAGCTCCGGGGTGGGGATGGCCTCTCCGTAGACGTGGTCCAGGATGGGATCCACTTCATACGGATCTGCCAGGCCTTCGGCCAGACGGAACGCCTCGAGCGCTCGCCCCTCGTCGACGGTGGCGGGACCGGGCAGCGGCCGCGGCTTGATTCCGTAGCGGCCCACGTCCAGCTTGCTGATATTGGCTGCGTTTGCGTGGTCGGAGTCCGCTTTAGTCAGCTGCCAGATCGCCACCCCGGCCACCACGGCGACGACGAGCAGCACCGCCGCCGCAACCAGAATCCACCGAGTGCGCTTGCCGGCTGCCGGTGGCGGCCCCCCGGCAACCATCGGTGGGTACTGGCCGGGCGGCTGTGTCCACTGCGGCTCGCCCGGCTGCTGCGGAGATGGCGCCGGCTGCTGCGGAGGTGGTACCGGCGCTGGTTGGGTCGGCACGATCGGCGCGGTGGCCGCGGGAACGGTGAAGGCAGTCGTCGAACTGCCAAGGGACGCAAGGCAGTTCTCCGCCGCCCGAGCGAACTCACCACTTGTGGCATATCGCTGCGCGGGATCCTTCGCCATGCCACGAGCGATCACGTCGTCCAGCGCAGGCGGCAGCCCGACCCGTGCACTGACGCGGGGTGGTGGCTCGCTCAGGTGCGCACCGACCAGGCTCGCGGTGTCGCCCGCGAACGGTGGCGAACCGGTCAGGGCTTCGAAAAGAACGCACGCCAGCGCGTAGGTGTCCGCACGCGACGTCACCTGGCTCTCGTCGCCACGGAATCGTTCCGGCGCCATGTAAGTCCAGGTTCCCAACACGTCGCCCATCTGGGTCAGCTTGGACTCGGTGGCAGCATTGGCGATCCCGAAATCCACCAGGTAGGCGAAGTCGTCCGCGGTGATCAAGATGTTTCCCGGCTTGACGTCGCGGTGCAGCACACCGGCGGAGTGCGCGGCATCCAGCGCCGAGGCGATCTGGCGCACCATGGCCACTGCCTTCTCCGGCGACAGCGGCCCCGAGCGCTGCAGGATCGTCTCCAAGTCGGTGCCGTTGATCAGCCGCATGTCGACGTAGAGCTGCCCGTCGATCTCCCCGGTGGAGTGGATCGGCACCACGTGGGGGTCCTGTAACCGCCCGGCGATCCGGGCTTCGCGCTGCAGCCGCTGCCGGTAGTTCGGGTCCTGTGCGTAGGGTCCCGAGATGAGCTTCAGGGCCACGACACGGTCCATGGCGGTGTCCTGAGCTTCGTACACCGTCCCCATGCCGCCGCTGCCGAGCATGCGCTTGAGTAGGTAAGGGCCGAATTGCGTCCCAACCTCTGGCCGTGCCTCAGTCATCGCCCCTCCTGTACCGGGCATGCGGCAAACGCCGCAGAGGCATCGTAAACCCGACACCTACCTATTTGCACCAGTTAATGCGGGTACTTGGTCGCACCAGTTAACGCTTTGACGTTGCAGCGGCTAACGCTCTGATCCGCAGCAGCCCGGCGAGGACCACAACAAGCCACGCCACCAACGCAATCCAGAAGAACACCAGCGAAACGCTCTTCAGCGAGGACCGGCCAAGCTCGGCGGCGGCAGCGCCGTTGGCAGCGGTCGCGGCGGTCGCGACCGAATACATCCCCAACGGAAACACCATCGCCCACCACACCCCGGCGAAGCGCAACAGCGCGGGCCGCCGCTTGATGCGCCGCAAGACCAGATAGGTCAGTGCTGGAATCCATAGGGTGGCGGCCAACCACGTCAGCACCGTGACCGTGGCCACCGTCGACCCTAACCACCCGGCGGCTTGGCTGCAGATTCTGTCGCCGGTCAGAGTCGCAATGGCCAAGCCACCCATCAAGATCCACGAATCAGGCTCGAACCCGTCCTGTCGTTCGGCGATGGCGCGCCACAGGATCAGCGAAGTCATCAAGCCGTAGCTGCACAGGCCCGCTACCCATAGGACAACCGCGACTCCCGAGCACCAGTGCAATGGCGGGTGCCGGGCAAACTCGGCCGCCACTATCGCCGTTCCCGAGGTGCCCACACTAGCCAACTCCCAGGCACCGCGCGCACGGTCGCGCAGCGCCGTCCACGAATTCGCCGCCATATTCCGGGTGGTCAGCAAGGCTAGGGTCAACCAGCACGAGAAGGCGGCTAGGCCGAGCGGAAGCACCACCGCACGCACAGCGTCCAACCCGCTGTCCAGGACCGCGCACGCGGCGACGAAGGTGAAAAGCCGCACCGTGACATCGGGATCTTTCAGATCCCAGCGCTTGGCGGCGCCGGTCACCAGCACCAGGACGACCAGCAGGGTCATCCCGGCAGCAGCAAGCATGATCAACGGTTCACTGAGTGGACGGTAATGCTGCTTTTGCGCGGCGATCGACAGGATTCCCGTCGCCATCACGGCGGCGAACACATCGGGCGACGGCCTGACACCGACCTTCCGGATGCGCATTACGCCTGCACGAGTTCCACGACCAAATGACGCAGGCCGGTGTGGCGATTGCTGCGTGTCCACTCCGGAGGCGCCACCAGACGTATAGAGCCGAATCGGGAAAACATCTCCTCGTAGAGCACCCGTAGTTCCAGCCGGGCTAGGTTGGCTCCCAGGCAGTAGTGCACACCTTGGCCAAAGCCCAAATGCGGATTGGGTTTACGGGTGATGTCGAATCGCCCGGCGGACTCGAACACGGTGTCGTCGCGGTTGGCGGAGCCCTCCCAGATCTGCACCTTCTGGCCCGCGCGGATCGACTGGCCGCCGAGCGTGACATCGCGGGTGGCGGTGCGCCGCTTGGACGGTGACGGCGCGGTCCAGCGGACAATCTCTTCAATGGCAGTTGGTAAGATCTCGAAACCACTACGCAGCAAACGCAATTGGTCGGGATGCTCGGCGAGCGCCAACAGTCCGCCCGCGACCGCGTTGCGAGTGGTCTCGGCACCTGCGCTGAACAGCAGGCTGAAGAAGAGATACAGCTCCAGATCCGACAGCACCGCCGACTCGGCGCCCGCCACGGTGGCATTGGCAACGACCGACAGCATGTCGTCGGTCGGCTCGGCGCGTTTGGCGGCGATCAGCTCCTGCCCGAACGCATACATCCGCGACCCGGCCTCTTCGACCGAGAGCTGCGTCAATGCAGCTTTGCGTGAGCCGCCGAAGTCGAACTGCGGCTCGATTGCCTCGAACAGCCAATGCCGTTCGGACTCCGGCACTCCTAGCAGAATGCAGATCATCTGCATCGGCAGTTCGGCGGCGACCTCGACCAAAAAATCGACCGGCTCTCCCGGCACCACCGCGTCCAGCAGTCGGCGCGACCTGGCCCGCAGGTCGTCCTCGACGCGTCGGATCATGCGCGGCGTCAGCCCGGAACTGACCAGCCGGCGAATCTGCGAATGTCGCGGATCGTCCATCATGTTCAGCACTTGGCCGGCAATGGCCAGGTCCTGCAACAGCGTGCCGCCGAACGGCCGGTCACCACCCGTCACCGACGAATAGGTGACCGGATCACGCAACACCTCAAGCGTTTCCGGGTAGGTGGCCACCGACCAGAAGCCCTCGCCGTCGGGGGTGTTCTCGGTCGGCTCGTGCCAGTACACCGGGGCCTCGCGGCGATGGACAGCGAATAATTCGTGCGGAAAGCCGCTGGCGAAATTGTCCAAATCGGTGAAGTCGATGCCGGCGAGCGCGGCAATCGCAGTCACAGGATCGCCCCGGGGGTGTACTTGGCCGCCTCCGGATAGCGCTGCACCAGTTGCTCCACCGCCCCGGCAACCTCGTCAATCTGATCGCCGGCCGCGCCGGTAAAGGCCTTCCTATCGGCCAACGCGGCGTCCAGGGCCGCCCGGTCCAGCGGAAGCCGCGGATCGGCAGCCAGCCGCTCCAGAAGATCCGGCTCGGCACCATGCTCACGCATGGCAAGCGCGGTGGCCACCGCGTGTTCGCGGATCACATGGTGTGCGGACTCGCGGCCCATGCCCGCACGTACCGCGGCGATCAACACCTTGGTGGTAGCCAAGAAAGGCAGGTAGCGGTCCAACTCACGCTGGATCACCGCCGGGTAGGCGCCGAACTCATCGAGCACCGTAAGGAACGTCTCGATCTGTCCGTCGATGGCAAAAAAGCTGTCCGGCAACGCAACCCGGCGCACCACCGAGCAGAATACGTCGCCCTCGTTCCACTGCGCGCCGGCCAGTTCGGCAGCCATCGAGGCATACCCGCGCAGCACCACCTGCAGGCCGTTGACCCGCTCGCAGCTGCGCGTGTTCATCTTGTGCGGCATCGCCGAGGAACCGACTTGGCCCTCGGCGAAGCCCTCGGTGACCAGCTCATGCCCGGCCATCAGCCGGATGGTATGCGCCAGCGACGATGGTCCCGAACCCAACTGCACCAGTGCGGACACCACGTCGTGGTCCAGCGAGCGCGGGTACACCTGGCCAACGCTGCGTAAAACCGTTGCAAAGCCCAGGAATTCAGCGATGCTGTGCTCCAGCTCAGACAGCTTGGCTACCTCGCCGCCGAACAAGTCGAGCATGTCCTGGGCGGTGCCCATCGGGCCCTTGACGCCACGCAGCGGGTAGCGGTCGATCAACTCGCGCAGCCTGGTCAACCCGATCAGCATCTCTTGCGCGGCCGAGGCGAACCGTTTGCCCAACGTGGTGGCCTGGGCGGCGACGTTGTGACTGCGTCCCGCCATCACCAGGTCGCGGTATGACACCGCCCTTTCCGCGAGCCGGGCCACCACCGCTACCCCGTGTGCAAACACCAATTCCAGTGATTGCCGGATCTGCAACTGTTCGACGTTCTCGGTCAGGTCACGGCTGGTCATCCCCTTGTGCACCTGCTCATGGCCGGCGAGGGCGTTGAATTCCTCGATGCGGGCCTTGACGTCGTGGCGCAGCACCCGCTCGCGGGCGGCGATCGAAGCCAGGTCCACCTGATCGAGCACACGCTCGTAGTCCTCGATTGCCGCGGCGGGAAGATCGACCCCGAGGCTGGCCTGGGCCCGCAGCACCGCCAGCCACAGGCGCCGCTCCGCGACGACCTTGGCCTCGGGCGACCAGATCGCCAACATCTCGGCACTGGCGTAGCGGGCGGCCAGAACGTTCGGAATGCTCACCCGGACAGCTTAAGGTCGGGACCGGCAATAGCCTGTGCGGATGTACTTCGCCGGCGTCGACCTGGCCTGGGCGGGCCGCAACCCGAGCGGTGTCGCAGTGCTCGACGAGGTCGGTGGCCTCGTGACTGTCGGTGCGGTCGGCGACGACGCCGAGGTGCTGGCGGCCCTGCGGCCCTACACGCAGGGTGCCTGCCTGGTCGGTTTCGACGCACCGTTGGTGGTGAAGAATCCGACCGGTCAGCGTCCGGCCGAGGCCGCGCTCAGCCGCGACTTCCGCAGATTCGAGGCGGGCGCACATCCGGCCAACACCGGCAAACCCGAGTTCGCCGATGGCCCACGCGCTGGGCGGCTGGCCCGCGCGCTGGACTTGAACACCGATCCACACTCGGGTGTGTCCCGCCGCGCGATCGAGGTCTATCCGCATGCGGCAACCGTGGCACTGTTTCGACTCCCCCGGACGCTGAAGTACAAAGCCAAACCCGGCCGCGACGTAAATGGGCTCAAGTCGGAGTTACTGCGGTTGATGGACGGCGTCGAGATGCTCGCGCGCGCATCGGTACCGATGCGGGTCACCGGTCACCACGGTTGGACCGAACTGCGGCGCACCGTCACAGCTGCGCGCCGCAAGAGTGAGCTGCGGCGTGCCGAGGACCCGATAGATGCCGTCGTCTGCGCTTACGTGGCGCTCTACACCCAGTGCCGCCCTTCGGACATCACCGTTTACGGAGACCCGGCGACTGGCTGCATTGTCACGCCGTCTCTACCGGCAGACCTGGCTCCGGCGGTGCGAGATCACGCGGCGCGAGATCGGGCGGCACAAGATCGGACGGCGCCAGCTCCGGCGGCGCCAAGCTGATTCGCGCCGTCGGCTGATCCACCGGTGCGAGCACATCGATAAGGTCGATCACCGTGGCCAGCGCCGCGGCCCGTGGGTCACGCCCCTCGACCAGCGCGGAGACCACCGAGCCGTCGACCGCGGAGATCAGAGTGCACACCAGTTCAAACTGAACTGCCCTTCCCGACCTCTCGATGGCCTCGGCCACCGCCTCCGCGCGTTGGCGCAGGCTGCGCCGCATGCTCTCCCGCAACGCCGGCAGGCGAGTGCAAGCGATCTGCCGCTCATACCGAGAAATCAGCTGCTCGGCGAGTCCCGGCCCGGACACGTCCCCCACCAGTAGGTCAACCAGCACCTCAGCGGTGGTCTCGGGGCCCCGGCGCCGTCGCGACAGGGCGCTGACCCGCGCCCGTAGCTGGGCCACCTCGATCATCCCGATATGTTCGACCGCGCGGGCTATCAAATCGTCCAGTGACGAGAAGTAGTAGGTGGTCGACGCCAAGGGCAACCCAGCGCGCCTGGCTACCGCCCGATGACGCACCGCTTCGAATCCGCCCTCGCCGAGCAGCTCGGCGGCCGCACTCACCAGTGCGTACCGCCTACGTTCCCCTTTTGGGGTCACTGCTGCTGTCACGCCCACCCATGCTGCCAGTCAAAGTGGTACTGCATTGCCATTTTAGCGAAACGGACATGGCATGATGGCCCGCATGTCTGCCGTCAGCCGCCGTACCGTGCTGCGTCTCGGGGCCGGCGCGGCATGCGGCGCGGTCGGCGCATATGCGCTCAACATGGTTGTTCAGCCGGACAAATCCGTTGCCGCGCCGGTTACGGGGAGTGGGACAAACGTTCCATTGGCCCCGACACGACCGCTGGATCCGGCGCCGTCCGGCCAGGTGGCCCCGACAATGGTGACTGGTTCCTTCGTCTCGGCGGCTCGCGGCGGCATCTCCACCAATTGGGCGATTGCGCGTCCACCTGGCCAGACCAAACCCCTGCGGCCGATCATTGCGCTGCATGGCAAGGGCAACGATGCGGCGGCGGTGATGGCCGGCGGTGTCGAGCAGGGTCTGGCCCAGGCGGTCAATGCGGGGCTGCCGCCGTTTGCTGTGGTTGCCGTGGACGGCGGTGGTAGCTACTGGCACAAGCGGGCCTCCGGCGAGGACTCCGGGGCGATGGTCCTGGACGAGCTGCTACCGATGTTGGGCGGCCAGGGCCTGGACACCTCACGGGTGGGATTCCTGGGCTGGTCGATGGGCGGCTACGGCGCACTGCTGCTAGGCGGTCGGCTGGGGCCGGGGCGAACCGCGGCGATCTGCGCGGTCAGCCCCGCATTGTGGACCTCCGCCGGAGCAGCCGCGCCCGGTGCCTTCGACGGGGCCGAGGACTACGCGGCCAATTCGGTGTGGGGGATGCCGGCGTTGGGGTCGATCCCGATCCGGATCGACTGCGGCGACAGCGACCCATTCTATTCCGCGACCAAGCAATTCATCGCCCAGCTGCCCAACCCGCCGGCGGGCGGGTTCTCGCCGGGCGGGCACAACGGCGGTTTCTGGAGTTCGCAGCTGCCGGGTGAGCTCGCCTGGATGGCCCCACTCCTGACGGCGTGAGCCGGCTCTCTCCGCGAAGATAACGGGCGGCGAAGAACCTTGCCGAGGTTCGCGGCGTGGTTATGATCCGGAGGGCGCACGCCGGCTGGCGTTAGGCTCACGAGAGTGAGTGCACCGTTTGGCTGGACCTTTCCCTACGCGCGGCCGCGCATGCCGGTGCTGGCCGCCAACGCAGTCTGTACCTCGCAGCCGTTGGCCGCCCAGGCCGGGCTACGAATGCTCGCCGAGGGCGGCAACGCGGTGGATGCGGCCATCGCCACCGCCATTACGCTCACAATCGTCGAACCGGTGTCCAACGGCATCGGATCGGATGCGTTCGCGATCGTCTGGGACGGCGAACAACTCCACGGCCTGAATGCCTCGGGCCGCTCCCCCGCGGCGTGGACGCTGGAATACTTTGCCGGCCAGCGAGTCCCGGCTCTGGGCTGGAATTCGGTGACCGTCCCGGGCGCCGTGTCGGCCTGGGCGGAGTTGCATAGCAAGTTCGGCCGTCTTCCGTTCGACCGACTTTTCGTGCCGGCTATCTCCTACGGCCGCAACGGCTTTCTCGTCTCTCCGACTGTGGCGTCGCAGTGGCGAGCCCAAGTTCCGCTGTTCGCCGACCAACCCGGATTTGCCCAAGCGTTTCTGCCACACGGACGGGCACCGAAACCGGGTGAGCTGTTTCAGTTTCCCGACCACGCCGCCACGCTGGAGAAGATCGCTTCGACGGGCGGTGAGGCCTTTTACCGCGGCGAGTTGGCCGAAAACCTCGAAGCACACTGCCGCGCCAACGGCGGCGCCATGCGGGCCGACGACCTAGCATCCCACCGCGCCGACTGGGTCGGGACCATCAGCGGAGACTATCGCGGGTACACATTGCACGAGATACCCCCCAACGGCCAGGGCATCGTCGCCCTGATCGCGCTGGGCATCCTCGAAAACTTCGACTTGTCATCGCTTCGAGTGGATTCCGCCGACAGCGTGCATCTGCAGATCGAGGCGATAAAGCTGGCATTCGCCGATGCCCAGGCTTACGTCGCCGACATCGAACACATGACGGTGCCGGTCGAGCATCTACTAAACCGGGAGTACTTGTCGCAGCGCGCCGCGTTGATCGACCCGAAGCGGGCGCAAGCCGCCAGCGCAGGAACACCGAGGGGCGGCACGGTGTACCTGACGGCCGCCGACGCCTCCGGGCTGATGGTGTCGATGATCCAGTCGAACTATATGGGCTTCGGCTCCGGCGTGGTGGTACCCGGCACCGGCATTGCGTTGCAGAACCGTGGGGCGGACTTCGTTGTGGCACAGGGTCATCCGAACCAGGTTGGTCCGGGTAAACGTCCGTACCACACCATCATCCCCGGTTTCGTGACCAAGGGCGGCGCACCGGTGATGAGTTTCGGGGTGATGGGCGGGCCGATGCAGCCCCAGGGGCACGTGCAGGTCCTGGTCCGCATCGCGGACTACGCCCAGAACCCACAGGCAGCCTGCGACGGCCCCCGGTTCCGTTGGGTGCAGGGCTCGCAAGTCAGCTGCGAGAACGGGTTTCCGCCGTCGACCCTCGAGGAGTTGCGCCGGCGCGGGCACGAACTGCTCACCACCGATGACTACAATTCGTTCGGCAGCTGCCAAGCGATCTGGCGACTCGACGACGGGTACCTCGCGGTCAGCGATCCGCGCCGCGACGGTCAAGCCGCCGCATTCTGAACCTCGCAGACGAGCCGATTCGACCCTGCTCTCGTTTTGCCAGTAAGCCGGGGAAGCCAGCGGCTCAGGCCAAATTCAAAGGTGAACAAATGGTGAACTGGAGGTGGCTCAGTAGTAAATCTGAGGTGACGGCAATACACTATCCGCAGGCCAGGGACCAGCCCGGTCAGGTATCAGCGCAGGAGACGGTTTCATGGTTGGGATAGCTGACATGCTCCCCGGTGGCAGGTTGACTGCCGGTGAGGTGTTTGCCGACTACGTGATCGTCCGGTTCTTGGGATCCGGCGGGATGGGTGAGGTCTACCTCGCCGAACACCCCCGGTTGCCCCGGCGCGAAGCGCTCAAGATATTGCGCAACATCCCAGATAACGACGTGTCAGCCGACGACGAGTACCGCCGGCGGTTCATCAGAGAGGCCGACCTGACGGCCGGGCTGTGGCATCCGAACATAGTGCGCGTCAACGATCGAGGCGAGTTCAACGGACAGCTCTGGCTCGCAATGGACTTCGTGGACGGATCGGACGCGGCGACGTTGGTGCGGGAGCACTATCCGGTCGGCATGCCGGCAGATCAAGTGGCCCCGATCCTGTCGGCAATCGCCCGCGCCCTCGACTACGCGCATGAACACCACGGCCTGATGCACCGCGACGTCAGCCCCGCCAACATCCTGCTGACCAAACCTCAAGACGAAGAACAGCGAATCCTGCTGAGCGACTTCGGAATAGCCCGCAACGTCTGCGACACCAGCGGCTTGACCGCGACCAACATGACCATCGGCACGTTTCCCTACGCCGCACCCGAACAGCTCACGGATGAGCCGCTCGACGGACGCGCCGACCAGTACGCATTGGCGGCCAGCGTTTACCACCTTCTGACCGGATCGCCGCTGTTTCCGCACACCAACCCGGCGGTGGTGATAGGCCGCCACTTGACCGCGCCGCCCCCGAGACTTGCCGAGACCCACCCCATGCTCCGGGTTTTCGATCCGGTACTTGCCGTGGCTCTGGCGAAGGACCCGGCCGATCGATTCGCCCGCTGCACCGATTTCGCTGAGGCGTTCATCCGGGCCGCCAAATCCGGCCGACACCCGGCAACGTCGGTTTCCACCATGCCGCGACCTCTGGCGATCAAGCCTGCGAAGAGCACAGCCTCGTCTTCGGATGCGGATGTCGATCTGCCGCAACGGCGCCGCAGCCGGTGGGGGGTCCTCGCGGCAGCATCGGCGGCGATCGGATTGGCCGCGCTGGGAGCCAGCGGCAGCCACCCGGATGCCAGCAGAGCCGCCGCTGGGCAGAATGCGTCGTCGGTGGCACCCACGGTTGCGGCGCCGCCGCCGCATGAAGTGGCAGACGCGGCACCGGCCGCCCCGCAAGCGGCGCCAGCCCTACCCTCGGCACTTCCCGCCCCTGCTGCCGTTCCGGCCGCGCCGGCTCCCAAAGGACCCGCCCCCACCCCGAGGGCACCGGCACCGCCCCCACCTGCGCCCGCTTCGAGGCCGCCGGCGGCGGTTCCGCAACCGCCGGCCAGCCCCGACCAGACCTACCTCAATCTGGTCTCCGGAATTCCCGGGGTCACCGTCACCGACCCCTCAGTGGCGGTGGCCACCGGCCGCAACCTGTGCACAGTCCTGCAGAATGGCGGCAGTCCGAGCGAAGTCGCAAACGCGACGGTCAACAACAACGAAGGAATCACGCCCGCCCAAGCGGCCGCGGGGGTCAACGCGGCGATCACCGTCTACTGCCCGCAGTATCAGCGGTAGAACCTCACACGCTGATCTTGCCCTCGGCCGCCCGCTGGCCGATATCGGTCCGAAAGTGACTGCCCGGCAATCGGACTGATTCCATGATGTGGTAGGCGTTTGCGCGGGCCGCGGACAAGTCGGTGCCGGTGCCAACCACCGACAGCACCCGACCTCCGGAAGAGACAACTGCGCCGTCGTCACGCCGCGTGGTTCCCGCGTGCAGGATGCCCTCGGCCTCGGATCCGGTGACCACATCGCCGACCCTGGGCCGGCCGGGATAGTTCTCGGCGGCCAACACCACCGTCACGGCGGCCCCCTCGTGCCACCGCAATTCGCCGAACTCAGCCAGTTTGCCGTTGCCCGCGGCGTACAGCAGCTGTCCCAGCGGCGACTCCAGCAGCGCCAGCACCGCCTGAGTCTCCGGATCCCCGAAACGGCAGTTGAATTCGACCACGGCCGGCCCGGCGGGCGTGATTGCCAACCCCGCGTAGAGCAGCCCGCTGAACGGGCTGCCACGTCGAACCATCTCGGCCGCAACGGGTTCCACGATCTGCTCGACGATCTCCCGGTAGACGGTGTCGGGTAGCCAGGGCAGCGGCGCGTAGGCACCCATGCCGCCGGTGTTGGGGCCGGTGTCGCCGTCGCCCACCCGCTTGAAGTCCTGAGCCGGCAACAGCGGTACCACGGTTGCACCGTCGACCACGCAGAACAGCGATACCTCGGGACCGTCGAGGAAGGCCTCCAGCAAGGCCGGGTGCCCTGCCTCGAGCAGACCCGCGGCATGCGCGCGGGCGACCTCGCGGTCGGCCGTCACCACCACACCCTTACCTGCGGCCAAGGAGTCGTCCTTGACCACCCAGGCGGGATCGCCAGCCGGCGGCCCGAACCGGCCCAGAGCCGCATCCAAATGCGCCGGGTTGTCCACGATTTCGCTGGACGCGGTGCGCACCCCGGCCGCAGCCATCACGTCCTTGGCGAATGCCTTGGAACCCTCGATTAGCGCGGCCCCCTTGCTGGGGCCGAAACAGGTGATGCCGGCGGCTCGCACCGCGTCGGCCACCCCGAGCACCAACGGCACCTCGGGACCGATCACCACCAGGTCGGCCTCGACCTTGCGGGCCAGAGCGATAACCGCCTCGCCGGAAGTGATGTCGACGTCGTGCTGTTCGGCCAGCCGGGCCGTGCCGGCGTTGCCGGGAGCAACGCTGAGCCCCGTCACCTGTGGGTCCCTGCTGAGGGCCAACAGCAGGGCATGTTCACGGGCACCGGAACCGATCACCAGGACGCGCACGAGAGGTCAGACTAGCCCCTGGACCCCCCCGAGTCTTTTCGAGCGGGCCCTCGACACCCCCGAAGCCGCCGCCCGCTGGCCTGGACCGCTTGAGGGCCAGCCACGCTGGGTAGATAGTCCGCGGAAGGAGCCCCGATGACGCCGCATGAGAATCTTTGCGCCGACGAGCTGTTGCAGGAACTGCTGTGGACCTACGGGCCGTGCGGACAGGAAGACGCAGTGCGCGCCGTCTGCGCTCGCACACTTCAGTCCGTCGTCGACGACATGTGGGTCGACGACGCCGGCAACTTGATCGGGTTCGTCGGCGCCAGCCCGGACTCTGCCGGTGCCGGCCGCCACCGAGTCAGGCATCCGGCGTCCGCCGGCGACGGGACACGCGTGATGGCGCACCTGGATGAATTATCCATGCTGGTCAAGCGGGTCGAACCGGACGGCACACTGCACGTGACTCAGCTGGGCGTGATGTACCCGGGCAACTTCGGACTGGGTCCGGTGGCCGTGCTCGGGGACAACGAGACATTCACCGCGGTGCTCACCCTGGGCTCCGAGCACACCACCAAGGAGAGTCCGCGGATCTGGGAGACCAAGCCCGACCAGGGCGATCGGGCACTGGATTGGCAGCATGTCTACGTCTTCACCGGTCGCACCCCCGACCAACTCGACGCCGCCGGCGTGCACGCGGGGACCCGGCTGTGCGTAGACCGCAGCAAGCGGACGCTGGTCGATGTCGGGGATGACTATGTCGGTTCGTACTTCCTGGACGACCGCGCCGCGGTTCGCGCGTTGCTGCGCGCCGCCCAACTGCTGCGCGATCGGGGCCAACGCCCCACCGAGGACGTATACCTGGTGTTCACCACCAACGAGGAGATCGGCGGGGTGGGCGGCAGCTACGCCGCCGCAACGCTGCCCGGCACCCTCACCCTGGCGCTGGAAGTTGGCCCCACCGAACGCGAATACGCGACCACGGTCACCGGCGGTCCGATTGTTGGCTACAGCGACGCGCTGTGTGTCTACGACAAAGACATCGCCGACCGGCTGATGCGGACGGCGAACGCCCGGGGTCTGTCCCCCCAAGCGGCGGTGCTGGGCGCCTTCGAATCCGATGCCTCGCACGCGAAAGCCAATGGCTTGACACCGCGCGCCGGGCTGCTGTGCCTGCCCACTCTGAGCACCCACGGTTTCGAGGTGATAGCCCGCACGGCGATCGAGGACATGGCCGCGATCGTCGCCGATTTTCTGACGCTCAGTCCAGCTTCTTCCCCGAGTGCATCTTCAACGCAGCGTTGACGTTGCCCTTCTTGTCCTCGGCGGCGCCTCGGGCGACTGCCTTCTTGCGCCTGGCCACCACCGTGTCGACGGCACCGTTGAGCGCCGAGCCCAGCGGGAACCCGAGGTAGTGGGTGAGGAAGACGGCCATCTCCTTGAGTTCGGTCTCGTCGAGCTCGCCGTTGAGCAATGCGGCGTTGATCTGGATCTCGGCCAGATCGCGACTGCCGAGTGCCGTCACAGCGGTCAGCGTCATGATTCGCTTGTCCCGCATCGAGAGCCCGGGCCGGGTCCAGATGGAGCCGAACAAGTGGTCGACGGTGAGGTCGAAGTAAGGGTCGCCCTCGACGTCGGGCATCTCCCAGCCGTAGACCTCGTTCATTTTCTCCAGGCCATTGCGGCGCAACTCGTCCATCAGGCTTCCTTCTGTGTATGCGGGACACCGAGCGCGAGTCCGAGCCGATCAAGCGCCAGCTTAGCCAGCGGCAAATCCACCGAAAGCGAGTCCGCCAATGCCAACGCCAAACTCAGGTCCTTTTCCCCGAGGTCCCGGGTGTGGGTGAAACCGTCGTACAGGAAATGGCCCTGCTCAAGGTCTTTCGCATCATCTCGGTACATGATCGACCCAGCGCCGCCGGTCAGTTTGTCGGTATGGCGCACGACGCTGCCCAAATCCTGCAGATTCAACCCGGCCGCGTCGGCCAGCTTCCACGCCTCGCCCACCGCTACCCACGTGGTGAAGGTGATCATGTTGCGGGCCAGCTTCATCCGGGTACCAGCACCGGGTGGTCCGGCGTGCACCACCAGCTCCGCCCAATGCTCGAACGGTTCCTTCACCCGGGCGAAGACCTCGTCGCTGGCCCCCACCATGGTTGCCAGTTGACCAAAGCGCGCCGCCCGCCCGCCGCCGCTCACCGGCGCATCGACGACGTAAATGTCCTGCGGTTCCAGCTCGCGGGCCAGCTCCTCGGCGGTCGTCTCGCTAATGGTGGAGTGAATCGCGATGATGGTGCCCGGTTTTGCATGTGCTGCTAGCTCGCTCACTACGCTGCGCACTTGTTCGTCGTTGAGCACGGTGACGCTGATGATGTCTGCATCTGCGACATCGGCGATACTGTCGGCCAGAATGGCACCCCGCTCGGCCAGCGGGGTCATGGCTTCGGTCCGGATGTCGTAAACCGTTAGCCCACCGGGCCATTCGAGCATCTTCTTGGCCATCGGCGTGCCCATGTTTCCCAACCCAATGTACCCGAGCTTTGCTGCTTGAGTCATGACGCGCCACTCCTCCTCGTCGGTTCGCTCTGCATCGTCGCCGGTCGCTATGACCGGATGATTTGTCCGCCATCGACATTGAAGATCTGGCCGGTGATCCAGCGCGCCTGATCACTCAGCAGGAATAGGCACATACCCACCAGGTCATCTGAAGTTCCCATCCGGGACAACGGAAGCCCCTTCACGATGTCCTGAACTATCTCCTGTGGAGTGGTGGTGCGGTTGGCCTCGGTGTCGATGGGCCCTGGCGCGATGGCGTTGATGCGGATGTTCTGGCCGCCCAGTTCCCGCGAAAGTTGTTGCGTGAGGCCGTTGATGCCGACCTTCGCCAGGCCGTAGAAGTTCGAGTAGAGCCACGCAGCGGTGGACGACTGATTCACGATCGCCCCGCCGCCGCGCTTGGCCATCTTCTTGTAAACCGCGCGGGTGCACCACAATGCCCCGTCCAGGTTCACACTCATAAACCTCTTGTAGTACTCCGGGTCGACGGTGACCAGGAAGTCCAGTTTCATGCCGCCGAAGATCGCGGCGTTGTTCACGAGGTAGTCGATACCGCCGAACTCGGCCAGGGTGCGATCGGCCATCGCCTTGGCCGACGCGGGGTCCGACACGTCCACCGGGACGCTGATGGCGGTGCCGCCGTCGGCGACGATCCCCTTGGCCACCCGCTCGGCCGCCTCGGCGTTGATGTCGGCCACCACCACCGCCGCGCCCTCACGGGCTAGCGCCTCCACGTAGGCCTGGCCGATACCGCCACCGGACCCGGTGACAATCGCTACCTTGTTTTCGAACTGTCCCACGCGATGCTCCCTCTAATTCGCTGCTGTGGCAACGAGTTTGGTCTCCAAGTATTCCTCGAAACCGGCCACGCCCATCTCGCGGCCGTTGCCCGACTGCTTGTATCCGCCGAACGGCGCGTCGGCCGAGTACCAGACGCCGCCGTTGACGTTGATGGTGCCCGCCCGGATGCGCGCGGCGACACCCGCGGCGCGGTCCGGGTCGGCGCCGTACACGGTGCCGGACAGGCCGTACGGGGAGTCGTTGGCGATGCGCACCGCGTCGTCATCACCGTCGTGGGCGATCACGGTGAGCACCGGCCCGAAGATTTCTTCTCGCGATACCTTGGCCTCGTTGCCTAACCCGGCGATCAGCGTCGGTTCGATGAAGAAGCCGACGTCCCTGCCTTCCGGGCGGCCTCCGCCACAGGCGAAGGTGCCGCCTTCGGCGACTGCGGAGTCCAGGTAACCCTGCACCCGGTCGCGTTGCCGCGCCGAAATCAAGGGTCCACAAATGGTTTTCGGGTTGGTGGGGTCACCCGCCCGGATCCCGCCCATGGTGGCCGCCGCGATGGCGACGGCCTCGTCGTAGCGGGACCGTGGGACTACGAGTCGGGTGGTGATCGCACACCCCTGCCCAGCGTGCATGCACACCGAGAAACCCGCGACACCGGCGGCGGCACCCAGATCAGCGTCGTCGAGCACCACGAACGCCGACTTGCCGCCGAGTTCCAGGAAGACCCTCTTGATCGTGGCGGCACCGTCGCTCATCACGCTGCGCCCGGTGGCGGTGGACCCGGTGAACGAAACCATGTCCACCCGAGGGTCTTTGGCCAACAGTGCGCCCACACCATGGTCGCTGGACGTGACGATGTTGACTACGCCGGGCGGAAAGTCGGTGTGCTCGGCGATCAGTTCGCCGAGCACCGCGGCGCACCACGGGGTATCCGGCGCCGGCTTGAGGACGACGGTGTTGCCCGCGGCCAAGGCAGGCCCGAGCTTGGCGAGGTTGATCTGATGCGGGAAGTTCCACGGGGTAATGGCGCCGACGACACCGACCGCCTCTCGGGCGATAGTGCGCTTGGTAGGGATGCCCATCGGTGCCGCTTGGCCCAGATCCTGCCGCCACGGGTAGGACTCGGCGGTATCCGCGGCGAAAGCGAGGTCGTTGACCGGCCCTTCCAGCTGAGCCATCGAAGTGAGCATGCGAGGCGCGCCGACCTCGGAGATCGTCAGCTCACGCAGTTCTTCGATGTGCTGTTGCATCGCCTCGCGCAACTGCCGTACACAGCGCACCCGCAGCTCGGTGTTGCGCGACCAGTCGGTGTCATCGAAGGCACTCCGGGCGGCTGCTATGGCACGGTCCATGTCGGTCGCGTCAGCGTCGGCGGCTACGCCCAGCACCTCTTCGGTGGCGGGGTTGAGGGTCGCAAAGGTTCCGGCCCCGCCGTCGGACAACTTTCCGTCGATGTACAAAGCACTCTTGCCGCCGGCCAACAGGGCCATCTACCACTCCCACCAGGTGAACGAGTCGACTTCGGGTTGAAATGGACAACTGTCCGATATTCTCGTCTCGAACCATAGCCCTCACGGCCGGAGCGGGGCAAGGCCCGATCTGGCGGGACGCTCGATCTTGCGTAGCTAAAGCAGCTTGACGTGCTTATTTAATCCAAGAGCTTGCTTCGTGCTGCGCTCATCCTCTAGTTTGGACATGTGTCCAGCGATGCCCTGGCTACGACGTCGGAGACAGCAGCGACGTCGGCCCAGACCCAGCCCCCCGCAGACCGGATGCCGCGCAACCGGCGGCAGGAGGAAACTTTCCGCAAGGTGCTGGCGGCCGCCATGGAGACGATGCGGGAAAACTCCTTCGCCGACCTGACCGTTCGTATGGTGGCAGCGCGAGCGAAAGTGGCGCCTGCCACCGCATATACGTACTTCTCCTCGAAGAACCATCTGATCGCCGAGGTGTATCTCGACCTGGTCCGGCAGGTCCCGTACTTCACCGATGTCAACGACCCCATGCGTACCCGGGTGGAGCAGGCACTGCGTCATCTGGCGCTGGTGGTCGCCGACGAGCCCGAAGTCGGTGCCGCGTGCACGGCCGCGTTGCTCGGCGGTGGCACCGACCCCGCGGTGCGCGCAGTCCGGGACCGGATCGGGGCCGAGATCCATCGGCGCATCGCGTCGGCGATCGGGCCGGGCGCCGAGGCGGGCACCGTATCCGCCTTGCAGATGGCGTTTTTCGGTGCTTTGGTGCAGGCCGGCAGCGGTGAAATCACCTATCACGAGATCGCCGACCGATTGGCCGGCGTGGTGAATCTCATCCTGACCGGAGCCGGCTTCGGGAACAGGGCGGAAAAGGACGGTGACGCATGACCATCCACGTGGGTGGCGCGGAGTTGGTATTGGATCCTTACGATTACGACTTCCACGAAGACCCGTACCCGTACTACCGGCGGCTGCGCGACGAAGCGCCGCTTTATCACAACGCCGAACTCGGCTTCTGGGCCGTGTCCCGGCACAGCGACGTCCATCAGGGATTCCGCAACAGCACCACGCTGTCCAACCGCGACGGCGTCTCGCTGGACCCGGTGTCCCGCGGTCCGCACGCGTCCAAGACGATGTCGTTCCTGGCGATGGACGACCCGGCGCACCTGCGGCTACGCACGCTAGTGTCAAAAGGCTTCACGCCGCGTAGGATTCGCGAATTGGAGCCGCGGGTCACCGAGCTCGCGGTGCAGCACCTCGACGTGATGCTGGACACGGCCGGTTCGGGGACCTCCGTCGACTACGTCGCCGAATTCGCCGGCAAGCTGCCGATGGACGTGATCTCGGAGCTGATGGGTGTGCCGGTGGAGGACCGCGACAACATCCGAGCCATGGCCGACGGCGTGATGCACCGCGAGGACGGTGTCACCGACGTGCCGGCGTCCGCGATCGAGGCGTCGATCAACCTGATCGTCTACTACCAGGGCATGATCGCTGAGCGGCGCAAGAAGCTCAGCGATGACCTGACTTCGGCGTTGCTGGAAGCCGAGATAGACGGCGACCGGCTCACCGACGAAGAAGTCCTGGGATTCATGTTCCTGATGGTGATCGCCGGCAACGAGACCACCACCAAACTCCTTGCCAATGCCGCGTTCTGGGGTCACAAGAACCCAGATCAGCTGGCGCCGGTGTATTCCGACCTGTCCCGAGTGCCGCTGTGGGTCGAGGAGACCTTGCGTTATGACACCTCCAGCCAGATCCTGGCCCGCGTCGTCTCCGGGCCGCTGGAACTGTATGGCATCACCATCCCCGAAGGCGACGTCATGCTGCTGCTGCCCGGATCGGCGCACCGTGACGAGCGTGTCTTCGACAATCCCGACGACTATGTGATCGGTCGCGAGATCGGTTCCAAGTTATTGAGTTTCGGTAGCGGCGCGCACTTCTGCCTGGGTGCGCACCTGGCCCGGATGGAAGCCCGCGTGGCGCTCACCGAACTGTTCAAGCGAATCCGTGGCTATCAGGTCGACGAGGCCAATGCCGTCCGCGTCCACTCCAGCAATGTCCGCGGGTTCGCCCACTTACCCATGACCGTGGAGGTTTCCTAGATGCCCCGCTTCGATCCGCACCCCGCGCGCCGGCCCGCAATCGTCGCGGGCGCGTCCTCGGGTATCGGTGCTGCCACCGCGATCGAGCTTGCGGCGCATGGGTTTCCGGTGGCCCTAGGGGCACGGCGCGTTCAGAAGTGCCAGGAGATCGTCGACCAGATCCGCGCCGACGGCGGCGAGGCCGTCGCGCTGCCACTCGACGTCACCGACCCCGAATCGGTGAAGAACTTCGTCCACCAATCGACCGAACAGCTCGGCGACATTGAGGTGCTGGTTACTGGGGCCGGCGATACGTACTTCGGCAAGCTGCATGAGATCGACACCGAGACATTCGAATCGCAGCTGCAGATCCACCTGATCGGAGCGTACCGGCTGGCCACCGCGGTCCTTGGGGGCATGATCCAACGCCAGCGCGGCGACCTGATCTTTGTCGGGTCGGATGTGGCGCTGCGCCAACGCCCGCACATGGGCGCCTACGGTGCGGCCAAGGCCGCGCTGGTGGCGATGGTCACCAACCTGCAGATGGAACTCGAGGGCACCGGCGTGCGGGCCTCGATTGTGCATCCCGGTCCGACCAAGACGGGGATGGGCTGGAGCCTGCCGGCCGAGCTGATCGGCCCGGCGCTGGAGGACTGGGCCAAATGGGGGCAGGCCCGCCACGACTATTTTCTGCGCGCGGCCGACCTCGCCCGGGCGATCACATTCGTCGCGGAGACACCACGCGGTGGCTTCGTGGTCAACATGGAACTTCAGCCCGAAGCTCCATTGGCTGCGACGAAAGAACGCCAGCAGCTCAAAGTCGATGAGGAAGCCCTGAATTCATGACAAGCCGCGAAACGACGCTGCGGCGCCGAAGCACGAGCGCCAAGGAGAAGTGAGCAAATGACCACTGCGATGGTGCCGCGAGTCTCCGGCGGCGAAGAAGAACACGGCCATCTCGAGGAATTCCGCACCGACCCGATCGGTCTCATGCAACGGGTGCGTGACGAGTGTGGAGATGTCGGCTGGTTCCAGCTGGCTGACAAGCACGTCATCCTGCTGTCCGGCGCCGGAGCCAACGAGTTCTTCTTCCGTTCCGCCGACGAGGATCTCGACCAGGCTGAGGCATACCCCTTCATGACACCGATCTTTGGCAAAGGTGTCGTGTTCGACGCCAGCCCAGAGCGGCGCAAGGAGATGCTGCACAACTCGGCGCTGCGCGGCGAACACATGAAGGGCCATGCCACCACCATCGAAGGCGAAGTCAAACTCATGGTGGCCGATTGGGGCGACGAGGGCGAGATCGACCTGCTGGACTTCTTCGCCGAGCTGACCATCTACACCTCGACCGCGTGCCTGATCGGGCTGAAGTTCCGCAATCAGCTGGACGGTCGGTTCGCCCACTTCTACCACCAGCTCGAGCGCGGCACCGACCCGCTGTGCTACGTCGACCCGTACCTGCCGATCGAGAGCTTCAAGATCCGCGACGAAGCCCGCGTCGGCCTGGTAGCCCTGGTTCAAGAGATCATGAACCAGCGAATCGCCAACCCGCCCAAAGATAAAACCGATCGCGACATGCTCGACGTGTTGGTGTCGATCAAGGACGAGGAGGGCAACCTGCGCTTCTCCGCCGACGAGGTCACCGGGATGTTCATCTCACTGATGTTTGCCGGACACCACACCAGTTCGGGCACCTCGGCCTGGACCCTGATCGAGCTGATGCGCCACCCGGATGCCTACGACGCGGTGGTCAACGAACTCGACGAGCTCTACGCCGACGGCCAAGAAGTGAGTTTCCACGCTCTGCGCCAAATTCCCAAGCTGGAAAACGTGCTCAAGGAGACTCTCCGGTTGCACCCGCCGCTGATCATCCTGATGCGGGTGGCTCAAGGCGAATTCGAGGTCCAGGGCTATCCGATCCACAAAGGCGACTTCGTCGCGGCGTCCCCGGCGATCTCCAATCGAATACCGGAGGACTTCCCCAACCCGGATTCCTTCGACCCGGACCGCTACGAGAAGCCGCGGCAGGAAGATCTGGTCAACCGATGGACGTGGATCCCGTTCGGTGCCGGGCGGCACCGTTGCGTCGGCGCCGCGTTCGCCCAGATGCAGATCAAGGCGATCTTCTCGGTTCTGTTGCGCGAGTATGAGTTCGAGATGGCTCAGCCCGCCGACAGCTATCACAACGACCACTCCAAGATGGTGGTGCAGCTGGCCCGGCCGGCCAAAGTCCGTTACCGCAAGCGCAGTTCGTAGCAGGTTTACGGCTCATGGGATCAAGAACATTTCGGATCGAAGCAGACCTGGACCTCTGCCAGGGCCACGCCATGTGCGAACTCGAGGCACCCGACTATTTCCGCGTGCCCAAGCGGGGCAAGGTCGAGATCATCGATTCCGAACCGTCCGAGGACGCCCGCGACGAGATCGAGCGGGCAGTCGAATCGTGCCCGACGCAAGCACTATTCATCAAAGAGAACGAGGGAGACTGAATCCAAAATGGCACCGTCGTCACATCCGAGGGAACTGCTCGAAGACTGGGTCGAACGCTGGCTGGAGGCCAACCGGCTGGCCGAGCGCGAAGGCAACTGGAAGCCATTGGCCGACTTCTACGCCGAGAACGCCACCTATGGCTGGAACATCGGGCCCAAAGAGGACGTGATGTGCGTCGGCATCGACGAGATCCGCGACATCGCGCTTGGCCTGGAGATGGAAGGCCTGGAGAACTGGCAGTACCCGTACCAGAAGGTCCTCATCGACGACAAGCAAGGCGAGATCGTCGGCTTCTGGAAGCAGGTCGCCACCGACGCCGACGGCACCACCTCAGAGATTTATGGCATCGGCGGCAGCTGGTTCCGGCTCAACGCCGACGCGAAGATCGAATGGCAGCGCGACTTCTTTGACTTCGGCCACGTGCAGGCGCTCTACCTGGACCTGATGAAGGCCGGGAAGCTGTCGGCGGGCATGCAAAAGCGGATCGAGCGCAGCCTGGCCGGCGAGAAGCTGCCGGGTTACTACCCGCTGGGTAAGGCGCCGGTCCCGATCTGGTGAGGGTGTCGCCGTGGGGCTCCTCGGCACCCAACCAAGCACTTGTTTTGTTGGGCAAGCTATGCTGGCCGCAAAGGGGTGCCCTGTGGCACTCGTCACCACCGTGCCGGGCATGATTGGGCCAGGCACTACTCAATTCAAAGGCGAAATGGGGTCAGGTCCACCGTGAAGACAAAAGGCGCATTGATCTGGGAATTCAACCAGCCGTGGTCCATCGAGGAGATCGAGATCGGTGACCCGGCCAAGGACGAAGTCAAGATCCAGATGGAAGCGGCCGGGATGTGCCACTCCGACCACCACCTGGTGACCGGCGGCATCCCGATGGCGGGCTTCCCCGTGCTCGGTGGGCACGAGGGCGCCGGAATCGTCACCGAAGTCGGGCCAGGCGTCGAGGACATCGCCCCCGGAGATCACGTCGTGCTCTCCTTCATCCCGTCCTGTGGGCAGTGCCCGACCTGCCAGGCCGGCATGCGCAACCTGTGCGACCTGGGTGCCGGCCTGCTCGGTGGCACCGCGGTGTCCGACGGCACCTTCCGTATCCAGGCCCGCGGCCAGAACGTCTTCCCCATGACACTGCTGGGCACGTTCTCGCCCTATATGGTCGTGCACCGCAGCTCGGTGGTGAAGATCGATCCGTCGGTTCCGTTCGAAGTCGCCGCCCTGGTGGGCTGCGGCGTCACCACCGGCTACGGCTCAGCGGTGCGCACCGCCGACATCCGGCCGGGCCAAGACGTCGCGATCGTCGGCGTCGGCGGCGTCGGCATGGCCGCACTGCAGGGCGCGGTCGCCGCGGGGGCGCGCTACATCTTCGCGATCGACCCGGTGGAGTGGAAGCGCGACCAGGCCCTCAAGTTCGGCGCCACCCACGTCTACCCCGACATCAACGCCGCGCTGATGGGCATCATGGAGGTCACCTACGGCCTGATGGCCCATAAGGTCGTCGTCACCGTCGGCGAGCTGCAGGGTGCTGACATCGACAACTACCTCAACATCACCCAAAAGGGCGGCACCTGCGTGCTGACCGCGATCGGCAGCCTGCTGGACACCAACGTCAACCTGAACCTGGCGATGCTGACCCTGATGCAGAAGAACCTGCAGGGCACAATCTTCGGCGGCGGCAACCCGCAGTACGACATCCCGCAGCTACTGTCGATGTATAAAGCCGGGAAGCTAAACCTCGACGATATGGTTACCACCCAGTACCGCCTGGAGCAGATCAATGAGGGCTACCAGGATATGTTGAACGGCAAGAACATTCGCGGCGTCATCCGCTACACGGACGCAGACCGGTAGGTCGACCATGACGCAAACCGCGCAATCCCCGGCACTGACCGCCTCGCAGTCGTCGTGGCGGTGCGTCCAGGCGCACGACCGCGAAGGCTGGCTGGCCCTCATGGCCGACGACGTCGTGGTCGAAGACCCGATCGGCAAGTCGGTCACCAACCCCGACGGCACCGGCGTCAAGGGCAAAGACGGCGTTGCCGCGTTCTACGACACCAACATCGCCGCCAACCAGTTGACGATCACGTGCGAAGAGACCTTCCCGTCCAGCTCTCCCAACGAGATCGCCCATATCCTGGTGCTGGACAGCAAGTTCGAGGGCGGCGTCACCAGTTCGGTGCGCGGGGTGTTCACCTATCGCGTCAACGACGAGGGACTGATTGAGAGCATGCGCGGCTACTGGAACCTGGACATGATGAAGTTCGGCCAGGAATAGGCCGCTAGCCGATACGGCCCAGCCCGGTGATGTTGCCCTGCATGATCTTGTTTCCCATCAACACCATTGACGACGTCTGAATCGGGTCGCTAAGGATGGTGGCCGACTTCGGTTGCTGATGCAGCAGTTTGCCGGTATTCGGATCGATGACGGCATAGGCGAAAATGTCCGCCGGTGTGGTCTGGTCGAGCCCGATCCGGGTGATCGTGTAAATAAGCCCGTCGCCGGTGGACAGATGTGGCAGCGCGGCACTGCGAACCTTGCTCTCCCACACCGTATGACAACCCGGGTTGTCGATGTCGACTCTGGTCATGCCGCCGACAAACGGTGCCGTCGCTGGCACGGCCGGACCGGCATTCGCCGGCACCTGCGGATACGGGTAGCCGTAGGTACTGGCGATGAACATCGAATTGCCCACGCCGATCGGTGAGTTCTCGCTGCCCGGGCCGCCCTGGGTCAACACCGGTTGCTGACAGATCAGGGCTCCGGTGCCGGCCTGGTAGACCAATGCGTGCACCTGCGAGTCGGCATTGTCGACGATAGTCAGATAGTCGGCCCCGTTAGGGCCGAAATAGGTTGGGGTAGAGCCGGTTCCCCAGCTTAGCTGGCCGGGCTTGCGCGCCGAGCCGCGATCGTAGGGTTGCCTCCACACCTGCTGCGGGTTACCGCCACCCCCGAGGCCTATCTCATAGAGCGCGAACGTGGTGGCCACAGCGACGTGGTTTTGCGGCGAGGCCGAAATGCTGTTGGCCACTTGCTCTCCGGCCGGCAATTGCATACTGGCCACTCCCCCACCGACTTTCGCCACACCCACTACGCCGTTGGCAGTGGCGAACCAGACATTGCCCTGATAGTCGGGCACCACCCCGACGGAGCTGTCGCCGGCGGGTATCGCGCTCGATAGATCGGTGGATTCGGTGACCTGCAAATGCCACCCACCCCGATCGTCCCGGTTGTGCGCGATACGCAGCAGGTGGTTGGTACCGTCGATCAGCACCATCTGGTTGTTGTTGTCCAGGTATGCGTAAACACCACCCAGCAGACCACCTTTGGTGATATCCATGCTGGCCAGCGGGATGACCGCGGGCAGGATGCCGCCGGGGTTGATCAGATGCAGCACCGGCGCCTGCGCGGTAATGGTGGTGCACAGCGCCAACACCAGGCCGTCGGTGCCCTGAGTGATCGTCGGACAGGCCGCCAGCAATGGGAAGGCGAAGATCGGCACCAGACGGGCACCCGGGCCGGGCAACGGGCCTGCGTCCGCAGATCCGGCGTCGTTGTGCATGGATGCAATGCCGTTGGGCGCCATGAACGGATTCGGCGGGCCCAGTGGGCCCAGTGCGTCGGCCGCCAGAGCCGGTGTGATGACGGGTAACAGCGACATCGCGCAGGCGGTAACCACCGCTACCGGAATCGCCAGTAGCGCTTTGGGAAACCGCACTGAGGTCCCCTCCCGTGAGTTGTGTCACATGGGAGTTTGGCGTTCGTTGAGAACGACACCGCAACGGTGAGTTAACGATTCGGCTTCACCGCGTTTAGCGGCCTCAGACCGTGTCGGGGACGTATACCCCAATGCCCTGCGACATCTTCTCCAGCGTGTCGTAGGCAATACTCACGAATCCACGCTCACCCCAACGCTTTCCGAAACTGTTTTGCACGCGAACGGCCGACAGATGGTCGTCATAGCCCGTGATGAGCATGACGTGACCGACTTTCTTGCCGGCGTTGTCGTGCATCCACTGCCCGTTGCCGACATAGGGCGACGGATTTGCCCGGTAGTGCGGAAAGTCCGAGTAGAGCCACACACCGAAAGCAATCGGCATGCCGTTGGCGATGACGGTACGCAGGTTGTCCAGACCGGATGGTCCGGTGATTCTGGTTGTTTTGTGCTCAGGGATACAGAACATCGGGTCGGGAGCGATGGTCTGCGAACCGTAATCGGCCCAGTTGGCCGCGCACGACGAGTTGGCTTTCTGCCGGCCGCGGTTCGGCGCGGCCTGTAGCGACGGAGTTCCGCCGTTGTCGCGAAGCCAATTCAGGCACTTCACGATTTGCCCTCCCTCGCAAGTGTTCTCGGCGCGCTGGTTGGCCTGCTGGTAGCGGATGTAGGCGTAGTCGGGTCCGGCCCGACGGGCAGGGGTGGTGGGCGCAGTCTTGCTCTTGCGCGCAGCGTAGAAAGTGGCCAGCCCGTACACGGTGGCCCACACGAAACAATTCGGCATGGTCTGCCGGCCGACCGGGGGCAGCCACTCGGTTCGCACCGACGCCTTGGCCGGCAGCTGACCTCGCCGCTCGGGCCGTTCTGGGGTGCCGGGCTCCGGGACGTCGGGGTCGTAGCCGTACGCGGTGAGTTCGACGGGCTCGTCGTCCTGCGTGGCGGTGCCGCACCCCGGCAGTGCCGCGGCCGCTGCGGTGGCGGCCGCGAGCGCCAGCATCGAACGCCTGCCGAACCGTGGCTCCATCCGACTGACTTTATTTCGGCCACACCTATGCTGGGGCAATGGCAACGATCTTCACCAAGATCATCAACCGCGAAATCCCGGGCCGCTTCGTCTACGAAGACGACGACATCGTCGCGTTCCTGACGATCGAGCCGATGACGCAAGGCCACACCCTGGTGGTGCCGCGTGCCGAGATCGACCAGTGGCAGAACATCGACCCCACGGTATTCGCCCGGGTCATGGCAGTGAGCCAGCTGATCGGCAAAGCCGTGACCAAAGCGTTCGACGCCGACCGGGCCGGGGTCATCATCGCCGGGCTGGAAGTGCCGCATCTTCACGTGCACGTGTTCCCAGCCCGCGATCTCAGCGATTTCGGCTTCGCGAACGTCGACCGCAACCCGTCGGCGGAATCGCTGGACGAGGCTGCGGCCAAGATCAAAGCGGCGCTGGCCGAATTGAGCCAGAACTAGCCGACCTGTGCCGGCACGTCGCTCACCCGCGGCAACGCGACCCGAAAACAGCACCCCTGTCCCGGCGAAGTCGTGACAGTTACCCTGCCACCGTGCGCCTTCACCAGTGAGTCGACGATCGAGAGCCCGAGCCCGGTGCCGCCGCTGGCCCGCGCCCGCGACGAGTCAGTGCGATAGAAGCGCTCGAAAATCCGGTCGGCATCCTGCTGGCTCATGCCCGGCCCCGTGTCGGCGACCTCGAGGACGGCATCGTCACCCGCGGTGCCGACCCGAACGGTGATGTCCGCGGTGTCCGGTGTGTGCTGAATCGCGTTGGCAACCAGATTGCTCAGCACCTGACGCAACCGCGGCTCGTCACCAAGCACTTCCGGGGTGCCCGGGCCGTCGAGCACTTCCATCGTGATGTTGCGCTGAGGTCCCATCGCGCGCCCGTCGTGCACCGCATCACTGGCCAGCGCGAGCAGATCCACCCGGTGGATCTCCAGGGGCCGCTGCACGTCGAGCCGAGCCAACAACAGCAAGTCCTCGACCAGCAGACCCATCCGGCTGGCTTCGCTTTCGATGCGCGACAGCAACATGGAAACGTCCGACGCGGCGCCCTGCCGGTACAGCTCGGCGAACCCACGAATGGTCGTCAGCGGGGTGCGCAGTTCATGACTGGCGTCGGTGATGAAGCGACGCATCCGCTCCTCGGAAGTACGTGCCGTCTCCGCCGAGGCCTCCGAGGCGGCCAGCGCCTCCTGAATCTGGGCCAGCATTCCATTGAGCGCCGCCGACAGCCGGCCAACCTCGGTGCGAGGGTCGCGTTCGGTGACCCGTCGATCCAGCTGCCCACCGGCGATCGCCGCCGCAGTCTCCTCGACCTCGTCCAGCGGCCGCAGACTGCGGTGCACGACCGCAAAACTGGCGATCCCCACTACCACCAACACCACGGCCCCGATACCGATCTGCAGCCAGAACAACGCCGTAACCGTGTGGTCCACGTCGGACAGGTCGATGGCCACCGTGGTCAGTCCACCCTGCGGGCCGTGCACCGAAACCGCACGCCACTCGATGTCGGAGTCACTGACCGAGGGCAGCGTCGTCGGATTGGGGCCGACGTCGTTGTCGGCGGGCAGCGCCGGCTCAGCATTGCGGTCGTTGATCGCTGTCATCGTTTTGCCGTCCGGGCTGATTGCGCGGACGTAGAACTTCGACGGCGGCCGGGCGGGGTCTGGTCCGCCAACGGTCGGCGGGGTGTGCTTCCACGGCGCCTGCGCCCAGCTACGGGTGGCGTCCATCAGCGTCGCGTCGATGCGACTTATCAGGCTGTGCCGCAGGATCGAGGTGACCGCGACACCCGAAGCCAGCAGACCGCACAGCACCAGCACCAGCGTGGCCGCAACCAGACCCACCCGCAGCGGCACACCGCGCCGGTACCGTCTGGTTGATTCGGTCCGGGCCACGCTCAGCGCGGCTCCCGCAACACGTAGCCAACCCCGCGCAGCGTGTGCAGCAGCCGCGTCTCACCGGTATCGATTTTGCGGCGCAGATAGGAGACGTAGGACTCCACGACATTGACGTCACCACCAAAGTCGTAGCGCCACACGTGGTCCAGGATCTTGGGCTTGCTCAGCACCGTGCCCGCGTTGATCACGAAGTAACGCAGCAGCGTGAACTCCGTGGGCGACAACGAGACTGGCTGCCCAGCCTTCCACACTTCGTGAGTTTCCTCGTCGAGTTCGATGTCGGCGAAGGTCAGGCGGGCGTTGCGCGGCTCATTGCTGTTCCCTTTCCCCGCTCGGCGCAGGATGACCCGCAGCCGCGCGACCACTTCTTCGAGACTGAACGGCTTGGTCACGTAGTCGTCCCCGCCGAGGGTCAGCCCAGCGATTTTGTCCTGCAACGAGTCCCGCGCGGTGAGGAACAGCGCCGGCGCGTCGATGCCGTCGGCGCGCAGCCGGCGCAGCACCCCGAAGCCGTCCATGCCGGGCATCATCACGTCGAGAATCACTGCGTCCGGACGGGATTCGCGGGCCCGGTCGAGCGCCTGGGCCCCGTTGGATGCGGTGAGGACTTCGAACCCCTGGAATTTCAGGCTCACCGAAAGCAACTCGACGATGTTGGCCTCGTCGTCGACGACGAGGATGCGCGCCTCCGGTTGGGTGTCGGCGCCAGAGTTTCCCATTGTCATCACTGCGCCTCTCGGCCAGAGCTGTGTACTAGCTTCACAATCATTGAAAACTTCCTGAGAGGTCGTTGCAAGTAGCCTGCAAGCATTCTGCCAGTGGTAATCGAACCAGCTCGGACCCGAACGGCGAAATCGGTCCGCGTCGCTCGTAGACTCGCAGAATGAACCTCGTCAAAGCCGCTATGGGCATCGCGACCGCACCTGCGCGGGCCGGGCTCGCGGCGGCCGAAGCCAGCCTGAACCTTGCCGGTACGGCGGTGGGCGTGGCCAAGCGGGCACTGGGCGACTCCGGCAGCACCGGCGGCTACAACCCGATGGCCAACATGCTGGGGCTCGACGACACGCTGGCGCGGGCCAACCGGCTAGCCCGGCTGCTCGACGACGACATGCCGTTGGGGCGGGCTATCGCGCCGAACGGTCCGATGGACCGGATGCTGCGACCGGGCGGCGTGGTCGACCTGCTGACCGCAGAGGGCGGACTGATCGACCGCCTGACCGCAGAAGGCGGTGGGCTGCAGCGCGCCCTGCAACCCGGCGGGCTGGCCGATCAATTGCTTGCCAACGACGGGCTGATCGAGCGGGTGCTGGCCGAAGACGGGCTGGCCGACAAGCTGCTCTCCGAGGGCGGGCTGGTCGACAAGCTGACGGCCAAGAACGGGCCGCTGGAACAGCTGGCCGATGTGGCCGACACCCTGGCGCGGCTGGCGCCCGGAATGGAGGCGCTGGAGCCGGCGATCGCCACGCTGCAGGAGGCCGTCATCTCGCTGACCATGGTGGTCAACCCGCTCAGCAGCATCGCCGACCGCATCCCGTTGCCCGGTCGCCGGCCGCGCACCTCGTCGCGGTCGGTGCGGTCGCAGCGGATCGTCGAGGGCGATTGACCGGCTAGGCTGTCACCGGTTTCACCGGCCTCCTTAGCTCAGTGGTAGAGCACTCGCCTTGTAAGCGAGCGGTCGTCAGTTCAATCCTGACAGGGGGCTCTCTCACCAGGCCTCCGAGCCTGACCGATGCTGTCCATGCGTTCGGCCAAGTGGTTGCCCATCGTGGTGCGTAAGTCGATGAGTAGGCTCTCGAAACTGTTCAGCAGCTCGGCGGAGTAGCGCGACATTGTCGTGTCGAGCTGCTCTGCCAGCGGCGCGAAGAACTCATCGGCGCGAGCGTGCACGGTCGGGCTGCTGCGCAGCGTCACCACCCGACGGTCGGCGCTCTCTCTGCTGCGTATGACGTGTCCGGCCTCTTCGAGGCGGTTGAGCAGCGATGTCGTGGCACCCGATGACAGTCCGATCCGGCTACTCAGCCGCGCCGGCGATAGCGGGACGTTGCGTTCCTCGGCGTTCACGATTTCCATCAGTGCCTCCGAATCGGTGGAGTGCAAGCCAAGCCAGCTACCGAATAGGCGGCTGAACTGGTTGAAGATGGAGCCGAAACTGCGCAGCCCCTCCATCAAACGTGCATGCTGCCCCGAAGCATCGGGCGCGGCATGCGCGTCCTCCCTGCGCGCAGACCCACCTGCATCCTGAGTCTGGTGATCACCGCGTGTGCTTGACAACGAACCTCCAAGCATTAACCTTCACTATGAAGCTACTTTATAATGAAGTGATACCGGCTGATTGTGTTCGCAGACTACGCCCAGGAGTTCGATGACTGACCAGATCCCCGACGCCGCCACACAGCGAGCCTTCAACCAGGGCGTGATCGACGAGTTCCGCGCCAACAACGGCAAAGTTGGGGGCCCCTTCGCCGGGCAAAAGCTGCTGCTGCTCACAACCCAAGGCGCCAAATCGGGGCTGCCTCGATTGGTGCCGTTGTCCTACCTGACCATCGACGGCGCAATGATCCTGGTCGGCTCCCTGGCCGGCGCCGACGTCGATCCCGCCTGGGCACACAACTTGCGAGCCCACCCGCGAGCGCAAGTCGATCTCGGCACGCAGTCCTACGATGTTCTGGCGCGCGAACTTCCGCGCGCCGAGCGAGATGCCACGTTCCCGAAAGTCACGGCAATGGAACCCATCTACGCCGACTACCAAGCGCGAACAACTCGGCCGATCCCCCTCTTCGAATTGCGACCCGCCGACAACTGAAGGCTCATCCCTCTGCCGTCGAGCACAGCGACCGACCCCGAATTTTCCAGCCATCCAGACCTAATGCCTACGCCAACTCCGGTGCGCTGAGCACCGCGTCCAGGAACTCGGCGGCGATTCGGCGCGCCGCTTGCGCGTCGCCATCACCTATCGCCGTCGCAAGCAATGCCATCTGTTCCGCTTGTCGATATTCGCGATGCAGAGCGTCCATGATCTGCGCCCCACCAGCCGCTCGCCGGATGGTGTCGATGACCGCCATCAGCGTGTTCAACGCAAGGCGATAGGCCAGGTTGTGCGAGCCGTCGATGATCGCCGACCAAAATTCCAGGTTGCCGGCCTCGAGGTCGGCCACCGACGTCGTCGACGCCGGAATGTGTCTCATGAGCTGTTCGGCGACGCCCGACGAGCGCAGTGCGCACAGCCGGGCGGCGTCGGCACCGACGCACGAGCGCAATTCCAGGACCGCCCGGGCGACGCCTGGGTCCAGCACGCCCTCCCGAACGATCACGTCGGGCAGCAGATCCAGACGCGCATGGTCGGTCACCGACAGCACGCGGGTTGCGCCGCCCTGGTTGACCTCCACCAGCTTGGCCTGCTGCAGACGCTTGACCGCCTCGCGGATCACGTGGCGATTGACCTGAAAAGACGCGGCCAGCTCTCGTTCCGGCGGCAGCGTGCCGTGCAGCGTTCCTTCCAGAATCGCGTTGAGGAGTTGGTGGTGGACCTGCTCAGATAGCGGAACCGCACCCACCGGACGCCATGCCATCGCCACACGGTAGCACTGCGGTTCACTAATCAACTGGTCCAACCACTAGACAGGTTGGACCAATGTACCTAAACTCCCTACATGGACCTTTCGTCGCTACTCCTGTTGATCTCGGCTCCCGTGTTCCTGCTCGGAATGGCGCTGGAAGTGCTCGTCCTGCGGTTCCGCAAACGACCGTCCTATGACAGGCGCGACTCAGCCGTCAGCATCACCACCGCACTGATCAACCAGGCGCTCACGTTGCCCTGGGCCTTCGTGGAGATCGCACTGCTGGTGTGGCTGTGCGGCGCGGTCCCGTGGCACCTGCACGGCTGGGCCGCCTGGATAGTCGCGATGATCGCCGTCGATTTCGCCTTCTACTGGTATCACCGCACCCACCACCAGATCCGCCTGCTGTGGGCCGTGCACGTGGTGCACCACAGCAGCCAGCAGTACAACCTGTCCGTCGCCCTGCGCCAGCCCTGGGCGGTGTTCACCACACTGCCCTTCCTCGTCCCGGTCGCGCTCCTGGGCATCGACGCGCGGATCATCCTCGCCTGCTACGGCTTGAACCTGCTCTACCAGTTCTTCCTGCACACCGAGATCGTCGACAAGCTTTGGGCGCCAATCGAATTCGTATTCAACACGCCCAGCCATCACCGGGTGCACCACGGATCGCAACCGCAGTATCTGGACACCAACTACGGCGGCATCCTGATCATCTGGGACCGGATGTTCGGCAGCTTCCAACCCGAACGCGAGCGGGTGCGCTACGGGCTGACCAAGAACATCGCCACGAACAACATCGCCGCCGTCGAGACCCACGAATTCGTCGCGATCTGGCGCAGCGTGCGGACCGCCAGCAACTGGCGAGACCGTCTCGGTTATGTGCTGCGCGGGCCCGGCTGGGCGCCGGTACCAACCGGCGCGCTCGCCCCCAGCAAGGCAAAGCCACTACCCGTCGGCTGACGGCTGGCAGGTAGCACCCGCCGCGCTTTTAGAAAGTTGCAAGGCCAGCACCCCAGACTTCACTTCACCAGGAACAGCCCGTCCACACCGAAGTGAGCTAGCAGGCCAAAATGAGCAACCTCCGAACGATCAACTTGCACGGCGATCGTGTCGCCTACCGCGACGAAGGCGCCGGCGACGTGCTGCTGCTGATCCACGGCATCGGCGGCAGCTCGAACAACTGGCGCGCGATCATCCCCGCCCTGTCCAAGAAGTTCCGCGTCATCGCCCCGGACCTGCTGGGCCACGGCCAGTCCGACAAGCCGCGCGGCGACTACTCGCTGGGCTCCTTCGCGGTGTTGCTGCGCGACTTCCTCGACGCGCTGGGCATCCCACAGGCCACCATCGTGGGCCACTCGCTGGGCGGCGGCATCGCGATGCAATTCGCCCACCAGCACCGCGACTACTGCGAGCGGCTGATCCTGATCAGCAGCGGCGGCCTGGGCGCCGAGGTGAGCCGGATGCTGCGGCTGGCCTCGCTGCCCGGTTCGGCGATGGCATTGCGGCTGATCTCGTCGAAGCCCGCGATCGCGGCCCGCAAGGCGGTGACGTCGTTGCGGCCCACCGACCAGAGTGCGGAGCGGGTCAGCGACCACTGGGAAGCCCACGCCGCGCTGTCGAATCCGGAGAACCGCAAGGCGTTGCTGCGCACCCTGCGCGCCGTCGTCGACCGCAAGGGCCAGTACGTGTGCGCGCTGAACCGGTTGCACTGCAACGCCGCCGTGCCGGTGCTCATCATCAGTGGCGACCAGGACCGCGTCATCCCAGTGACCCACGCCTACGCGGCGCACCAAGCGATGCCGCACAGCCGGCTGCACATCATCCCCGGCGCTAAGCACCACCCCCACATGGAGCGCACCGAAACCGTCGCGGACCTCATCGACGACTTCATCGACGCCCCCGCCTACCCGCACCAGACCTCAGCCGCGGTGTCCCTGGCCGACTGGTCGGCGACGCACTCGCCGCGCTCGGGTCTGCGGTCGGCAGCCGTGGTTCAGCGCATCAACCGTCGCCGCGGTCGCCGGCACCTGCAGGCGGTATCGGAGGCCAGCTGAGCCCGCAGCCCCCGCTCACGCCACCGCGCCGAGCAGGTCCTCGCCCACCTTGATCGGGAAGTTGACCGTCGCCGCTGCGACCCCTTCGATGCCATCCCGAACAGTGCTGAGCACCACGGTCGGATCGCCGGTGAATAGCGACTGCCAAATGTCCCACACGGCGTACTGCGGCGGGGTGATCACGTTACGGAAATCGACGAACAACCGCGTCGGCAAGTTCGCCGGACCGATGGGCATCCCGTCCCAGCTGTTCATCGTCCAGCCCCCGCCCGGACTTCCCGTAACCTCAACGATCGCGGTATTGGGCAGTGAGTGGGCCAGCAGCAGCAACGGATTCGGATTGTCGACGTTCATCAGCGTGCCGACCCCGATCGAAAACGCGCTGGAATACGCGACCGACGTGTTGGAAGGCACTGGATTTGCCATGGCGTTGCCGTAGATCGCGCCCATGGCGCCGGTGAAGGCGCGGTTGAACACGATCCCATTGACGTCCGGGGTGCCTGGAACCAGCATCGGGAAAAGGGGGAAGCCCAACGTCCACGCGACCGGGCCCACCAGATACAGCAGACCACCCGGGCTGATCTGCGGCATACCGTCGAACCAGCCAGCGTTGATCTCGTTCAGGCCCGGCAACACGGCGAATGTGGGCGTCAGGGCCGAGGCCGTCTGCTGCACCCTGAGCAACTCCGAGGCGAAGACGCCCGAGTACTGGGTGCTGGGCGCCAGGACGGCCGCCACGTCGGCCGCCTGCTGAACGCCCGTGGCAGTCAGCGCGACCCCGGGAACGCCCGTGTCGATCAGGCCCGCGGCGTTGGCGATCGACTGTGCATGGCGCACGAAGTCGATGACGATCGGCTGCTGACTGCCGACTGGGGCGGCCCATCCGCCGGTACCGATGAACAGCCCCCCGCGGCCATCGAGCGCCCCGGCTGCGCCGAGCCCGCCGTTGCCGAAGAACAGGGCCTGGCCGCCGACTCCCCCGGTGGCTCCGGGGCCGCCCGGCCCGCCGTTCCCCATCAGCCACCCGCCGGCTCCCCCGGTGCCGCCATTGCCGCCGCCGAAGCCGGCGCCGCCCGCGCCACCCGTGCCGATCAGGCCGGCGTTGCCGCCATTACCCCCAGCAATGGTGCCGGTGGTCGGGCTGTAGCCGGTCCCGCCGTCGCCGAACAGGATCCCGCCGGCGCCGCCGGCGGGGCTCCACGCGGTTCCGGCGGCGCCGTTGCCGATCAGACCACGCCCGAACAGCGCGACGGTGGGGGCGTTGATGAATGGGTCCAACGCCTGACCGTACGGACTGTTGATCCACGCTTGACCAGCCTCGTGCAGAGGGGTGTAAAGGAGCGTCTGGAATGCTGCGGCTTCCGCGCCGCGGTAGGCGGCTGCCGCCGCAGCCAGGCTCGGTATGAACTGCCGTTGGTAGCCGGCGGCCACGGCGGCCGCCGCCTGATATTGCTGAGCATGCCCGCCGAACAACACAGCAATAGCAGCCGACACTTCATCCGCGGCGGCCGTCGCCAGCTGCATGGTCGGTATCAGCGCCGCCAGGTTGCCCGACCGCACCGCCGATTCGATCCGCGCGATCTCGGCCGCTGCCGATTCCAAGATGTCCGGTGCCACGACCACAGATGACATCGCTTACCCCCGTTGGTATCGCGTCCTAGTCATCATGGCCCGCACCGGCGGCAAACAGCGGAGATTCGGCAGAATGCGTGCCGCTAGCTGGCGCCCTTCCTGCGGGACAGGAATGCCCGCATGTGCTGTTGCGGCTCGCCGGTGAGGAACGCCAGGCCAAACTGTTCCACGCTGTCCTCTATCGCGCCGTGCACGGTCATGTCGAACCATTTGTTGAGCAGTCGCTTCTGCTGCCTGACCGCATGCGGGCCGAATTCGGCGAGCCGCGCCGCGAGCTGTCCGATTCGGTCGTCCAGCGCGTCGGGCGCGACGACCTCGTGAACCAGGCCCCAGGTCGCGGCCGTCGGAGCATCGATGGTCTCACCGGTCAGCAGCAGCCAGGCCGAGTGCGAGGCCCCGATCAACGCTGGCATCAGCGCCGCGTGAATCACCGACGGGATGCCGACCGCCACCTCCGGCATGCCGAATTTTGCGCCGGACTCCGCGATGCGCAAATCGCAGCACATCGCGACCTCCAGGCCACCGCCCAGACACCAGCCCGCCAGCCGGGCGATGACGGGGACCGGGCACTGACGAATAGCCTCGCAGAGCCCGGCCAGGCCACGGATGAAATCCTGGGCGCTGGACTGGTCGAGGGTTACCATCTCGTTGATGTCGGCGCCGCCGATGAATGCCTTGTCGCCGCTGCCGCGGAGCACCACCACCCGAACCTCGTCGTCTCGCCCGACGGCGCCGAAAGCTTCGGTCAGCTCCGAATTAGCTTGACTGCCAATGATATTCAGTGGCTTGGAGTTGATCAGCTCGATGGTGGCCAGACCGTCGGCGTGTCCGTACCGGACGAAGGGGCCTTCCGTGATCGTCATGTGCTTAGCAGGCGCTCTCCAACTCATCGAGTGCCTCGCCGGTGTAGACGGCGAGGCGCTGCAGGTGCGGCAGCGAGTCGCGACAGCCGATGAACCCGAAGTTCAGTGTGCTGGCGTAGCTCTGCAGGGTGACGTTGAGCGCCTGGCTGTGCGCCACCAGCGACACCGGGTAGGACGCCTCCATGCGGCTACCGCGCAGGTAAAGCACATCCTGCGGTCCGGGCACATTACTGACGCAGAGGTTGAACGTGTAGGGCCACGGCGCCTTCACCCCGGTCAACGTGCTGGCCAACTGCATGCCGAACGGCGCCATCAACGCGCCGCTGTAAGCCAGGATTGCGTCCCGGTCCATCTTCGCCAACTCGGCCTTTGCCATCCGGGTCGTTGCCGTCACCGCTTGCAGACGCTCGACCGGGTCCGCGATGTCGGTGCCCACCGTCGCCAGGATCGTGGCGACGGCGTTGCCGCCGCCTTCGTCGTCCTTGGGCCGCACGTTGACCGGCAACATCGCAATCAGCGGCTTGTCGGGTAACTCACCGAGCTCGTTGAGAAACCTCCGCAGGCTGCCCCCGACAATCGCCAGCGCGACGTCGTTGACCGTCGAATCTTGGCTGGCTCCAATCTTTTTCAGACGATCCAGCTGGTACTGCTGGGTGGCGAAACGGCGGTTGCGGCTGATCCGGGTGTTCAGGATCGACCGCGGCGCCCGCAGCGAACCGACCAGGTCGCGGTACTCGTTGTCGCTGCGCAGCTGAGTGTTCACGATCGCCTTGGTCAGATCCAGGGACGAGCGGCCCGCGCCCGCGGCCGAACCGATCACGCTGCCGACACCGCTGACCAAGCCGCCCAGACTGCTCACCACGCCACCGATACTGCCGAGCAAGCTGGCCCCAGAGTTCTCCTTGGCGGACGACACCCGCCCGGGCGTCGGGATGTTGAAGAACAGCGGGTGCTCGGTATCGTGCGGATCCGTCGAGAGGCTGCGGGCCAGCATCTTCTGACCGGTGTAGCCGTCCACGAGCGCGTGGTGCATCTTGATGTAGATCGCGAAGCGCCCCCCTTCCAGGCCCTCGATGAAGTGCATCTCCCACGGCGGACGCCGCAGGTCCAGGGCGTTGCTGTGCAAGCGCGACACCAGGATTCCGAGTTCCCGCTCGTCGCCCGGGCTGGCCAGCGCCGAGCGCCGCACGTGGTAGTCAAGGTCGAAGTTGTCGTCGTACACCCACGATTGGATCGGGCTCAACAGCAGGTCAGGATGACTCAGCTTCAGGTTCCACGGGTCCACGACTTCGTTGGACCTGCTCTCATCGACGAGCTGGCGCAGAAAATCCCGGGGCGCGTCCGGCGGCGGCGCAAACGGCATCAGCGCACCGACGTGCATCATCGTGCTCGAGGACTCGCCGTAGAGGAAGAACATGTCTTGCGGGCCCAGCCGCCTGGCGATCTTGCTCACGGGCTGCTCCTTTGCGCACGTCACGACTGCCGACAGCAGCCTGTACAGCTTGTGACGCTAGCTCAAAACAGCGCGAACACCTGTGCCTTTTCGCGTTACGGTGCGCTGGGCCGGCGGATACCAAAGCCGGCGCAGCCGGTGTCCGTCAGTACAGCGGAACCCAGGTACCGAAGAACCAGTAACCCCAGCCCCCGTACTGCCAGTTGAAGACCGGCAGCACAGTGAAGGTGTTGTAGTTGAACGGACCGAAATCACGTTGTCCGTAACCGATGTCGCGCGCCGGTGGTCCCTCGTAGGGACGGTTCCAACCGCCCGGAGGCGGCGGACCATTCCATCCCCCGGGAGGCGGCGGGCCCTCCCAGTTGGGCGGCGGGTGGCCGGGTGCGGGCCCGTTGTTGTAGCCGAAGCCACGCTGCGGTGGCGGAGGCGGCGCGCCGCGGTCGGGGAAGAGAATGCCCGCAAGCGTGTTCCTTGGGCCACCAAACTGGTTGTCGGGCTGCGCCAGCGGTCCGCGTGGAATGAAAGGCGGGTGCGGGGGCTGGGTTGCCGGAGCGTTGATGACGATGGTGATCCCCGGAGCGGCCGTCGTCGACGTGCTCGACTGCCCCGCCGGCACTGTCGTGGTGGTAGTCGACCCGCTCACGCTCGTGGTCGACCCGGCCGGCGTCGTGGTAGTGGTCGCACCCGAGGACGTGGTCGTCGAGGACGCTGTCGGGGTGGTGGTCACGGTCGTCGTCGTGGTCTGCGAGGACGGCGCCGCGCTGGAGGCCGTGGTCGACGGCGGGACGGTCGTGGTGGGCGGGACCGTGGTGGTAGCCGGCACCGTCGTGGTGGCCGGCGGAGCTGTGGTGGCGGGCGCGGCCGTGGTCGCCGGTGGCGCGGTAGTGGCTGGGGCGGCGGTAGTGGCTGGGGCCGGGGCGGCGGTGGTGGCTGGGGCCGGGGCGGCGGTAGTCGCCGGCGCTGGTGTGGCCGGACCCGGCGTCGGAGTGTTCGGCGCCAGCGGTATTGGCGCGAACGGCGCGGAACTAGCGATGCCCGCGTCGAGTAACACCGCCGAGATCCCCAGTCCCGCCGCGACAGCCGTCGCGCCGACGACACGTTTCATGGTCATAGCTGCGTCCCCTCCTGGGATTCGGCTGCCCGCCCTTACGGGCAAGTCACGCTCATCTCGAACGGTTTAGTCACCGACTTCGGGTCCTGCGGATTACTCACGTCGACACCGGAAGCGGTGCCCTTGATGGCGTAGGTCTTGTCCTTCACCGCCGCACCGGCGTTGGTGGCCTGGTTGGGTGCTGCATCGGAAAACCCGAGGGTGACGCCATTCACCGCGCCCAAACCGACCGCATGAACGATCGGCGGAGTGTCTTTGCTGACCACCGCACCGATTCCGGCCGAAGCGTCGCCGATGCCGATGTTGATGTTGTTGCCCGACGGCGTGCACGTCACTGCACCCGTGACCTTGAGGTTCTGACCGTCGACGATGACGACCGGCCCGGAGGGCGCGGTCCCCTGGGGAGCCGAGGACTGTGCAGCCTTCTCGGACTTGCTCGAACAGCCGGCGCAACTCACCACCACCAGTGCCAGACCGGCCAGCCCGGCCACGATTCCACGCTTCACACCGCTCTCCTTGTGTCGCAAGTGTCGTAGGTGTCGAAAGTGTCGCCCTGAACAAACGCACGCTGCGCGCGAATACCCAATGCAGTGACTCCGCAAACTAAGTCATACAACGTCGCGATGCCGCCGGCAAGCCCTCACCCCGCATTGACGTGCCGCTGGATGAATTCCAGGACCGAATCAGCAAAGACGTCGTTGCGATCACCGGCAACCATGTGGCCGGCGCCTCGGACGTCGGTGAACTCGACCTGCGGAAAACGTGCCAGAAACTGATCGGCGCGTTCCTGGCTGACCAAGTCGCTCACCTGACCGCGGACCAGCAGCATAGGTACACCGTCGGCCAGGATGGCGGCTACCGCCGCATGCATGCGGTCCGCCTCGACGACCTCCAGCGGCGGATACGCCGCGCTGCCGTTGATGAACTGCGGGTCCCAATGCCAGTACCACCGATCGCCGCGACGGCGGAGGTTCGTGGTGAGTCCCTGCAGGTCAGTGGGCCGGGGGCGGTGCGGGTTGTACTCGGCGATCGCATCGGCGACTTCTTCCAGCGACGCGAAGCCAGACTCCATCCGGTCAGCCATGAAGTTGTGGATGCGGTTCGCCCCGGACTGCTCCATGTCGGGCACGATGTCGACCAGCACGACGGCGCTGGCGATCCCCGGCGCGAGTTCGCCGGCCAGCAGCATCGAGGTGAACCCACCAAGCGATGCCCCCACCAGCACCGGCCGCGGGGGCAGACTGCGCAGCACCTCCTGCACGTCGGAGGCGAAGCTGACCACGCGATAGTCGCCCTCGCTGGACCAATCGGATTCGCCGTGGCCCCGTAAGTCGACGGTGACCGCTTGGTACCCACGCTGGGCGACAGCGCTCGCCGCGCGTCCCCAGGATCGGCGCGTCTGCCCGCCGCCGTGTAGGAAGACCACGGCGCGCGCCTGCGGATCGCCATGACGGTCTGAGACGATGCGAACCCCGCCGCGCCCGTGGGTGATGAATGGTTCGGCTGCCGTCACCATCAGGAAATACTAGGACGCGGTGCGGTCGCGCAGGCGGCGCGCAAGCCGCAACCGCTCGCCGTCTCGTCCGGGGGCGAACAGCGAGATCAGGACTGCAGCCACAGCCACGACGACGGCCATCACGGTGTAGGACGAATTCGTCGCCGCCACGAACGCCTCCTTGCTGCGCTCGGCGAGCTGAAGACCATGCGGCCCCAATTGGTGAGCGGCGGCCAGGGCCTTGGTCAGCGAGTCCGAGGCCGGAGCGCGCACCGGCTCCGGGTAGCCGCTCAGTGCGGCGGCGACCTGGTGGCTGTAGCTGCTGGCGAGAATGGAACCGGCTAGCGCGATGCCCAGCGCGCCGCCGACCTCTCGGGTGGCGTCGTTGACCGCGGACGCGACACCCTGCTTCTGGTCGGGCGCGGCGGTCATGATCGCCGATGTGGTTGGCGCCGTGCACAATCCGAAGCCGGTGCTGATCACCAAAAGCGGCCAGGCCACCTCGAGGTAAGTGGAGTGGGCATCGAGGGTGCGCATACACAGAAACCCGACAGCGACCAGTGTCATGCTCGCGAACACCACCGCCCGCAACCCCAGCCGGGGTAGATACCAGGACGACAGCATCGACAGCGACAACAACGGTAAAGCCATGGGGCTCAGGGCAAGTGCCGCCGAGAGCGCGGAGTAGCCGCGGACCTGCTGCAGATATTGGACCACCAGGAAGAACAGCGCGAAGGTGGCCAGGAATACCACGGTTATCGCGGCGGCGCCGGTGCCGAATTCGGGATCGCGGAACAACCGGATGTCCAGCAGCGGTTGCTTGCGCCGCAATTCGACCAGGCCGAACAGCACGGCCAGCAGCGCACCGGCGACAAGGCAACCGAACACGCGAGCGTCGCTCCACCCGTGCGCGGGTGCCTGCAGGATGCCGAACACGAAGACGGCAACCGCCGCACCGATGGTCACCGCACCTGGCACGTCCAAGCGCGGGGCGTGGTCGTCACGCGATTCGGCGATGGTCAGCGTCAACACGAAAACCAGCGCCCCGCCGATTGCCAGGGTCCAAAAGATCGACCGCCAATCCGCGAACTGGACCAGCAATCCGGCGCCGAGCAGGCCGAAAAGCCCGCCGGAGCCAGCGACCCCGGCCCAGATACCCACCGCTTTAGTCCGCGCCTCCGGCGGATAGGCGGCAGTCAGCAACGACAGCGTTGCCGGCATCACGAACGCCGCTCCGGCCCCGGCGAGTCCACGCGCCGCGATGATCTGTAGCGGGCTGGCGAAGATCAGGGGTGCGGCCGAGGCGACAGCGAACGTAGCCACCCCGACCAGCAATGCGATACGGCGCCCATACCGATCGCCGATCGCACCGGCGGGCAGCAACAGGCAGGCCAACAGCAGCGTGTAGCTGTCGACGATCCAGGTCAGTTGCGTCTGGTTCGCCGAGGTGGCTCTAGCGATGTCGCCCAGCGCGGTGTTCAGCGCCACCATCGACGCGATAACCAGGGCGACACCCGCGCAGGCGATAAACAGAGTCCAGCCACGTCGGGCGCGAGACCCTTGCGTGAACGAACCGGAAGGGGCGTTGTGGGCACGGCTGAGTGATGTAACAGCAGATCCAGTCATGGGCCCGCTTCCCTTGTTGGACAGGAGCAAAACAAGACTTACAGTCTCTGTACGAGACTAACGGTCTCATTACCCCGTCCGGTAGAGGGGAAAACGCCCACACCCCGCTACGAGCCGAACCGGAGATCAGACTCGCGACGCCCCAGGCAGCCGGTCGCGTACCCACCCGATCAGTCGGACCAGCGGGTTTCCCGACCCCGTCGACTTCTTGATCCGGTCCAGGGCCTGCTCGCCCTCCTCGGCGTAATCCTTGACCGTTTCGTCGCCTTCCTCAGCACGCATCGATCAGCTCCGTTCTCAGATTTCCACGTTCGATCAGGAGGGCCTACCCGCCGCGCGCGTGTTCCAAAACAGGTGCGGCCCCGGCGGGGCACTCATCCGCCGGTGCGGGTGAACTTCATGTCGTAGGGGCCACCCCTGCACGCACTCCCCGACTCGTCCTTGACGCCGTTGCCGGTGAGGAGCGGGATCGGGTCCGACGGCGGCTCGGGAAGCGGGAAGGTGCCCTTGATCTTGACGTGCGAGGTGCCCCCGGCCGGGCAGGAGGCGTCGTACTCGTCGTCCCGGGTCCAGGTGTTGTTAGCGAATAGCAGCAGCTGGGTGCCACTGCTGCCATTCCTGACGAAGCGGCTTAGACAACGGTCGCCGGTGCGCAGACAAAAAGTGTCGACCGTGTAGTCGGCTTCCTGCGGCTTCGGCGCGTCGGCCCCGGTGTAGGTGGTGAGCAGGTGGTAGTTGCCACGCAACGCTTCACCCGGAGACACCACCCGCGCGGCCAGCTTGGTGGGGTCGGTCACGTTGGTGCTATCCGGGTCACCGGTCCGGCTAAACGTCACGGTCCGTTTGCTGTAGCAATCCAGTGAGTCCGTGATCCATTCGCCGACCATGGTGCCGTCGGCATGTGGCTGCAGCCAGACGTAATTCCACTTCTCGATGTTCTTGTCGTTGCACCTGCCGCCCTCCAGAGCGACCGCTATCCAGCGGCCGCGGACATAGTCGAAGGTCAACCTTGGCGTGTGGTTGTAGGTGCCGTCGGTTCGCTGCGCCGAGGCCACGCAGGCGTTGCCGTCACTGCCGCAGGTGGAATGAAGGACCCAGGTCTCGTGATCTGGCGGCTCGGAGTTTTCCACCGGTTTGCCCGCCAGCGAGACCTTCGGGCCGAAGTCGGCCGTATAGGTGCCGGTGAACGGGCCCGCGACGCCGCCGGCAGGTTCCGCTCCGGCGGGATGCGCGGCTTGGTGACCACTGCCGCTGCTGCCATGGCCGCCGGTCAGCACAATCGCGGCGACGACCGCAATGACGGTCACCAGCGCGCCCGCACCCGCCAGCAGCAACGGGGTGCGACGGCGCTTGGGTTTAGGCGTGGCGGGGGTGGCCTCCTCGGCCGGCGCGGACCACGGAGGTGGCGTCTGGGGATCGCTCGGCAACCGGAAAACGGTCTGCTCTCCACTGTTCGGGCCGTTTGGGCTGTTCGGGCGATAAATCTTCGGGTCGCTGCTCGGTCGCCGCATCGTTGGATCTGCGTTGGGCCGCTGCACGGTTGGCTCCGCCGGCGGCCGCTGCGGGACCGGTTCGGGCGCGAGCCGCTGCGCCTCCACAGGCGGGCGATACCGGTTCGGGTCGGCGGCCGGGCGGGGCTGGCTCTGCCGAACCGGCCCGCGATGCTGGTTGGGATCGGCGGGCGGGCGCCGCTGTCCAGGGTCGGCATATCCCGGGCCCGGCCCACCACGCATCGGGGGTGGCTGGGTCGGCGGGGGCTGCTTCGGCGGGCCGGATGGCGGCGCCAGCTGAGTGCGTTGCTGCACCGGCTCGGGACGGCGCACCGGAATCGGGCGCGTGCCGGTCACCGCTTCGCGCGCTGCCGCGGCGAGGTCGGTCACCGTCGCGTAGCGCTGCTCGGGGTTCTTTGCCATCGCGATGGCAATGACGTTGTCGAGTTCCTCGGGGATGCCGCGACGCAGGGTGGAGGGACGCGGCGGCGGCAGACTCAGATGGCCGCCGATCTGCTGCTCGAGGCTGGCGCCGGGGAACGGCTGACTTCCGGTAAGACACTCATGCAGCACGCATCCCAAGGCATAGGTGTCGCCGCGCGGGTCGGTGCGGCCGTTCGTGACCCGCTCGGGCGCCATATACGCCCAGGTCCCGATCACATTCCCGGTGCCGGTCATGTGGGAATCACCCTCCGCACGGGCAATCCCGAAATCGATCAGGTACGCGAAATCGTCCTCGGTGACCAGGATGTTGGACGGTTTGACGTCGCGGTGCACCAACCCGATCCGGTGCGCCGACCGCAGCGCCGAAGCGATCTGCTCGATGATGTTGACCGCACGCTCGGGATCCAGGGGGCCCTCCGCGATGATGGCCTGCAGGTCGCGGCCGACGACCAGGCGCATATCGACATAGAGGCGACCCTCGATTTCACCGAAATGGTGGATCGGCACCACATGCGGATCATTGAGCCCGGCGGCCGCGAGCGCCTCGCGGCGAAAACGCTGTTCAAAAGTCGGGTCGTTGGCCAGGTTCGCCGGCAAGACCTTCACGGCGACGACGCGCTGTGTCTCTGTGTCGTAGGCGCGCCACACTTCGCCCATACCGCCGCGGCCCAGCAACTCGATGAACCGGTAGCGGCCGAAGGTCGTACCTTCCACTCCGCCCCCTCAAGCGAAATTCTCCGATATTCAGCAAATACATTAGGACCCCGTGCCGGGATGCACAGCTGCATTGACAAGCTAAGCACGAAAGGGTACCGCCGCACACCGCGGTCCGTCGGTTCGACTGGCGACGCGGTCACCTGCCAACCCGACGTCATTGACCCCGAACTGCACGCTGGTCTGGCAATCTAAGGCAGGGGCCCGGTTCCGGGCGGACCCCGCCTTACCTGGGGGTGCGTCATGGCATTCGACAAACCGTCGCCCGTGACGGAGTTGACTCAGGAGCTGCGGCTCGCCACGACCATGACCGGCGGGGTCAGCCTGGCGGTTTGGATGGCCGGGGTGGCCCGGGAAATCAACCTGCTGGCCCAAGCCTCGCAATGGCGCCGCCAAGGCGGACCCTTTCCGGCCGACAGCCGACTCAGCAAGCAATCGGCTGAGGCACTGCGCCTGTACGCGGGACTGATCGACCTGCTCGACATGATCGTCGACGTCGACGTCCTATCCGGGACCAGCGCCGGCGGCATCAACGCGGCCCTGCTCGCATCGTCGCGAATATCCGGCGCCGACCTGGGCGGACTTCGCGACCTGTGGCTGGACCTCGGCGCGTTGACCGACCTACTGCGCGACCCCCGCGACGAGGACACCCCGTCGCTGCTGTACGGCGACGAGCGGATGTACGCCGCCCTGGCGACGCAGATCCCCCGGCTCGAGACCGGACCATTCCCACCCGCGGCGTTCACCGGCGGCCCGCGCACCCCGTCCACCACCCTGTACGTCACGACCACCCTGCTCGCCGGCGAGACCAGCCGGTTCACCGATTCATTCGGCACCCTCGTCCAAGACGTCGACCGGCGTGGTGTGTTCACCTTCACCGAGACCGAGCTGCTCGAACCGGGTACGGTCGCGGCCCTGGCGCTGGCGGCGCGCAGCTCGGCGTCGTTTCCGATCGCGTTCGAGCCGTCGTTCCTGCCCTTCACCCAGGGGACCCCAGCCGCCGGAAAGATCCCGGCCCGGCCACCGATGGCGCCGTTCGCCAACATCAGTCGCGCCCACTGGGTCGCCGACGGCGGCCTGCTGGACAACCGGCCGATCGACGTGCTGCTCAAGCGCATCTTCGATCGCCCAGCCCGCCGCCCGGTGCGGCGGGTGCTGCTTTTTGTGGTGCCGTCGTCGGGGCCCGCGCCAGACATAGCTCGCGACGTCCCAGCCGATGACCTCGAGCACCCGCTCGGGCTGGTCGACGGGCTGCTCAAGGACCTCTCCGCGATCACCACCCAATCCATCGCCGCCGACCTGCGTCAGATCCGGGCCCACCAGGACAGCATGGCGGCACGTACCGACGGCAAACTGCGGCTGGCCGAGCTCGCGGCCCAGCTGCCCGAGGGTGCCCGGCTGCTGACGCCCGCGCTGCTGGACGACTACCGCTCCCGCGAGGCGACGCGACATGCACACGACCTCACCGACGCGCTACTGCGCCAGCTCGGTACCGGCGTCCCGAAAAGCTGGGCAGCCGAACTCGCCATCGGTGGCGATGCCGAGAAGGTATGCCGGAAACAGATCACCGAATCGATCCTGAGTCGTCGGGACGCGCAGCCGCGCCTACCGCTGGGTCCTGCGGATCTGGCCCGGTACGGCCAACCCGGCTACGACCTCGCCAAGAGCTGCGCGCTGGCCGTCGTGCGGGCGGCCTACCAGCTGGCGACGTCCGACGACGACATCGCCGACTTGACCGCACTCACGAAGGGGATCCACGCCGCCTGCCCGCCCCCGGATCCGGTGGACTCGGGCGCGCTGGTGCGAGCAGTCTTCGCGAAACCCGCTGTCCGACAGGGAAGTTTGAAAGATGCGGCCACCATGATCGCGGCCGAACAGCTGCGCCGATCCGAGGTGCCGCAGGACGGTTGGGCCAAGCTGGGCAGGGTACTGGTCGACGGGTACCCAGCCTTGAAGAGATTGGCGGACAAGGCTTTACCCGCTGACGATGCCGCACCTGGGTCGCCGCTAGCGCTTGACGGTGCCGCAGCCGGTCAGCTGCACACGTACCTGCGCTACCTCCGTCCGGCCACCGACCCCGGGGAGGTGGCCACCCGATTGTTCGACCTGGCGGCAGCCCAGCGCGCAATGCTGCCCGCCGACGCGGACATCGACCAGTCGGTCGAGCTGGTACAGGTCAGCGCCGACACACGCAGTCTGCTGGCGCCGGACTGGCAGACCGCGCAGCAGAAGCTGACCGGGATGCAGTTCCACCACTTCGGCGCCTTTTACAAGCGATCCTGGCGCTCCAACGACTGGATGTGGGGACGGTTGGACGGGGCCGGGTGGCTGGTCCATGTGCTGCTTGATCCGCGCCGCGTCCGCTGGGTCGTAGCAGCCCGCCCGCAGGCGACCGAAAGTGGCGCAAAGTGGTTCGTGCAACATCTCAAAGCGCTTGGGGCCCCGGACTTTCCGGCTCACGGTTACCGGCTGGCGACAGTCGGCGGCGACTCTGGACGACTGACCGAGGACACGGTGCTGCGCGAACTGGCCTTCGTCGACAATCCGGCCGTCCCGATGCCGCCGAGCCTGCCGGCCACCTCGATGTGGCTGGCGCAGCTATGGCAACGACGCGTGCTGGACGAGGAACTGGACGAGCTGGCCGGCACGGTGCTCGACCCGAACACCAACGACCAACCCGACTGGAGCCCGGCCAGATCCCGAACTTGGGCCAAAAAGGTACTCGCCGCAGCCCCGGGTGAGTCGAAATACGCTCTGCTGAACGAGGATCCGGTGGCCCGCGAGACGTTCAACAGCGACCGGGGCTCACCGCTGATGGCTCACACCGTCGCCAAGGCCGCCGCGACGGCATCGGGCGCGGTGGGGTCGGTACGGCAACTGCCCGGTGTCGTCAAGCCGCCGATCGCCACGGTGCGAACACTGACGCTGGCCGCATACCGGGTGGTATCGCTGACCAAAGGGATCGCGAAGCGGACGTTGACCGCCGGAGCGGCACTGCTGGTGTTGGGACTGGCCGCCGCGGTTCAGTCGGCCACGTTAATTGGTGTGACAGGACTGACCATGGCCGGTGTCGGCGGCTACCTGATCGTGCTGGGCACCTGGCAGCTCTCGAGCCGTCTGCTCTTCGCCCTAGTGTCGGCAACCCTTGTCGGAGCCGTACTTTCGCTGGCCACACCCGTGGTGCGCGCGTTCCTGTTTGGCGACCGCGAGCATTCCGGCTGGATCGGCACCCACGCCTATTGGCTGGGCACCCAGTGGTGGCACCCGCTGCTCGCTGTGGCGGCAATATCACTGTGCGGCTTGGCCGCCGCCGCCGCGAAACCGAAGCGGAAGTGACGCGGACCAGACGGCCCGCCGCCGCGGAGCGTCACGTCAGGCCTTTGAGCCCGTTGTGCAGCACCATCAGCCCGATCAGAACCAGCACGGCGGCCAGCATTCCCGCGTGATTGCGTTCCATCCAGTCCTTGAGCTTGGTCAGCTGGTCGTCGAGGCGGTCCCCGGCGCTCACGTAGCCCAGGATCGGGACGGCGACCGTCGAGGCGGACAGGACCACGAACGCCACAGCGAACACCCATTTGTCCGGCATCGTCAGGCCACTGGTGCCGATGGCCAATCCTGCGGCCAGGCACATGATCGACACCTCGAGTCGCACCACTGTGAGCACCAGCGCGGTGACGCCTGCGCGCACCGGGGTGATGGTGTCGAACGCCCTCATCCAACGGGGCGTGTCGGACTCCCGGTGCCGGGTCAGCCACCGGTAGATGCCGAACAGGATCAAGATCGAGCCCAGCACCACACGCACCCAAGAGGCCCACTGCGGCGGCGACTTATGCAGGCCGGCAAACAGTCCGGAGCCAGCCGTGAAAACGGCGGTCAGCGCGGCCAGCCCCAGCACCCATCCGCCGAGGAACGCCAGACTTGTTGGCCGGGGCCGCGGCGCGTGCAGAACCAGTACCGCCGGGATGATCGTTAACGGCGAGACCGCGATCACCAGAGCCAACGGAATCAGCGTCGCCAGCAATGAACCCCAGTTACCTGTCACGGGCAGCAATCTTCGCATTCCCACGTCCGCAACGGCCGCATTGGGTGATCAGCCAGTCGGCCTTCCTTGCAGCAACCCGACCTAAGCCACCGTTACACCTGTCAAGACGCGCCTAGACTGCGGTGAGGCGAGGAGTCGGACCAGGATTCGAGAGAGTAAATGCAGACCCGCGCGCGAACGAAGTCGTCAATGGCCATTGGGCTCGCAGCGGTGGCGGCCATCGCCACCCTGGCGATGCCGGTCAAGCAGCGATGCGGTGCGCCCGGCCACACCTGCGGCAGCGCGGTCGACGCTAACGGCGACGTCCACTACTACTACGAAGTCGAACCATTCGGGGTATTTCTGGTCGAGACGCTGATCGGTTCGGACATCCCGTTGTTTTACACGTCCGGGGAGGAGGTCGTGCGGGCCCGATGAACGCGCGTATCGCGGCGGTGGTTGTGGTGGCCGTCCTGCTCGGCGGCGCCATCGCGGCGATTCCGATGACCGACGTGTCACTTACGAACAGGAGCGAGAACTTCTGCGTCGTCAGCTATACCTGTCCGACAAGTCCCGCGGCCGACGGCGGCGACCAGGCCACCGCCGAGCGCCGAGTCATCGACGGATACCTCGCCAAACAGGCTGGATGCACACCGGAAGCTACGGCCAATCCTCAGTCGGTGAGCTGGGAACCGCCGGGATTCGTCCCCGCTGTTGGAGGCTCCGGCAACGTCAGGGACGCCGACGCGAGCCTCGGCGGCCATTTCGCCGCCACCTATATCAACGGCCGGTGGCATATCGATTACCAGGACTGCTGACGGACCGCGCGTCACCGGCTGGCAGCAGAACGTACTGCTCAAAGCGATTTCTATGGGTGAATCCGCCCACACCGACCGAGCTGGAGTGGGGTCGATGCAGCAATCTGCCGCATACTAGACCTCATGCCTCGGATGACGTCACCGCAAACCGCCGGTCAGGTGCCGGCCGGTAGGTCGGCGCTGGGTCGAGGACGTTAGTGACACGCTCCGGCGGTGCGCACCGCCTCCGATCGGATCGACGTGCAATCAAGCGGACAACACTCCGCAAACGATTGGCGCGCACTTTCATGACCCTGGTTTCGGTAGTAGCCGTCGGTACGACCGGGGCCGGCTACTGGGTGGCCCACGGCGCCCTCGGCGGCATCACCATCTCGCAAGCGTTGACTCCCGAAGACCCCAGGTCCAGCGGGAACAACATGAACATCCTGCTCATCGGCCTGGACTCGCGCAAAGACCAGGACGGCAACGACCTGCCCTGGTCGATCCTCAAACACCTGCACGCCGGCGACTCCGACCAGGGCGGCTACAACACCAACACGTTGATCCTGGTGCACGTCGGATCCGACGGCAGAGTCGTTGCCTTCTCGATCCCGCGGGACGACTGGGTGGCCTGGAACGGAATTCCCGGCTACAACCACATCAAGATCAAAGAGGCGTACGGGCTGACCAAGCAGTACGTCGCCAATCAACTCGCCAACCAGGGCAACATCTCGCAGCGTGAACTGGAGGCCCGCGGCCGCGAAGCCGGCCGGGCCGCAACGCTGCGCGCGGTGCGCAACCTGACCGGAGTCCCGATCGACTACTTCGCCGAGATCAATCTGGCCGGTTTCTACGACCTCGCCCAGACCCTGGGCGGCGTCGACGTCTGCCTGAATCACCCGGTCTACGACTCGTACTCCGGCGCCGATTTCCCGGCCGGCCGTCAGCGGCTGGACGCGTCGCAGGCGCTGTCGTTCGTCCGGCAGCGGCACGGGCTGGAAAACGGCGACCTAGACCGTACCCACCGACAGCAGGCCTTCCTGTCCTCGGTGATGCGCGAGCTGCAGGACACAGGCACGTTCACTAACTTCGACCGGCTCAACAGCCTGATGGCCGTGGCGCGCAAGGACGTCGTGCTGTCGGCGGGATGGGATGAAAACCTGTTCCGTCGGATGGGGGAATTGGCCGGCGGCAACGTGGAGTTTCGCACGCTGCCGGTGGTGCGTTACGACAACATCGACGGCCAGGACGTCAACATCATCGACCCGGCTGCGATCAAGGCCGAGATCGCCGCGGCCTTCGGCACGGCCGCCACCCCGTCGGCCGCGCCCACCACCTCGGCGAAGCCGAACCAGTCGACCGTCGTCGACGTGGTCAACGCGGGCGCGATCAGCGGCATGGCCTCGCAGTTGTCCAGTGCGCTGAAAAAGCGTGGCTATACCGCAGGCCAGGTCCGCGACCGCGAATCCGGCGAACCCACTTCCACCACGATCCAGTACGGCGCCGGAGCGGAAACCGACGCCCAGAACCTGGCCGATGTGCTGGGTATCGACCCGCCCAAGAAGCCCGATGCCAGCATCGCGCCCGGACACATCCGCGTGACCGTGGACACCAACTTCTCGCTGCCCGCCGCCGAGGAGAGCACGTCGACAACGTCCACGACGACGACCACGACGACCACGACGGCGAAGTCCAACGGCTACTACTACGACGGCACCTTCACGCCTTACCCCACGCCCGATCGGGGCAAGCCGATCGACGGCGGCGGCGTGCCCTGCGTCAACTGATCTCCCCTTCTGCGGGGCCCGCTCGGCGGCTCTTCGAGCCGATGCGCGAAGCGGCCGCACCCGAGGTGTCAGGCGTGCGTGCCGCCGTCGATGCGGATCTCGGTGCCAGTGATGAACTGGCCGTCGTCGGACACCAGCATCGCGATGACACCGGCAACCGCCGACGGGTCGGCCATCCCGGCGCCGCTGGATGTCTCGGTGGTGGGCAGAATCGGCATCAACCGGCCGAACAGCGACCAGTCGGCGTCCGCGGGGATGTATCCGCCGGTGGCATCGGTGATCCCGGACTTGATGCTGCCCGGCGCCACGCACACCGCGCGCAGCCCGGCCTTGGCGTATTCGAGCGCCAGCGCGTGCGTGAAAGACTGCACCCCGCCCTTGCTGGCGGCGTAGGCCGCCATATAGGGGTGGGCGAAACTCGCCGAGGTGGAGCTGAAGTTCACGATCGAGCTGTGCGGGTTGTCCAGCAGCGCCGGCAACGCCTCGCGGACCACCAGGAAAGTGCCGGTCAGATTGACGGTGAGGATCTGGTTCCACAGTTCAAGGCTGGTCTGGGTGGTGTGGGCGGCACGCAACATGCCGGCCGCGTTGACCACCGAATCCAGGCCGCCCAGGGTGTCGACGGCCGAGCGCACCCCGTCGACCACCGAACGCTCGTCGGCGACATTCATCTCCAGCCCGGTGAATCGGCTGTCAGTTCTGCTCCGGGTGGCCGCCAGACCGGCCGCGGCGATGTCCGCGCCGACCACCGCCGCACCTTCGTCGAGCAACCGCAGCGCCGTCGCCTGGCCGATCCCCGACCCGGCACCGGTCACCAGGATCCGCCGCCCTTCCAGCCGCTTCACTGGAACGCCCGGTTGCCGTACCGGTCCAGCGACACGAATTCGCCGACCGGCCTGCGGGAGGTGGGACCGTACTTACCCATCGGCCAGCCCAGCGGGATCACCGCGCACGGGGTGACATTCCACGGCAGGCCCAGCACCCGCTTCGCGGCGAACGTGCTCCACAGCGGCAAGGTGATCAGCGCCGCGCCCAGCCCGGCCGCGCGGGCCGCCAGCAACAGGTTCTGCACCGCGGGATAGATCGACCCGTAGGCGCTGCTGACAGCGACCGGCGGAAAGGGCGGGATGACACCTTTGAGGCAGGCCACCACGACCACGGGGATGTCGTCGAAGTGCTCAGCCTGCCAGCGCACGGCCTTCTCGATGCGCAGCATCTTCTCGTCCATCCGCTTTTCCAGGGCGCGCTTGTAGAGCGGCCCGAAGGTGTTCATCGCCGCGCGATTCAACCGGCCCAGCTTCGCAACGACCCGGCGGTCCTTGACGACGATGAACTCCCAGTTCTGCGCGTTCGAACCGGTGGGTGCCTTCATCGCCAATTCGAGCAGGTGCAGGATCAGTGAGTCGTCGACCGGGTCGCTCTTGAGCCGACGGATTGCACGCTGGGTGCGCATCGCCTCTTCGAGCGGCATGTTGAGGGGTTGCTGTTGAGCCATGACCCTCATTCCAGCACCGGCCGGCCCGCCCGCAAACCGCGGGTCAGCCGACGGGGTCTGACACCACTCCGCGCAGGGCGTCGGCACCGAACATCTGCTCCATCATCGACGAGTAGTCCGGCCCGCGGCGCACCATGTGGCCGCCGTCGACGTTGATGCACTGCCCGGTGATGTAGCTGGCGGCATCGCTGAGCAGGAACATCGCCAGGTTGGCCACGTCCTCGACTTCACCCACCCGCGGCAGCGGGGTGCACTGCGCGTAGTCGCCACTGATCTCCGGTGACTGGATGACGCTGGCGTTCACCAGGTCGGTGCGGATCAGGCCCGGCCGGATGCTGTTCGCCCGCACCCAAGACGCCCCGAGCTCGTCGGCGGCCAGCTGCATCATGTGGTCGATCGCCGACTTGGTGACACCGTAGGGCCCGAACCACCGGTGGGTGTTGCTGGCCGCGATCGACGAGATCGCCACGAACGACCCTCCGCCTCCGCGCACCAGCTCCCGAGCCACATGTTTGAGGACGTACATCGTGCCGTTGACGTTGAGGTCGACGGTGCGGCGCCACTGCTCGGAGTCGGTGTGGGTGAGCGGGCCGACGGTCAGCGACCCGCCGGCGCTGTGCACGGCGCCGTGCAGCCGGCCATGCCATGCTGTCGCGGCGTCCACCACCCGGGCGACCTCGCCCTCGTTGGTGACGTCGGCAGGTTCGTAGCGGATCGAGCCGGGCAGTTGCAGGCCCTCGATCTCCTTGACGGCCTCGGCCAGCCGGTCGGCGTTGCGGCCCATGATCATCACCGACGCGCCGCCGTTCACCAGCCCGGTTGCGACCCCCTTGCCGATACCGCTACCGCCGCCGGTGACCAGATACGTGCGGTCCTGGAATGAAAGCTGCACTGGGGACCTCCCGCGCCGAAAACTGAAACAGGTTCTAGCTATCGAACCATTGCGCGTTAGGGCTCGTCGCGGCGGGCGACCTTGGTGGGCCGGGCGGTGCGCCAGTCCTCTACGTCCGGCGGCAACCCGACCGGGAACCTGTTCTCGTTGTGCGCCGCCCAGTGCGCGTGGCCGAGTTCGTGGACGTGGAACGCGTGCCGCAGCGCCTCGGTGAAACCCATCGCGTCGGAAGCCGCGTTGACCGACGCCTTCACCAGCAGCGAGGCCATCGTCGGACGCTCGGCGATACGCCGCGCGAAGGCCAGTGTCTTGTCGTCCAGCTCGTCGACCGGGAAGACCTTGGACACCATGCCGAGCCGGTAGGCTTCGTCGGCGTCCAGCGAATCGCCGGTCAGCAGTAGCTCTTTGGCCTTCCGCGGGCCGAATTCCCAAGGGTGCGCGTAGTATTCGACGCCCGGCATGCCCAGCCGGACCGCGACCACGTCGCTGAACTTCGCATTGTCGGCCGCGACGATCAAATCGCACGCCCAGATCAGCATCAGCCCCGCCGAAATCGCGTTGCCCTGCACCTGAGCGATGGTGATCTTGCGCAGATCGCGCCAGCGCCGGGTGTTCTCGAAGAAGAAATGCCACTCCTGGTGGTACAGCTTCTCCACAATCGGCTCCAGGGTGGCTCCATGCGAACGGAAGGTCGGATGCTGCGTCGGTCCCGGCTTTCGCTCCGCCAACGCTGCCTCAGAACCCAGGTCGTGGCCGGCCGAGAAGTTGCGACCGCGCGCGGCCAGAATCACCACCCGCACGGTGTCGTCGGCCTCGGCCCGCAAGAACGCCTCGTCGAGCTGCACCAGCAGGGTGCGGTTCTGCGCGTTGTGCTCTGCGGGCCGGTTCAGCCAGATCCGGGCGATGCGTCCCTCGTCGAGCGTTTCGTAGGCCACCATCTCGGGGGCCGCGGGCACCTCGGCGTTGGCGTCGGTCTGGTCGGAGAGTGTCATTGCCCACCTCACTTGTCACGGGCTTGGGCTTTACACATTACGGCTAGTGTGTAAGCGCGCCGCTGCTGGGTTGACGCGGGTCGTCAGCGCCGTTGCGCGTCAACCCAGTCGATGACCTCCCGCACCGTCTGCAGTGGCGCATCGGGATCTTCGAGCCGCATCTCCAGGTGCGCCTCCAGGGTGGCAACCAATTCCATTTTGCGAGGCGAGTCGTAGCCCAGGTCCTCCACCAGGTCCGAGTCGGCGGTAACCGGGGCCATCCGGTCCGGCGCCAGGGCCGCGACGATACCCACGATCGATTCGTCGAACGCATTCACAGTGCACTCACCTCTCCGAAGAGCTCCTTGGCCGCGACGTGGCGCAGCTTTCCCGAGGCGGTTTTGGGAACTTCGCCTTTGCCGACCAGCAGCACTGTCGGACTCATCCCTGTCGCACCCAGCACCCTGCGGGTGATCTCCCGGCGGATCTCCCGCCCCTGGTCGGCAGGATCGCGCTGGACCGTCTCGGCGACGATCCGGATCTCCTCGCGTCGATCCGGCAGCGTGACCCCGAAAGCGACCACCCCGCCGCGCCGAACGCCGTCGACCGACGCGGCCAGTCGCTCGATGTCGGCGGGAAAGATGTTGCGGCCGGCGACGATGATGACGTTCTTGAGCCGTCCGCACACCACGATTTCGCCCTCGTCGGTGAGGTAGCCGAGGTCGCCGGTGCCAAACCAGCCGTCGTCGCCGACGGCGTCGACCTCACCGTCGGGGGTCAGGTAGTGACTGGTCACCGCGTCGCCCCGGATATGCAACTCACCCATCTGGCGCGCCGGTTGGCTGTGTCCGTCCTGATCGACGATCCGGACTTCCATGCCGGACACCGGACGGCCGAGCAGCACCAACTGCTTCTGCGGAGCGTCGCAGCCGCACGCGGTCACCGCGCGGCCCCGGAGTTCCAGTTCCTCGGCACACACTGTTTCGAAGGCCAGCGGCCGGTCCACCGGCGAGAACGACACCGCGACGGTGGCCTCGGCGAGACCATAGGCCGCGCCGACCGCCGCTCGCCGCATCCCGAAGCGGGCTGCCTGCGCGGTGAACTCGAACATGGTGGCCGGATCTATCGGTTCGGCACCCGAGACGACGCAGCGCAGCGCACTGAGGTCGTAGGCGCCATCCTCGACAGCTTTGAGGCGGCGGCTGACGATCGAGTACGCGAAGTTGGGCGCCGCAGTGACGGTGGCCCGCTGCTCGCTCAGGACCTGGATCCACTGCAGCGGCGACCTCACGAACTCGGTCGGGGGGATGTAGACCGCGCCGTTGCCGGCCCACATCGGCGAGAGCAGGTAAGCGATGAGTCCCATGTCGTGGGAGAGCGGCAGCCAGCTCATCGTGACGTCTGCGTCGGAGTCGATGTCCACTTCGGCCACCATGGCCGAAATGTCGGCACACAGATTGCCGTGGGTGATCGCCACTGCCTTGGGGTCACCGGTGGACCCGGAGGTGAGCTGGTAGAGCGCGACGTCGTCGTCGGTGGTCTGCCAGTCTTCGGCGGCGATGTCCGGCCAGGTCTCGGGGATCTCGATAACTCGGTATCCGTCCGCCCGCAATGCCCCGGCGATCGCCGAGAACGGTTGTCCGACAACCACGCACTGTGCGCCGAGCATGGCCAACGCACGCAGGGTACCGGCATGCCACTGTGCCAGATCGGCCTGCGAGGTCGGCTGCTGGAGCATGGTCATCGCGGCGCCGGCCTTCCAGGTGCCCTGCAACACCACGGCGACGTCCTGGGCGTTGGCGGCCAGGACGCCCACCCTGTCGCCGCGGGCGACGCCCTCGGCGACCAGCCGTCCGGCGACTCTGGTTGCGGCCTGGTTGATGTCCTGCCAGCTGAGGAAGCGCAAATCGGTCGCGGTGCCGAAGCGCAAGCCGGTGGCGGAATTCGCCGCCACTTTGTCGATGACTTCGGTCAGCCTACTCATTGTTCGAAAACGTCCTGTCCTAAAGCGGGAAGCGAGCCGGAAAACTCCGAATGACGTTCTAATTTTGGTGAGGGTTCGAAATGGACGTCTTAGACGAATTCGCTTGCCTGGTCTTTAACGCTGGGGACGGCCGCGGCGATGATTTCGACGGCCCGCTCAATCTGGGCACTGGAATGCGCCGCCGAAACACCGCACCGCATCATGCTGTCGTTTTCGCCGACGGCGGGCGCAAGGGCCAGCGAGCAGAAGACGCCGTTGTCGAAAGCCTCGTTCCAGGCCGCGACCGCGTCGTCCTCTTGCCCAATCCACACCGAGACGATCGGCGCCACCACGCGCGACCCGTCGGACCGGATGATGTCGCCGCCCACCTTCAGTCCATGCGCGGCCAGCCCGTCACGCAGAGCGCGTGAGTTCCGCAGGACCTCGGCAGCGCGCTGCTCCCCCTCCGGACTGCGGATGATCTCGATCGCGGCGATGGTCGCGGCCAGAGTTCCCGGCGGCGACGTGGCGGTGAACATATGTGGGTTGGAGTACATCTTGAGGAAGTCGACCAGATCCCGCGAACCGACGATGTAGCCACCCGCCGAGCCCAACGCTTTGGACATGCCGCCCATCAAGATGTCCACGGCGTGCAGGCAACCGAATTCCTCGGCGATGCCGGTGCGTTTGGCACCGAATACGCCGACGCTGTGCGCCTCGTCGACGAACAGCCCTACACCGTATTTGCGGGCCAATGCGACGATCCCCTCCATCGGAGCCACGTCACCGTGCATCGAGTAGAGGCCGTCGATCGCGATCATCTTGGTGCCGCCACGGTCGGCGGTGCGGATCAGATTGTGTTCCAGCGCCTTCAGGTCATTGTGGGCGAAGTAGCGCGAGCTGGCCCCGGACAAGCGAATTCCGGCGTGGATCGAGGCGTGCGCTTGGCTGTCGGGCAGCGCGAGATCGCCGACTCCCAGGATGGCCGTGAGCGCGCCGACGTTGGCTTGATAGCCGCTGGTGTACACCAGCGCCGCCTCGCTGCCGTGCCAGTCGGCCAACAGCTCCTCTAGTTCGACCTTGAGCCGCGACGTACCGCAGAACGGGGGCGCGCCTTCACTGGACGTGCCGTGTCGGTCGGTCGCGCGATTGGCCGCGGCGATCAACCGCGCGTCGCCGCCGAGGCCCAGAGAATCGTTGGCACCAAGCATGATCCGCGATTTTCCTTCGATGACCGCGGTCGGTCCGGGTGCGGATTCCACCACTCGGAAGAATGGAAGTCGGTCATCGGCGGCATAAGAACGGAAAGCAGCCAGTCGGCGATCCTGCTGGACCCGCTCGCGCATATTCAGTCTCAAGGTGTTGAACACGCGAATATTAGACACCGCGCGCGCGGCTCAGACACAACTTTTCACCAGAACAAAATAAGCAGCCATTCTCCGTTTGCGTTGCCATATTTCGAAATACGCCAGGCGACCTGTTAGTGCTACCGGTAGCCCGCTGTCGTCTACCGGCGCCGACGGCATCCGCTGAACGACGTGAGTTCCAGCGGCAAGCCGCCGTCGCATACAGTGAACTGATGCCAACAAAAACCGACCACGCCGATATCGGTGACGTGGAACCGCTGGCCGACAGCACCGCCAGCCAGGCGCGGCGCGTCGTCGCCGCCTACGCCAACGACGCTGACGAGTGCCGCGTCTTCTTGTCCATGCTCGGCATTGGTCCGGCGAAACACGAGAGCTAATGGCTCGAAAAGCCGGCGCCAGCTACGGGGATTCTGACTTCGTCGTCGTTGCCAACCGGCTGCCGGTCGACCTGGAACGCCTGCCCGACGGCAGCATCGCCTGGAAGCGCAGCCCCGGCGGTCTGGTCACCGCGCTCGAGCCGTTGCTGCGTAAACGTCGCGGAGCCTGGGTCGGTTGGCCGGGAGTGGTCGACGCTGACGAGGACCCGATCACCCAGGATGAGCTCACCCTGCACCCGGTCCGGCTCAGCGCCGACGACGTCGCCGAATACTACGAAGGTTTCTCCAACGCCACGCTGTGGCCGCTGTACCACGACGTCATTGTCAAGCCGAACTACCACCGCGAATGGTGGGACCGCTACGTCGACGTCAACCGCCGATTCGCCGAGGCGACCTCCCGCGCCGCAGCCAAGGGCGGAACCGTCTGGGTGCAGGACTATCAGCTGCAGCTGGTGCCCAAAATGCTGCGCGAGCTGCGACCGGATCTCACCATCGGGTTCTTCCTGCACATCCCGTTTCCGCCGGTGGAACTATTCATGCAGATGCCCTGGCGCACCGAGATCGTCGAAGGTCTGCTGGGCGCCGACCTGGTGGGCTTCCATCTGGCCGGCGGCGCACAGAACTTTCTGATACTGGCCCGACGGCTACTGGGCGCGGAAACGTCGCGGGGAACCGTCGGCGTGCGGTCCCGGTTCGGCGAGGTTTCACTCGAGTCCCGCAGCGTCCGGGTGGGCGCCTTCCCCATCTCGATCGACTCCGCCGAACTCGACCATGCCGCGCGGGACCGCAACGTGCGACGCCGGGCCCGCGAGATCCGCGCCGAGTTGGGCAACCCGCGCAAGATCCTGCTGGGTGTCGACCGGCTCGACTACACCAAGGGCATCGACGTACGACTCAAGGCGTTCAACGAACTACTCGACGAGGGCCGCGCGAAGCGCGACGACACCGTGTTGGTCCAGTTGGCCACCCCTAGCCGGGAACGGGTTGAGAGTTACCAGATCCTGCGCAACGACATCGAGCGGCAGGTTGGGCACATCAACGGCGAATATGCCGAGGTCGGCCACCCGGTGGTGCACTATCTGCACCGGCCCGTCCCCCGCGACGAGCTGATCGCCTTCTTCGTGGCCAGCGACGTCATGCTGGTCACTCCGCTGCGCGACGGCATGAATCTGGTGGCCAAGGAGTACGTCGCCTGCCGCAGCGATCTGGGCGGCGCTCTGGTGCTGTCCGAATTCACCGGCGCCGCAGCCGAACTCCACCAGGCCTATCTGGTGAACCCGCACGACCTGGAAGGCGTCAAGGATGCCATCGAGGCCGCGCTCACCCAGTCCGACGAGGAGGGTCGCCGGCGCATGCGGGCGCTGCGCCGCCAGGTGCTCGCCCACGACGTGGACCGCTGGGCCCGCGCGTTTCTCGACGCCCTCGGCCAAGCCCATTCCTCGGGCTGACAGGCAAAAGTCCGGCCGAACCCGTGGTGCTGCCGCGCAATCGCTGTGATACTCAGATGCGGCGCAGCGGCGCCATCAATCGGGCCAGGAGGGTTCAGGTGAAGATCCGTCGCGGGCTGGCCGGCGGTGCCGTCGTCAGCACGGCAGTCGCAGTAGGCATGGCGCTGGATTCGGGCAGCCCGGCGTACGCGATAGGGCCGCCCCCGGACGGCACCTACGTCTTGAACCAGGCCGGCGTATCCGGCGCCACCTGGACCATCGGCGCGCTGTGCGCGCAGCCGTCGGGAACCCGCAACATGAACGACTATTCGGACCCGATCGTCATCGCGATGAACTGCGCGCTGAACATCGTCAGCTCGACCCCGGCGAACAACACCCGCGCCGAGCATCTGCAGAACTTCAGTGGCCGGGCCCGGATGAGCAGCATGCTGTGGACCATGCAGGTCAGCAAGCCCGAGGGGGTGGTATGCCCGGACGGCAGCTTCGCCCCCAGCAGCGAGACCTACGCGTTTAGCGACGAGACCTTGACCGGCACTCACACCACCCTGCATGGCGCTGTGTGCGGCCTGCAGCCGGACATGAAGAAAGAGCCGTTCTCGCTGTCCCTGGTGGGGCCGCCGCCCAGCCCGATCGAGCGTTACCCGATGGAGTGCAACGACATTGCGATCTGCTTCTGACCCGAGTCGGGCTCAGATCGGCATGATGTGCGCGATCAACCACTTACCCTGATCGCGCTCGAACTCCACCCGAAGCCGGCTGCCCTCGTAGATGGGCTGACGCGCCTTGTCGGTGACGATGCGGTTCATGTACACCATGAGCGTCGCGGAGTTGCGTTTGGCCTGCATGACTCCTACGCCCACGACGTCCACCTGAACTACCATCTCCCGCTTCTTGGCTTCCGGGATGATCTGCTCGTTGACGACCTTCTTGTACTCCTGGCGGTACGCGGGGGTGAGCAAGGGATACACGTCGTTGAGGCTGCGCTCGATGGTCTGGAAGTCATAGCCGAAGAACTGCGGAATCTCCTTTGCGGCTTGTTTGGTCAACACCTCCCGTGCCGACTGGGCACCCCGGGCCTCCACGCGATCCCAATAGAACCAGCCGCCGGCGGCCGACAGCCCCACCACCAAGACGATCGCCAGATAACCCGCAGCAGTGGGCAACCACCGCAACCATCGCATCAGTTGCCCCCGTGCGGGTACATCATGTCGAACGCGGTCATCCGACCCTTCTCGTCTTCGTGCACGATGACCCGCACCCGGTAAGGCTCCGACGGCTTATTGACCCCGTCGAGGTCTGTGTTCGTCACGCGCACCGCCACCAGCACCGACGCGTTGTCGCTAACGGGATCGATACTCTCCAGCGCGGCGCCATTGACGACCGCCTCCGAGGATGCGCTGGTCTTGCGCAAGAACGCCTTCACCAGGTCGACGTTCTCCGGGCTGAACTTGCTGCGCAACGGGCCGCTGGTGCCGTTGACGAAGCGGTTGATCGCCTCGTCGAGGTTGTCGAGCGTATGACTGTACATATTGACCACGGTCTGGGCGCCGACGTCGACGAAGCGCTGTTCACGGGCCTGCTCCGTGCGTGCGTCCCGGTGCTGCAGCACCAAGGCGGTGACGCCGCAGACCAGTGCGGCGATCACCGGCACCGCAGCCGCCAGCGACACCCAGCCCACCAGGCGGCGGTTGGGCTGGCGGCGCCGCGGCGGCCGCACCGCCGTGAGGGATTTCTTCTCTCCGGCGGCCCGGACAGCCTTTTTCGGGGCGACGACGACGGTATCGGTCGTCGCCTCGGCCGCGGCCCCGTCCTCCTGCTTGACCTGCTCGGATTTTGGCGGGCCCGCCGCACGCGAGGCCTTCCGGCGCACGCGTTGCGTTGGCGGTACTTCGTCTGTCACTACTGAATCCACTTGCTCGGCTAAAGCGGCTTGGGCGCGAGCATCAAGTCCACCCAATTCTCGGCGCTGGCTGCGCCGGTCACGCCGGACGCGAAGATACCAGTGCCGCCCGCCGGATCCTTGAACAGGCCGGTCGACGGGTCATAGGTGGTGTAAGCCGGACCGCTGGCCTGCGGTTGGGGACCGGGTACCGGACCGGTGCCCAGCGGTGGCGGCGGTGGCTCCAGGTACTTCGGATACGGCAGCTGCGGCGGCACCGGCGGGTAGTTCGGCGGCATGTACGACGGGTTGCCCGGCGGCGGCGGAACGTTGTTTGGCGGCGGCGGGTCGTAGGCCGGCTGGATCGGCGCCGGGCCCGGACCCGGCGTCACTCCCGGCGGCGGCGGCCCGACGATCGGGATGCCCGGGTCGGGGTCGGCACCCGGCGGAATGAACGGGAAGTGGTTGGGCGGCAGGATGTTCAGGCCGTTGGTGACCGGCGTGCCGTACGGGATCGGCGGCCCGCGCCACGGGTTGCTGCCGAGCGGCACGTACCCGCGCGGATCACGGCACAATTGCACGGTGGGCGCCCGCTTGCCGGGGAATTCCTGGCACGGGTAGTTGCGGGCGCCGCGCACGGTGGTCGGGTCGTTCTGCGCGGCCTTGCAATACAGGTCACGCGGGACTTCACGCACCGTCTCGTCCGCCGGCGTCCGCATCAACGGGGACGGGATGAAACCGGTGTTGCACGGCGGCGGGTCATTCAGGTCGAGCTTGAAGTCCAGCTTTGCGCCCTCGTCCTGGGGCGCCCCACCGGCCGCGGTTGTGATCGCGGCGAACAGCGCGGGAAAGACCACCAATAGCTGCTCGATCGACTTGTGATAGATGACGCCCACCCGGCCCAGATTGGCCATATTGGCCGCCAGCGCCGGCAAGGACGGCCGGATCCCGGTGATCGTTTCGTTGGCCTGGTCGATCGCGCCGGGTGCGGTGGCGAGCGTGTCACGCAGCCGCGGGTCGGCCTGGCGAACTTCGGACGTGAACCGAGCTAACCCATCGGCCAGCGTCTTGATGTCGGCGCCGGCACGCACTTGGGCCTGCAGAAAGGGGCCGGCCTGGTCGATGAGCTGCGACACCTGCGGGTAGTTGGCATTGGCTTCGTCCACCAGCAGCCGCGCCGACTCGATCATCCTGGCCAGCTCCGGCCCGGTGCCGTTGGTCGCCAGGAACGCCTCGTGCAGCACCTCGCGCAGCCGGGTGTCACCCAGGCTGTTGACCAGCGTCTCTGCCTTCTTCAGCAGGTCGGCGACGTCCTGGCCGATACGGGTGTTGGCGCGTTCGATCTTGGCTCCGTTGCGCAGCTTGCCGGGCGCCGGATTGGCCGGCGGCACCAGGTCGATGTACTGCTCGCCGATCGCCGACACACTCTTGACGGTGGCGGTCACGTTGGCCGGGATGGTGGTCCCGCTGTTAAGTCGCATTTCCGCGGTGACGCCGTTGCGGTTCAGCCCGACGGATTCCACCCGGCCCACGGCCACGCCCCGGTAGGTGACGTTGGCGTTCTTGTACAGACCACCGCCGGCCTCGAAATCGGCGCTCACCGAGTAGGTTCCGATGCCCAGGGTCGCCGGCAGCCGCAGGTAGAAGATGGCCATCACGGTCAACGTGATCACCGTGATGACGGCGAAAATGTACAACTGGATTCTGGTGAGTCTGTCGATCATCTCTGCCGCCTCTACTGTGACGCCGTGCCGGGCGGGATCTTGAACGGGTCGGCCGCTTGTCCGGACAGGTTGGCCATCTCACCCATCAAGAAGTTGGGCGCGTTGAGCACCTCGTCCATGTGCATCATGTTCGGGTCCAGCGCATAGCTGGTGGTGAAGAACGTCTCCCCCAGCCGGCGCAGCGTCAGGTCGAATGTGGTGAACACGTTGAGGTAGTCACCGCGCACCGCCTGCTTGATGCCGAAGTTGGGGAACGGGAACGTCAGCATGATCTGCAGCGACGTGACGAAGTTCTTGCGATTGTCGTTGAGGGCCTTGATCGCCGAATACAAGTCCTTGACGTCGGCGGCGAAATCCGACTTGGTCTTCGACAAGACGTTGGAGGCGACGTTGGCCAGCCGGCGCAGCGAGCTGAACGCCTCCACTATGTGGTCGCGGTTCTTGTTGAGCACGCGGACAGCTTCGGGCAAGGTGTCCAGCGTGCGGCCCAGGTTGTCCTTGTCGCGCGCCAGGATCGCCGAGAACCGGTCTAATCCCTCCATCGCGCCGATGATGTCGTTGACCTGCCGGTTGAGCCCGGCCGTCAGCTCCGCCAGCCGGGGCACCAGGTCCACGAACTGGCCCTGCCGGCCAGCCACCGCCTGATACGTCTCGTCGATGATCTCTTCCAGCGCACCGACATTGCCCTTGTTCACCACCACGCCCAGCGCCGAGAAAACCTCCTCGGTGGTCGGGAAGCGGCCGGTGTTGGACTCTGCGATGCGTGACCCGTCGCGCAGCCGGCCCTGCGCGGGCTTGTCTTTCGGAGCCGCCAGCTCGATGTGCAGCGAGCCCAGCAGCGAGGTCTGGGCGACCCTGGCCACCGCGTTGGCGGGCAGCACCACATTCTTGTCCAGCGCCAATTTGACTGCCGCATAGAAGGATCCGTCGGCACGCTGCTCAGCCGCGACCCCGGCAACACTGCCCACCGTGACGTCGTCGACGAACACCGGCGAGTTCTGCGGCAGCGTCGAGATGTCGGGCAGCTCCACCGTGACCGAGTAGGCACCGCTGCCGTGGCCGGCGGTCCCCGGCATCGACAGCGAGTTCAAACCGCCGAACGAGCAGCCGGCCAGCAGAGTGCAACCCGCCAGTAACACGCTGCCGCGCAACGCGATACGTCTCATCGGCCGCCCCCCTGCTCGGCCGGCAAGGGACCCGGCATCGGACCCGGAAGCGGGCCGGGAGCCGCCGCTGGTGCGGCCGGGCCGGGCCCGGGAGCGGGACCCGGCGCAGGACCGAAGCCCGGCGGCGACCCCGCAGCCGGGGCCGGAGCCGTCGGCGCCAAGAGGCTCTGCAGGTCGGTGACATTGCTGGGCGCCGGACGTCCCGAACCGGGCGCGGGAATCCAGGTCAGCTCCGGAATCGGGGTCTCCGCCTTGGCCTGTGTGGCCGGCGTGTCATAGATGATCTGACCCTTGTAGGCGGTGATCGTGTTGATCGGGTGGAACATGATCGGCGGGTAGTTCACCGTGAGCCGGCGCAGTACCGGTCCCAGCCGCTCGCGGCAGATCTCGGCGCGCCGGAAGTAGTCGGGCGCCGACGGGCCGGCCGCGGTGTCAAAGGACCCGCCGCAGATGAACTGCACCGGGTTCATGAAGTTGGGCAACGACAGCAGACCGTTCAGGGTGCCCTGCGCGGGGTCGTAGATGTTGTAGAAGTTTGAGATACCGGGACCCGCGACGTGCAGCACCTGCTCGATGTTGTCGCTCTGGTCGCTCAGGGTCTGGGTGAAGTCCTTGAGCTGGTTGACCGTTTCGATCAGGTTCGAGTTGTTCTCCTGCAAAAAACCCCGCACGTCGGAAAGTGCCTGATTGAGGGTGCCCAGTGTCTGGTCAAGGTCGCGCGAGCTGTCCGCCAGCACCTGCGACACCGACGCCACATGCCCGGCGAATTGCACGATCTGCTCGTTGCTCTGGGACAACGCGTCCACCAGAACCTGCAGGTTCTTGACCGTGCTGAAGATGTCGCTGCGCGAATCCCCAAGGCGGCCAGCCACTTGCGCGAGCTCGGTCAGCGCGCTGTGGAACGACTGGCCGTTGCCGTCCAAGGTGTTGGCGGCCTGGTTGATCGCCGCCCCGAGCGGGCCCTGCATCTCACCGGCGGCCGGGCTGAGCGACACCGACAGCTGGGTCAGCGCCTCCTTGACCTCGTCCCATTCCACCGGCACACCGGTGCGGGACAGGTCGATGCTGGCCCCGTCGGGTAGCGCCGCGCCACCGGTGTAGGCCGGGGTGAGCTGAATGAACCGGGCCGCCACCAGGTTCGGCGAGATGATGACGGCCTTGGCGTCCTTCGGGATCTTGACGTCGTCGGACACCGTCATGGTGATCTTGACGTCGGTTGCCCGCGGCTCGATCGACTCGATCTGGCCCACCGGGACACCCACCACACGGACCTGGTCCCCCGGGTAGAGCCCGACAGCGGAGGTGAAGAACGCGGTCAGCTTCCGTCCGCCGCCGCCGGCGGAGAACAGCACATAGGCACCACCCACCAGCGCCGCGACCAGCGCAACGACGGTAATGGTCCGCAGCCCCCGGCTGCCCAGCCGTCTGGGGGCGGTCATCGCTGCTCGATCATGGTGATTTCGGCCTAATCGTCCAACGTTCCTGGATCATTCCGCGCAGGTAGTCCGCGAGACTGTCCGGCAGCTTGCCGGGCTGGAAGACCACGTCGAACATGGTCGCCACCAGCGGCGCCGGAATCGCGCCGAAGACGTTGACGTTGAAGCCGGGACCGGAGCCGACCACCTCGCCCAGGGTGGTGGCGTACGTGGGCAGCCGTTTGAGGGCCTCGGTGATGTAGTCGCGGCGTTCGTTGAGGTTAGCCACCACCTGGTTGATCTTGGTCAGCGCTGGGCCGAATTCCCTACGGTTGTCGTTGACGAAGCCCGAGAGCTGGGCCGAGACACCCTGGATTCCGGAGATCAGCGAGCTGAGCGCGGCGCGACGCTCGTCGAGTGCGGCGAACAGCTGGTCGCCGTCGTCGACCAATTTGCGGACCTGTCCGGCACGGTCGGACAGCACCGCTGTCACCGACTTGGCGTGCGCCAGCAGCCCTTGCAGTGCCTCGTCGCGGGTGTTCAGCGCGCGCGACAGCGTGGTGACACCGTCCAGCGCGCCGCGCAACCCCGGCGTTGCATCGTGCAGCGTTTCGGTGAGCACCTTCAGCGCGTGCTCGAACTGCGGCTTGTTCAGGTGGCTGGCGTTCTGACCGAGATCCTCCAGCGCGCCTGCCAGGGTGTAGGGGGTGGTGGTCCGGCTCAGCGGGATGGTGGTCGCATGACCGGAGCCACCCGGACTGACCGAGATGGAGCGCTCGCCGAGGATGGTGTCGGTGCGGATCGCGGCCAGCGACTGGTCGCCGACTACGACGTGGCGATCGACGCTGAACCTGATCTTGGCGCTGTCGCCGGCCAGGGCCACCTCCGACACCTTGCCCACCTTGACGCCGGATACCGTGACGTTGTTGCCCGGCGTGATGCCGCCGGCGTCGCTGAAGTAGGCGGTGTAGCTGTTGCCCTGCGGCCAGAACGGCAGGCTGGCGTAGCCGAACGCGATGAGCACGATGAACGTCACCACCGCTAGACCGATGATGCCGGTGCGCAGTGGATCCTGGTCGCGCTTGCTAGCTGGCTTACTGCTTGGCAAAGGCGCACCTCCCCTTGCTGGAGTCGACCTGGCCACCGAGTCCGAAGCGAATGTCGGAGCCCGCCGGGCCGTTGATCTTGATCGTGACCGAGCAGAAGTAGATGTTGAAGAACGATCCGTAGGTGCCCAGTGCGGCCAGCCGCAGGTAGTCCTCGCCCAGTTGCTCCACGTCGTTGTTGATTTCGGCCTTACGGGTGTCCAGCTCGGTGGCCAGCGGCCGCGCGTTCTCCAGCAGACCCTGCAGCGGCCGGCGCGAATTACGGAGCAGCTCCGTCAGGTTCGTCGTAGTCGAGGCCAGCGGCGGGATGGCGCCGGCGATAGCGTCGCGGTTCTTAGCCAGTCCGTCGATCAGCTGCTGCAACTGGTCGACGCTGGTCGAGAACTGCGCGCTGCGCTGGTCGACAGTCGCGAGCACGGTGTTCAGGTTGGTGATCACATCTCCGATGAGCTGGTCGCGCTTGCCCAGTGCGGAGGAGAAGGAGCTGGTGTCGGCCAGCAGGTTGGACAACGCACCGCCCTGCCCCTGCAGCAGCTCGATCAGGGCGCCGCTGATCGCGTTGACCTTGTCCGCGTCCAGGCCCTTGAGCACCGGCTTGAGCCCACCCAGCAGCGCATCGAGATCGAGCGCCGGCTGGGTGTGCGAGGCGTTGATGGTGCCGCCCGGCGGCAGCTTGCGCAGCTCTCCGGGGCCGGAGGTGATCTCCAAAAACCGGTCACCGACCAGGTTCTCGTAGCGCACCACCGCACGCGTGGACGAGTACAGCGTGTAGCGCTCGTCGACACCGAACGCGACGTCGACGGTGTTGTCCGGGTTGAGTTTGACCCCCGACACGGCGCCGACGGGCACACCGGCGATGCGGACCTTCTGACCACCCTTGAGCCGCGACGCGTCGAGGAAGGTGGCGTGATAGGTGCGTTCCGAACCAAACCGGAAGTCACCGAACACCACCACCAGCGCGGCGCTCACCAGGACCATGACCACGGTGAAGATGCTGACCTTGATCACCATCGAGCGGTGTGACGGAATTCCTCCGGCGGCCATCAGAAGTCGTCCTTTTCGGCGAAGGCGCCGTGGAAGAGGAACTGCAGCGTCGAAGGCGCGTCGAACTGGAACTCGGTGAACGGCTCGTAGGGGATCAGCGCGTTGTCGGTGACCAGGAACGGAGCCCGGTAGAACGAACCACCGGTCTGCTTGGTCGGAATGTCCGGCAGGCCACGACAGTTCGGCCCACCCGACGCGTTGACCAGCGGCAGGCTCTCCGGATAGGTGTAGGCGGGTGCACCGATGACAAAGCTCGACGAGGTGAACAGCCCCGCCTTGCGCACACCGAGCAGCGGGGCGAATTCCTTGATGCCGCGGTCGATACCGGCCAGCAGACAGCCGAATTCCGGGGAGTAGTCCGCGGCGACCTTGAGCGGAGCGCGCAACCGGTTGACCGTGTCGATCAGGTTCTGCTCGGCCGGCGCCAGCGTGTCGTACCCGTTGTTGGCCAAGCCGATCGCGGCCAGCAGCGTGGTGTTGAGGTTCTTCTGCTGATCCACCACAGTGCGGTTGATCGTCGGTAGGTTGTCGAACATGGTGTTGAGGTCGGGCGCGGCGTCCCCATAGATGTTGGTCACGATGCTGGCCTTGCGGAAATCCTCCTGCAGGGTGGGCAGCTTCGGATTGGCTTGGCGGGTAAGCGTGTTGAGGCCCGTCATCAGCGAGCCGAGGTCGTCGCCGTGGCCGCGCAGGCCCTCCGACAATGCACTCAGCGTTCCGTTCAACTCCACCGGGTCGATCTTGTGCAGCAGGTTGATCAGCGACTGAAACAGCGTGTTGACTTCCAGCTGTACCGCCGAAGCCTGCACCTGAGCTCCGGGCCGGAGCGAGGTGGTCGCTGGGTCCTTGGGAGGGATGAACTCTACCGACTTGGCCCCGAAGATGGTGTTGCCGGCGATGTGCACGGTCGCGTTCGACGGGATCCAGTGCAGATCACCGCTGTAGATGGCCAGCTTGAGGCGCGCCTGATCGCCGCTGTAGATGATGTCCTCGACTTTGCCGACCTGGATTCCGCGGTACTTAACCTTGGCGCCCGGCTCCATCACCAGGCCGGCGCGCTGTGATGCGACCGTGACGGTCTCCACCGGCGTGAAGTAGGCGGTGTAGGACAGATAGGTCAGCACGGCCGAGGCCACCAGCAGCCCGGCGAGCACCGCCGCGGCCACCCGGCCCGCGGTCTTACGTGACCCCGTGTCTGACATCGCCTTATCCCGAAAGGTTGAAGTTGCCGGTCGCTCCGTAGACGGCGAGCGAGATGAACAGGGTAATGACCACAACGACGATCAGGGAAGTGCGTACCGCTTGGCCGACGGCCACGCCCACACCGACCGAACCGCCGCTGGCGTTGTAGCCGTAATAGGTGTGCACCAGCATCACCGCGATCGCCATCGCGATGGCCTGCAGGAACGACCACAGCAGATCGGATGGGATCAGGAAGGTGTTGAAGTAGTGGTCGTACAGACCTGCGGACTGGCCGTTGACGAACACCGTGGTGAACCGCGCGGCAAAGAACGCGGCGAGCACCGAGAGCGAATAGAGCGGGATGATCGCGACCAGGCCGGCGATCAACCGTGTCGACACCAGATACGAAACCGAGTGCACCGCCATGCATTCGACGGCGTCGATCTCCTCGGAAACCCGCATCGCGCCCAGCTGTGCGGTGGCGCCAGCACCGATGGTCGCAGCCAGCGCGATCCCGGCGATCACCGGGGCGACCACACGCACGTTGAGGAAGGCCGATAAGAAGCCGGTCAGCGCCTCGATGCCGATGTTGCCCAGCGACGAATAACCCTGGACCGCGATGACACCGCCGGAGGCCAACGTCAGAAACGCCGCCACCCCGACCGTTCCGCCGATCATCACCAACGCACCTGCGCCCAGCGTCATCTCGGCGATTAGGCGGATCGTTTCCTTGCGATACCGGGTGATGGCGTTGGGAACGTAGCGCAGGGTGTCGCCGTAGAACAGTGCCTGCTCGCCAAAGTTGTCGACCGGTTCGGCGAACCTCGATACGAATCGTTTGAAACGAAGGGTGGCGTCGTAGCTCATCGCATCATCACCATCGCCGCTGCCTCGCCCATCGTTACCCCGACCCCTACTTGGCCGAGATTCTGACGCCGATGGCCGTCATGACCACGTTGATGACGAACAAACAGATGAAGGCGTAGACGACGGTTTCGTTGACGGCATTTCCGACGCCTTTGGGGCCGCCCTTGACAGTGAGGCCGCGGTAGCAGCCGACCAATCCCGCCATCACACCGAACAGCAGCGCCTTGACTTCGGCGAGAACCAGCTCCCGCAACCCGGTGAGCACGGTCAGGCCGTTGATAAATGCGCCGGGGTTCACCCCCTGCAGGAAGACCGAGAATGCGTAGCCGCCGGACAGACCGATGATGCACACCAAGCCGTTGAGCAGCAGAGCGACCAGCGTGGACGCCAGCACCCGGGGCACCACCAGGCGCTGAATGGGGTCGATGCCAAGCACCCGCATCGCGTCGATTTCTTCGCGGATGGTGCGGGCACCGAGGTCCGCGCAGATGGCGGTGGCGCCGGCACCGGCCACCACCAGCACGGTGACGATGGGGCCGAGCTGGGTGATGGTGCCGAAAGCCGTTCCGGCGCCGGACAGGTCGGCCGCACCGATCTCGCGCAGCAAGATGTTCAGGGTGAACGCAACGAGCACGGTGAACGGGATTGACACCAGCAGCGTCGGCACCAGCGAGACGCGCGCCACCATCCAGGTTTGCTCAAGGAATTCTTGGAACTGAAACGGCCGCCGGAAGGCCGCGCGCGCTGTCTCGATCGACATCTCGAAGAACCCGCCGACCGCGCGGGCCGGTACGGCAAGCCGTTGCAACAACCGGGTCCTCCAATCTGCGGCTCGCGGCGAATTTTCGTGACCGGAACACACCGTTGGATGACTCGTTGCCTGGTGTGAGCGCGCTCATAGTAACTAGAACAGGTTCCTGCTGTCGATGAACCTTGATATTTTTGCGGTAAATATGTGTCTAGCTGGTACTTCTTCTCGACAGACGCGCAATAAGCGGGCCCGTTAGTCCATCAGATGCGTGGCGGCGAAGGTTAACTCCGGGTTACGGTCGGCAAAATAGCCCTGCAACGTCGTGCTCAACTGGGCAGGTTCCCAGGCCGCGGCGCCGGCGTCGAACTGCTGCTCCACCGTCGGTGCGGCGACCAACGTCACGCGCGGGCCGTACACGATGAACACCTGACCGTTGACCTCCGCGGCGGCCGGCGAGGCCAGGAACCCGACCAGGGTGACCACGTGCTCAGGCGACAGCGGGTCCACCTCGCCGCCTTCGGGCGCCGCGCCAAACACGTCCGCGGTCATCGCGGTGCGTGCTCGCGGCGCGATCGCGTTGGCGCATACCCCATAACGTCCCAGGCCGCGCGCCGCGGTCAAGGTGAGCGAGATGATGCCGGCCTTGGCAGCGCCGTAGTTGGCCTGGCCGACCGGTCCGACCAGGCCAGCCTCCGAAGAGGTGTTGATGATGCGGCCATATACCGAACCACCTGCCTCTTTGGCTTTGTTTCGCCAGTACGTCGCTGCGTTTCGGGTGAGCAGGAAGTGGCCGCGGAGGTGCACGGCGATCACCTGGTCCCAGTCCTCGTCGCTCATGTTGAACAGCATCCGGTCGCGGGTGATACCCGCGTTATTCACCACGATGCCCAGGCCACCCAGGCCATCGGCGGCGGTGATGAGATCGTCGGCGGTGGAACGCGCACTGATGTCACCGACCACGGCCACGCCTTTGGATCCGGCGGCCCTGATCTCGTCGAGTACGTCGGAAGATTCCAGCGCCGAGGCGATGTCGTTGACGACGACGGTCGCACCGAGCCGGGCTAGCCCGATCGCCTCGGCTCGGCCCAGGCCAGCGGCGGCACCGGTCACCACCGCGACCTTGCCGGACAGATCGGTCGCGTTCGTATTGCTGCTCAATTTATGAATACCTCTAGTTTCGGTTTCAGTCTTCTCGTAGCAGGGCTGCGCGCGGGCATTCGGCGATCGACTGCTCGGCCAGATCCTCCTGGTCAGCGGGAATCGGATCCGTCTTGACCACGGCATAATCCTCGTCGTCCAGATCGAAGATATCCGGAGCTATTCCCACGCAAACGGCATTACCTTCGCAACGGTCACGGTCCACTTTTACTCGCACGGCATCCTCCTTGAACTTGGGCTGGAAGCTGGGGAACACGCCTCTTTCATCGGCAAATCAGGTTGTAACACCACCATAGAACTCACACACGTCCGAACAAACGGTCGCTGGATTCCCAGACTAGAACGTGTTACAACCGGGGTGACGAATGGGTGGCCGCCGCTATTGTCGGATGCCAGCCCACAGATGGACGATCGCTCGATCGGAGGCGGCGGGAATGCAGATCAGTTACACCCCTGAACAGGAGGAGCTGCGTCGCGAGCTGCGGTCGTATTTCACCGCGCTGATGACACCCGAACGCCGCGAAGCCCTGACCTCGACGCAGGGCGAGGTGGGAACCGGCACGGCTTACCGCGACACCGTGGCGCAGATGGGCAAGGACGGCTGGCTGACCCTGAACTGGCCCAAGGAGTACGGGGGCCAGGACCGCACACCGATGGATTCGCTGATTTTCACCGACGAGGCGGCGATCGCCGGTGTGCCCGTACCGTTCCTGACCATCAACAGCGTCGCGCCGACCATTATGGCCTTCGGCACCGAGGAGCAGAAAAAGTACTTCTTGCCCAAGATCGCCGCCGGCGAACTGCACTTCTCGATCGGCTACTCCGAGCCGGAGGCCGGCACCGACCTGGCGAACCTGCGCACCACGGCCGTACGCGACGGCGACGACTACGTGATCAACGGCCAGAAGATGTGGACCAGCTTGATCGCCTACGCGGACTGGGTGTGGCTGGCCGTGCGCACCAACCCGGAAGCCAAGAAGCACCGCGGCATTTCGATGTTGGTGGTGCCCACCACCGCCGAAGGTTTTTCCTGGACTCCGGTGCACACCATGGCTGGTGTAGACACCAGCGCCACCTATTACTCCGATGTACGGGTCCCGGTGACCAACTTGATCGGTGAGGAGAATGGTGGCTGGAAGCTGGTGACCAACCAGCTCAACCACGAGCGGGTCGCCCTGGTCTCGGCGCAGCCGATCTTCCTGGCACTGCGCGAGGTACGCGAGTGGGCGCAGAACACCAAGGACCCCGGCGGCGCCCGGCTCATCGACTCGGAATGGGTGCAGCTGAACCTGGCCCGGGTGCACGCCAAAGCCGAAGTGCTCAAGCTGATCAACTGGGAGCTGGCGTCGGCGTCGAGTGAGGCCCTGAACCCGGCGGATGCGTCCGCGGCCAAGGTCTACGGAACCGAGTTGGCCACCGAGGCCTACCGACTGCTGATGGAAGTGCTCGGCACGGCAGCGACGGTGCGCCAGGACTCCCCCGGCGCCCTGTTGCGCGGCCGGGTCGAGCGGATGCACCGGGCGTGTTTGATCCTGACCTTCGGCGGCGGCACCAACGAAGTCCAGCGCGACATCATCGGCATGGTCGCGCTCGGTCTGCCCCGAGCCAACCGCTGAATTCTCTGACGAGGACGGATATCTGATGGATTTCTCGACGACCGAAGCGGCCCAGGACCTCGGCGGTCTGGTCGACAGCATCGTCAACTCGGTATGCACGCCGGAGCACCAGCGCGAGCTCGACAAGCTGGACCAGCGATTCGACCGTGACCTGTGGCGCAAGCTGGCCGACAGCGACATCCTGACCAGCGCAGCAGCCACCCAGGTGGGTGGCGACGGGTTCGGCGTCCTCGAGCAGGTCGCCATCCTGGTGGCGCTGGGACACCAGCTGGCCGCGGTGCCATACCTGGAGTCGGTGGTGCTGGGCGCGGGTGCGCTGGCCCGGTTCGGTTCCGAAGAGCTGCAACAGGACTGGGGCCAGTCCGCGGTCAGCGGGGAAAAGGTCCTCACTGTCGCGCTGGACGGTGAGATGGGCGAGGGCCCGGTGCGCGCGGTGAGCTCCGGTGACGGTTACCGACTCAGCGGCACTCGTACCCAGGTGAGTTATGGTCCAGCCGCTGATGCCTTCCTGGTTCCCGCCGAGACCGATGCCGGCACAGCGGTTTTCCTGGTTGCCGCGGACGACCCAGGAGTGACTTCGACACCGTTGCAGACCACGGGACTGGGCAGTGTCGGGCATCTGTCGCTGGACGGTACCGAGGTGCCCGCCGGCCGCAAGGTGGGTGACGCCGAGGCCGCGGAGTGGCTGCGCCTGATCTCCTCGTTAGGCCGCAGCGCCTACCAGCTCGGAGTGCTCGAGCGCGGCCTGCAGATGACGGCGGAGTATGCGCGCACCCGTGAGCAGTTCGACCGCCCGATCGGAAGTTTCCAGGCAGTGGGCCAGCGGCTGGCCGACGGCTACATCGACATCAAGGGGCTGCGGTTGACGCTGACCCAGGCCGCGTGGAAGGTGTCCGAGGACATCCCCGCCGAGGTCGACGTTGCGTCCGCAGCATTCTGGGCCGCCGATGCCGGCCACCGAGTGGCGCACAGCATTGTGCACGTGCACGGTGGCGTGGGCGTCGACACCGACCACCCGGTGCATCGATACTTCCTGGCTGCCAAGGAGACCGAGTTCGCGTTGGGTGGCGCTACCGGCCAGTTGCGTCGGATCGGACGAGAACTGGCCGAGACCCCCGCCTAACCGGCAGCGTGCGTTGACCGAGCCCACCGTCACCGACCTGCTGGTCCCGCTGGCCGAAATCGAGGACCGCGGCGTCTATTTCGAGGACTCTTTCACCAGCTGGCGGGAGCATCTGCGGGACGGCGCCGCCCTGGCCGCGGCCTTGCGCGCCAGGTTCGACCCTGCGTTGCCACAGCACGTCGGGATTCTGATGGAGAACACGCCGGCCTTTTCGGCGGCGTTGGTGGCAGCGGGGCTGTCGGGCATCGTCCCGGTAGGCCTGAACGCGGTGCGGCGCGGCGAGGCGCTGCTCCGCGATATCCGGCACGCCGACTGCCAACTGGTGCTGGCCGATGCGAATTCGGCTGCCGCGCTCGGCGACGTCGACTACGTCGATGTCGAATCCGCGGAATGGGCCCAAGAAATCGCCGCATATCGTGACACTGAGCTTCGATTCCAATCCGCCTCTGCGGCAGACCTTTTCATGCTGATCTTCACCTCGGGCACCAGTGGTGAGCCCAAAGCGGTAAAGATCACCCATCGCAAGGTGGCCAGCGCCGGCCTGGGGATGACCATGCGCTTCGGCCTCGGCGCCGACGACGTCTGCTACGTGTCAATGCCGTTGTTCCATTCCAACGCGGTGCTGGTCGGCTGGGCAGTCGCGGCAGCCTGCCGGGGCTCGATGGCGTTGCGGCGCAAGTTCTCTGCTTCGGGATTCCTGCCTGATGTACGCCGCTACGGCGCCACCTACGCCAACTACGTGGGCAAGCCGCTGTCCTACGTGCTGGCCACCCCCGAACAGGCCGACGACGCCGACAATCCGCTGCGCGCCGTCTACGGCAACGAGGGCGTTCCCCGGGATATCGAGCGCTTCGCCCGCCGCTTCGGCTGCCGGGTGCAGGACGGCTTCGGTTCCACCGAGTTGGGTGTCGCGATCGCCCGGATGCCGGGGACGCCGCCTGGGTCACTGGGCCCACTGCCCGACGGTGTGGCGATCCTGGATCCCGACACCGGGCAACCCTGCCCGCCGGGAGTGGTCGGCGAACTGGTCAACACCGCCGGCGCCGGCGGTTTCGACGGCTACTACAACGACGCCGCGGCCGAGGCCGAGCGCATGCGTGGCGGCGTCTACCACAGCGGCGACCTGGCCTACCGCGACGAAAACGACTACGTCTACTTTGCCGGGCGACTCGGCGATTGGATGCGCGTCGACGGGGAGAACCTGGGCACCGCCCCGATCGAGCGGGTGCTGCTCCGCCACCCGACGGTGGCCGAGGTCGCGGTGTACCCGGTGCCCGATCCGGTGGTCGGTGATCTAGTGATGGCCGCGCTCGTCCTATCGCCCGGCGCACGGTTCGACGCGGACGAGTTCCGCGCGTTCCTGGCCGACCAGGACGATCTCGGACCCAAGCAGTGGCCGTCGTACGTGCGGGTCAGCTCGGGACTGCCGGGAACGGTTACCTTCAAGGTCCTCAAACGACAATTGTCGGCCGAAGGCGTCGACTGCGGCGAGCCGGTGTTCCAAATCCGCCGATAGGCGCCGGCCACATTGACAAACGGCTCCGAAATGTTCGCACCTCCCCTAAGGCCCCCGTAGAGGGTCTTCCGTTGCGCAAGAAGGGGCAAGTGTTGGGAAACGAGTTGGAAAGTTGGCCTCCGGTCCGCCCACCGTCGTGATCATGGCCACCCCTTCCCGCAGCCTTGGATTTGCCTTCGGATCGCTCTGACCAACACAGGTTCCTGCTCTTGGAGGTACCGGTTGGTGTCCGCCGACTTCTGTTCGAGCGGCCTATCGGTCTGGTTCCGACGGAGGCTCGAGCTATTGGATTTCGACCGGGGTTTGGTCGTTCCGTTCGGCATCATAGAACGCGATTTCGAACTCGGCTGGTGAAATGTCGCCGAGGTGACCGTACAAGTGGCTGGTGTTGTGCCGGTGGACCCATCCCGGGATGACGAGGAATTCGAAAATGGGCGGGACCCTATGCGTTTAATCCAGCCGTTGCGCAGTCATTTGCTGTCAACAGTGCAGGATCCCCGCCTAATCCCCACGGCCGACAGCCAGGACGCATGCTTTCGCACACGAAGGCCCCGACCAAGGAGATGACCCGGGATGAGCCGCGCAGCGTTGCCATGCCCTCACCCGTACGCCAGGTCGCATGTGTGTCGACCGTGCGTGTCCTTCAGCGTCTGAATTGTCTGGGCTCTCGTGATTCATCAACTGCACGGGAATGCGTTTTAGAACGCCTTTTAGAACGTCGTTCAACGGAACCAACTCCGTCCTTTAACTTGAGACGCCTATTACGCGCGAATACAACAACCTGGCGCCAAGACGCGATACGATCCGCGCCTAACCGCTTACATTGTTGCCCGCTCGGCCATCGCCGGGCCGCCCTAATTTAGTGCGAGGTGCCGATGTCCTTCCTGCTTGTAGCGCCCGAGCCGGTAGGCGTGGTGGCCGCGAATCTGGCCAGCATCGGCTCGACTGTCAACGCGGCCACCGCGGCCGCGGCAGCACCCACCACTGATTTGCTGGCGGCAGCCGCCGACGAGGTATCAGCGGCAATCACCCGCCTGTTCTCCCAGCACGCGCTCGGCTATCAGGCGATCGCGAATCAGGCCGAGGCGTTCCACACGCAGTTCGTACAGACAATGATCCGTGGTGCAGGGGCTTACGCCGCCGCTGAGGCAGCCAACTTCCAGTTGGCCGCCGCTGCGGCGACCAACCCCATCCAGGCACTGCTGTCGCGTCCCATCATCGGCAACGGCGCCAACGCGACGACTCCGGGCGGCAACGGCGGTGACGGCGGCTGGCTGTTCGGCAGCGGCGGCAACGGGGCGGCGGGCGCGGCCGGCCAGCCGGGCGGTAACGGCGGCTCCGCGGGCCTGATCGGCAACGGCGGCATCGGTGGCGCGGGTGGCAGTGGTGGGGCCTCCGGCGGCAACGGCGGCAACGGCGGTCTGCTGCTCGGCGTCGGCGGAACCGGCGGCCTCGGCGGTGTGGGTGCCGCCGGACTATCCGGCGGCACCGGCGGTCACGGTGGCCACGGGTCGTACCTGATCGGCGGTGGCGGTGTCGGCGGCCAAGGCGGCCAGGGCGGATCCGGCGGCGGCCAGGGGGGCCACGGCGGCGACGGCGGTAACGGCGGGTTCCTGCTGGGCACCGGCGGCGACGGCGGCGCGGGTGGAATCGGCACACCGGGCGCCTACGGCGGAGGCGGGGCGGGCAACGGCGGCGCGGGCGGCAACGGCGGGGCCGGCGGCCTGTTCATGAACGGTGGTAATGGCGGGGCCGGCGGCCAGGGCGGCAACGGCGGGGCCGGCATCGACTCCACCAATCCCGCCCTCGTCGGCGGACTCGGCGGCAACGGCGGCAACGGCGGGAGCGGTGGTCAAGGCGGGACCGGACCGGTGTTGTTCGGTCACGGAGGAGCCGGCGGCCTGGGAGGCCAGGGCGGCACCGGGGGCACCGGCGGCGTGGGCGCCGACAGCCTCACCGGCATCGGCGGCACGGGCGGTACCGGTGGAAACGGCGGATCCGCCGGCCTGGGTGGCGCCGCCGGGGCCTCCGGCCCGCTGTCCAACGGCGGGGTGAACGGCGGTGTCGGTGCCGGCGGCACCGGCGGTGGCGGCGGCCACGGCGGCAAAGGCGCCGACGGCGCGGCAGTCGCCGGCTACAGCACGGACGGCAAATCAGGCTTCACCGGCGGCGGGGGCGGCAAGGGCGGCCAGGGCGGCGCGGCAATCGCCGGTGGCGTCGCCGGAAACGGCGGCCAGGGCGGTGCCGGCGGTCTTGGCGGCAACGGCAGCGACGGCACCAGCGCCAACCCAGCGGCCAACGGTGTCAACGGCGGCAACGGCGGCAACGGCGGCAATGGCGGCGCCGCGGGGGCGGGCGGCGCGGCGGGCACCGGCGGGGGCGGCCAGACAGGCAGCATCGGCAACGGCGGCAACGGCGGCAACGGCGGCAAGGGTGGCAACGGCTCGGCCGGATTCGCCGGCGCCGACCATTCCGGCAATCCCAATACCCGCGGTGGCGATGGCACCACGGGTGGCGCTGGCGGAGCCGGCGGCAATGGCGGCGACGCGGGCGGCAAGGGCGGGACCGGCGGGACCGGCGGCACCGGTGGCAACGGCGCGCAAGGCGGGGCCGGCGGGAATGCCGGTCATAACACTGCCGGCGACCCCACCGCCGTCACCGGCGGGAAGGGTGGCGATGGCGGGGCCGGCGGCGCCGCCGGAGCCGGCGGGGCTGCTAACGGCGGCACCGCTGGGGCGCTGGGCAAGGGCGGCAACGGCGCCCTGGGCGGCAACGGTGGCCAGGGCGGCGACGGCATCGACGGCACCGGGACGGACGGCCTGGGCAACGGCAAGTCCGGCACCGTGGGCGGCACCGGCGGTAAGGGTGGCAACGGCGGATTCGCCGCCAACGGCGGCACCGGCGGCACCGGCGGTACAGGCGGCACCGGGGGTGCCGGGGGCAGCGGAGGCAATGGCGCCACCGGCAGCACCGGCACCGGCACTGCGCCCGCCGGCGGCACCGGCGGCACCGGCGGGACCGGTGCCAACGGCGGCGATGGCGGGGCCGGCGGCAACGCCGGGGGTCCGGGCGGCGGCGGTGGCACCGGCGGCGTTGGCGGGAAGGCCGGCAACGGCGGTAACGGCGGCCAGGGCGGCAATGCCGTCATGCCGAATGCGGGTGTGGGTACTGCTCCCGATGGCGGCACGGGCGGTACCGGCGGCCAGGGCGGCACCGGCGGCCAGGGCGGGAGGGGCGGCGATGGCGCCGTCGGCGGTGTGGCCGGTGACGGCGGTATGGGTGGGGACAGCGGCAACGGCGGAAAGGGCGGTCTAGGCGGCAACGGCGCGACTGGCGGGAGCGTTAGCAACGGCGGCGCCCCCGCCGGATCCGGCGGGGCCGGCGGCAACGGCGGAAACGCAGGCAACGGCGGCACCGGTGGCACCGGCGGTACCGGCGCTACAAATTCGCCCGCAGGTAACGGCGGCAACGGCGGAAAGGGCGGTAACGCCGGTGCCGGCGGAGACGGCGGCCAGGGAGCTACCGGCGGAAACTTCAGTCCCGGATCCGGCAGCACCACCGCCGGCAACGGGGGTAACGGGGGCAACGCCGGCACGGCAGGCAACGGCGGTGCTGGTGGAACCGGTGGCTCGGGCCTGGCCGGCGGCAACGGCGGCAACGGCGGCAATGCCGGGAACGGCGCGGACGGCGGCAAGGGTGCCGATGGTGCTGATGGTTCGCAAACCTTCACGGCTAACTACGACGCCACTACTTCCGGCGGGTCTGGCGGGGCTGGCGGCACCGGAAGTAACGGAGGCGACCCGGGGGCGGGTGGTGTCTCCGGAGGCGTGGGCCATACGGGCAGCCTGGGTAAGGGCGGCGACGGTGGCGACGGTGGAGCTGGCGGAAAGGGCGGCAAGGGCGCCAACGGTGTCAACAACGCTATCCCGACGACCGATCCGCAGGCCGCTGCCGGCGCCAACGGGAGTCCAGCGGACCCGACAGGCGTTGCCGGTGGTCCAGGCTCCCCTGGGCAACCCGCCAGTGGCTTGCCCAACGGCCACGTTCAGCAGGGCGGCGACGGAGGGCACGGCGGCGACGGGACCAACAGCAGCGCCAATGGCGATGCAGCTGGCGGAAAAGGCGGCGATGGGGGCACCGGCAGCCTTTACGGCGGGCCCGGCGGCAACGGCGGAACGGGTGGCAACGGCACCCAATCCGGCGCCTCCGGCGGGACGGCCCATGGCGGAGACGGCGGCAACGGCGGCACCGGCGGTCAGTATGGGGACGGGGGCAAGGGTGGCCTGGGTGGCGCAGCCAAGACCACAGGCACCGGCGGCGTTGCCACCGGCGGAAACGGTGGTAACGGCGGCAATGCTACTGAGGGGCCAGCCGGCGACGGCGGCAACGGCGCCGCCGGCGGTGCCGGCGGTGATGGTGGATTCGCCACCGGCGGCCCAGGCGGTGTGGGCACCGGCGGCAAAGGCGGCAACGGTGGCAACGGCGCAACCGGATCCTCGAGTGCCGGTGACGGCGGCGCCGGCGGCCTGGGCGGGGCCGCCGGCGCCGGAGGCGCTAATGGCGGCAGCGGCGGAACGGGCGGGGTAGGCGGAGCCGGCGGGGCCGGTGGTGTCGGCGCCTCAGGGGGCGTCGGCGGGGCAGGCGGTAACGGCGGCGGCGCGACGGTCGGCGCCGGCGGGACCAGCCAGATCGGAAACGGCGGCAACGGCGGAGGAGGGGGTACTGGCGCCCTCGGCGGCGCGGGCGGCATGGGGGGCAACGGCGGGGCTGGCGGCGCAGTCGGCGCGCCCGGACCCGCGGGGGTGGGCACGGCCGGCGACGGCGGCGCGGGTGGTGTCGGCGGGGAGGGCGGCAACGGCGGCGGGGGCGGCGACGGCGGCAAGGCTGGAAGCGGCCTCGTAGCAGGAACCGGTGGAACCGGCGGCAACGGCGGTAGTAGCGGGGTCTCCGGCAACGGCGGCAACGGCGGCCAATCCGGCACCGGGGTTACTGGCGGCAACGGCGGAACCGGCGCGTCTTCCCAGGCCGGTGGTGCTGGCACGATCACCGGCGGGGGTACAGGCGGTACCGCTGGTCCAGGTGGTACCGCTGGTGCAGGTGGTAGCGCCTAGAGGTGCTCTGCGAGAGCTGTCGGTGCGTCCCGGCGCTCAGCGCGCATGCTTCGACCACGGCGGTCAGGTCATCAGTTGAATTTTCGGTGGCTGACGCGGTCTACCCCAGCAGTGACGGCACCACCGCGTCGATCAGGTGCGGTCCGGGTTCGGCAAACGCGTCCCGCAACGCATCGGCCAGCTCCTCAGCCGTGGTGACCCGCCGCGCCGGAACCCCCATGCCCTCCGCGATCTTTACGAAATCCATTGTGGGGCGCGAGATGTCGAGTAGGTCGAGAGCCTTGGGGCCGGGTGTGGATCCGGCACCGACCCGCTGCAGCTCCAACCGCAGGATGTCGTACTTGCCGTTGTTGTAGATCACGGTGGTGACGTCGAGCTTCTCGCGCGCCTGGGTCCACAAACCCGAAATCGTGTACATCGCAGAGCCGTCGGATTCCAGACACAGCACCGGGCGATCGGGGGCGGCGACGGCGGCGCCGACGGCCGTCGGTATGCCGTAGCCGATCGCCCCGCCGGTCAGAGTGAGCCAGTCATGCGCCGGGGCGCCGGCGGTGGCCGCCGGAAGCGGCAAACCCGAGGTGTTGGATTCGTCGACCACAATGGCCCGCTGCGGCAGCAGCGCGCCGATCACGTCGGCCGCCGACGCCGCCGTCAGCGTTCCCGACGGCAGCGACGGACGCGATGCGGCCGCTACCGGCGGTGTAACACCGGGTGCCACCTCATCCGCCAAGGCGGTCAAAGCTGTTGCGGCACCGCTATATTCGGCAAGAATGTGGACGTTGCAGCCAGCTGGCACGAGATCGCTGGGCATGTCGGGGTAGGCGAAGAACGACACCGGGGACTTGGCACCGGCCAGCACCAGATGCTTGGTCCCGTTCAACTGGGCGGCAGCGGCCTCGGCGAAGTAGCCCAGCCGTTCGATCGCGGGCACCCCTGCGCCCCGCTCCAGCCGAGTCGGGAACGTTTCGCACAGCAATCGAGCCCCGGTTGCTTGGGCGATCCGTGCGGCAGCGGTCAAGCCGGCGGTGCGGGTGGCGTCTCCCCCAACCAGAATCGTGGCGGGTTCGCCGCTGCGCAGCACCTCGGCCACGGCACCCACCTCTGGAATCGGCCCGGGCGAGGTCACCGCCACCGGCGTAACCGGTTGCGCGCCTTCGGACCACGAAGTGTCCGCGGGCAGAATCAGCGTCGAGACATGCGAGCCCGATATGCTGGTGGCGATCGCCTCGGCGGTGTCAGCTCCAACTTCGGCGACGGTCATGGTGCGGCGCACCCAGCCCGAGACCGTGCCGGCGACCGCGTCGATGTCGGATTCCAGTGGGGCGTCGTACTTCTTGTGGTACGTGGCGTGGTCGCCGACCACAACTACTACCGGCACCCGGGCGCGACGCGCATTGTGCAGGTTGGCCAGCCCGTTGCCCAGCCCGGGCCCCAGGTGCAGCAACACCGCGGCGGGCCGGCCGGCAATGCGCGCATAGCCGTCGGCGGCGCCGGTCGCCACTCCCTCGAAAAGCGTTAGCACACCGCGCATTTGCTCGACGTTGTCCAGCGCCGCGACGAAGTGCATCTCGGAGGTGCCCGGGTTGGAGAAGCACACGTCGACGCCGCCGTCGACCAAGGTCTTGATCAGTGCCTGGGCACCGTTCATCGGTCCGCCTTTCCTGACTGCTCGTCGTGAGAAAAATCCGCCGCCGCCGGCAGCTTGAAGACCCGCTCGGCATTACCGCGCAGGAAGTCTCGGCGCGCCTGCCCGCTGAGCTCGAGGTCGTCCAGCCCCGCCAGAGCATGAGCGTGGCTGATCATCGGATAGTTGGTGCCGAACAACACTTTTCGCTGCCCGGTGCCGGTCTTGATGAATCTGACCAGCTCTTCGGGGAAGCGCCGCACCGTGTAGGCGGAGGTGTCGATATAAACGTTCTCATGCTTGCGGGCCACTGCGACCATTTCCTCGGTCCAGGGGTAGCCGACATGCCCGCATACGATCACCAACTCCGGGAAGTCCAAGGCCACCTGGTCGATGTAGGGAATAGGGCGGCCGGTTTCCGACGGCCGCAACGGACCGGTGTGCCCGACCTGGGTGCAGAAGGGCACCCCGGACTCCACGCACTGGGCGAACAGCGGGTAGTAGCGGCGGTCGGTGGGCGGTGCGTTCCACAGCCACGGCACCACCCGCAGGCCGACAAAGCCGTCGGCAACCCGGCGGCGTAGCTCCCTGACGGCCTGCATCGGGCGGTCCAGATCAACCGCCGCCAAACCGCCCAGCCTATCCGGGTACTGCGAGATCCACTCGGCGACTTCATCATTGGAAACCAAGCTCTGTCCACCCGGCCCACTCCAGGCGCTCAGCAACCCGAACTCCACGCCCCCGGCATCCATCGAGGCCACCGTCGCCGCGAGGGGTATCTCGGCGTCCGGCATCGACCCGCCGGTCCAGCGCCGCAGCGAAGCCAGCAGCTCGCTGCCCAGGAAGCGCTGAGTTGGATGCTGCATCCACACGTCGATCGTCATCGCGGTTCGACTCTAGATCCAGCACCAGTCCCGGCGGCACCCGCCCGGTCACTTGCCCAGCGCGGAGCACGCCGCAGCGTGTGTCTGACCGGCGTATCCCCCACCGAACAGCACGACGTGGGCGAGCAGCGGGAACAGCTGGTGCAACGCCACCCGATCCTGCCAGCCAGCCCGCAGCGACCGCACGTGCTGGTAGCCGGCGATCACCGCCTCATAGTGTGGGCAGCCGAACAACGCCAGCATCGCCAGGTCGGTCTCGCGGTGACCCGCGTGCGCGGCGGGGTCGATCAGCACCACCCCGGCTTGCGTCCACATCACGTTGCCGCTCCACAAGTCGCCGTGCAGCCGGGCCGGCTGGTCGTCGTCGTCAAAGTCGCCTGTGCGGCAACGCCGTACGACGGCATCGACGGCGTCGCGGGTGCCGCCGTCGAGTCGCCCGCCAGCCCGCTCGGCCATCGGGACCAGTCGCTCGTCGGCGTAGAACTCCCCTGTGTCGACACGCAACGGCGGCACCGGCGGCAGTAGAGCCCGAGGCACTGGCAGCTCGGCCGGCAAGGGCGGTACCGGCGGCCTCAGCGGTGCGGGAGGTCAGGGTGGCACCGGTGGCCTGTCGGACCCCCGGCAATAGTGGCGGGGCGGTCGGACCCGCCGGATCGGCAAACACCGGAGACACCGGCGGAGCTGGCAGCGAGGGCATGGGCGGCAAAGCTTGACAACGAGGCGGCTGGGGTTTCCGGACGACCATGCGCTCAAAAAGAGATGCTTCGCGCACTCCGGCGACGATCGGACTCGCGATTTCGGCACCCGGTCTCACCGGCCTGTACTCACGTGGCCCTTGGTCCACCGCGGTGGCGTGGTCGACCATCGAGGTGCCACTGGCGATCGATGCGCCACGAGCTGATCCGGACGCAGCACCTTTGGCCATCAAAGCGATTTCCGAGTCCGACAATCCGGCGTCGGAGGCGTCGGAGGCTTCGGAGGCTTCGGTGGCGTTGTGGATGCTGCTGGGAGAACCGTCGGACGCCGCGCGGCAGGTGCAGGCCGTCATGGGGGCTGGCGGCGACGTATCCACGATGGTCGAACCCCGCCGGTTGCGCCCGGGCTTCACCGCCTTCGGCCAAACGGGGTGGCCGCTCGCACGCCAGGCAGTGTTCGCCGCCAACTTGTCCGACCTCCCGACGCCGCCCCGGTCATCGAGTCCATGAACAGACAGGTACCGAACAGCCTTGGGGGCTGGCCGCCAAAGGCGTTGCTGCCAAGGGTGGTTGGGGTCCTGGACTCCAAAAAAGCTACCTGGTAAGGCAATTCAGCATTGTGCCGACCGAAGCGGGGAGTCTCCGCGTCACCCTATCAGGCGGGGCAAGACTTTTATCCGATAGGACTAGCCGCAGTCAACCAAATGGCTGAATGGCTGTTCGGCCAATTGGAGGACCTGAAACTGACGATAGCTAGCCGGGACTGATGGACATTCTTGAGCGGTCCTATGAACCATAGAATTCACGCGGGAAGATGTTCGAAAACTTATGAAACACAAATTCTTCCAAAATTCCTGCCAAATTCGCTACCCGAGTAATAGTATCGCCCGCGTAATGCCAACGTCGCTATCAAGCGTTGCTGGAAGCCCTTCGAAGGTTGCGGGTAATTGCGATGTCATTTGTGCTGATTTCACCGGAAAGCGTGGCAGCAGCGGCTGGAGAGCTGGCCAAAGTTGGGGCCACGATCGAAGCTGCCAACTGGGCGGCGGCAACGTCCACGACCGATATCCTGGCCGCGGCCACCGATGAGGTGTCGACTCGCATCGCGGCGCTCTTCGGTGGCTACGGCCTGGAGTACCAGGCGATCAGCGATCAGGTGACGGCCTTTCACGAACAGTTTGTCGCGGCGCTCGGCGCGGGTTCCGGGGCGTACGCGTCTGCCGAGTCCATCAACGCCGAACAAGCCGTGTTGAACGTGGTCAACGCGCCGACGCAGGCATTGTTGGGACGTCCGTTGATCGGTAACGGCGCGAACGCCACGACGGCGGGCGGCGCCGGTGGAGCCGGCGGGATCCTCTTCGGCAACGGCGGCAACGGCGCCGCCGGAGCGGCCGGCCAAACCGGCGGCGCCGGTGGCGCGGCGGGTTTCTGGGGCAACGGCGGAGCAGGTGGAGCCGGCGGCGCAGGCGGCGCGACCGGCGGCGCCGGCGGGGCCGCCGGCTTGCTATTCGGGGTGGGCGGCGCCGGCGGTACCGGCGGCGTCGGGGGAGGAACCGGAGGCGCCGGCGGGAGCGGTGGCTGGCTGTGGGGTGGCGGCGGGGCTGGCGGCACCGGCGGCTTAGGCGGTGGCACCGGTGGAGCTGGTGGCCGCGCCGAGTTGCTCTGGGGCGCTGGCGGAGCGGGTGGCGACGGCGGGGCCGGCACAGATGCTTCCGGTAGCGGCGCTGGCGGAGTCGGCGGTAACGGCGGGGCTGGTGGCGCTGGCGGACTGTTCGCTGGCGGCGGGGCCGGAGGTAACGGCGGGGCCGGCGGCGCCGGCGGGGCGGGCACGACGGGTACCGCGGTCGGGAACAGCGGCGGCAGTGGCGGCGTGGGTGGCAACGGGGGCGCCGGCGGGCAGGGCGCTTTATTCCTTGGTGCGGGTGGCCATGGCGGCCTCGGTGGTTCCGGCGGAGTCGGTGGCCATGGTGGTAACGGTGTCGACGGCAGCGTGGCCGGCCTCGGCGGCATCGGCGGCAACGGCGGAGCCGGGGGAACCGGTGGAAACGCCGGCCAGGGCGGTGCCGGTGGCGCCGGTCAGCTGTTCAGTGCCGGCGGCGCGGCAGGTGCTGCCGGTGTCGGTGGTCTGGGCGGTGACGGTGGTGCTGGTGGCGCGGGCAGCAACGGCCGGTCCGCACTCGCGGGCACGGGTGCTACCGGCGCAACCGGCTTCGCCGGCGGCGCGGGCGGCACCGGCGGCGCGGGCGGCAATTCCGGAGCCGGCGGGGTCAACGGCGCCGGCGGCAATGGCGGCGCGGGTGGTGCCGGCGGTGTGGGTGGCAACGGCGGGTCGGGAACCGCTGGCGGCTCCGAGGGCGGCGGCGGCGGAACAGGCGGCGCTGGTGGAACGGCCGGTGCCGGCGGTGCGGCCGGGACCGGTGGCAGCGGCGGGACGGCAGGCAAAGCGGGCACCGGCGGCCACGGCGGCAACGGCGGCAACGGCGGGGCGGGCAGCAACGGCGCCGACGCGGCCGCGACATCCGGCGCGATCGGTGACAACGGGTTCCGGGGCGGTGCGGGCGGCGACGGCGGGGCGGGCGGCGACACCCTGCTCGGTGGAACGAACGGCACCGGCGGGAACGGCGGCTCGGGCGGCATCGGCGGACGGGGTGGCGACGGCGCGGCAAGCCTGATCACGGACGGCGGCATGGGTGGCACCGGAGGGACCGGCGGCAAAGCGGGCGCCGGCGGGAGCGCCGGAACTGGCGGGGACGGCGGCGCCAACGGCAGCGCCGGCACTGGCGGTGCCGGCGGTCAAGGCGGAAACGGTGGGGCCGGCGCTGCCGGCATCGGCGCTGGCCAGGGCGGCTTCCAAGGGGGTGACGGCGGCCTGGGTGGAAACGGGGGCTACGCGGGCGAGGGCGGTACAAACGGTGCTGGAGGCGCCGGTGGCCACGGCGGCGACGGCGGCGCCGGAAGGGCGGCTGCCAGCGGGTTCGGCGGCACCGGCGGCCAAGGTGGTAACGGCGGCACCGGGGGCTACGGCGGCAACGCGGGTGGTGGAGCCGGTGCCGCGGCCAGTGGCGGCGCGGCTGGTACCGGCGGCGACGGTGGTGCTGGCGGTCGCGGCGGCGACGGGGCCCTAAACCAAGACGGCGGACACGGTGGTGCTGGCGGCCAAGGCGGCGCCGGTGGGGGCGGCGGCGTCAACACCGGCTCTGCCAGCAGCGTCGTCAGCGGAACCGGCGGTAACGGCGGCCAAGGCGGCGCCGGCGGAACCGGCGGCACCGGCACCGTAGGCACCGCTGGCGCGGGCGGTAACGCGGGCGCGGGCGGTGACGCCGGTGCAGGCGGACTCGCCAATATCGGCGGCAGCCAGGGGAACGCCGGCATCGGCGGCAAAGGCGGAACCGGCGGCACCGGCGGCACCGGCATCGCCGGCACCGGCGCTGGCCAGGGCGGCTTCCAAGGTGGCCAGGGCGGTAACGGCGGCGACGGCGGGAGCGCGGGCGCGGGCGGCACCAATGGAGCCGGCGGGGCCGGTGGCACCGGCGGAAACGGCGGGGCCGGAAAGGCCGCCGCCAACGGCTTCGGCGGCACCGGTGGACTGGGTGCTAACGGCGGCGCTGGCGGCTCCGGCGGCAACGCCGGCGCGGGAGCAGGCGCGGCCGCAAGCGGCGGGACGGCGGGCACCGGTGGCAACGGCGGTGCCGGCGGTAGAGGCGGCGACGGCGCCCTCAACCAGGGCGGCGGCCAGGGCGGCGACGGCGGCCAGGGCGGCGACGGAGGTGTCGGTGGCCTCGACACCCACGCAACCAGCAGCGCCGCCAGCGGTACCGGCGGCAACGGCGGCAACGGCGGCACCGGCGGCACCGGCGGCACCGGCACCCTTGACACCGCGGGCATGGGTGGAACCGGCGGCGTCGGCGGGAACGCTGGCGCGGGCGGCGTCGCTAACGTCGGCGGAACCGAAGGCAACGCGGGCAACGGCGGCAGGGGTGGCGAGGGTGGCAACGGCGGCAACGGTGCCGCGGGCACCGCTTCGGGCCAGGCGGGCTACCAAGGCGGTGAAGGTGGCCTGGGTGCAAATGGCGGCTACGCCGGTGCGGGCGGCACAAACGGAGCCGGCGGGAATGGCGGCAACGGGGGTAACGGCGGTGCCGGCATGGCGGCTGCCAACGGGTTCGGTGGGACCGGCGGACAGGGCGGCGACGGCGGTAATGGGGGCGCCGGTGGTATCGCCGGCTCGGGCGCCGGCGCGGTCGCCAGCGGCGGCGCGGCCGGCACCGGCGGCGACGGAGGGGCCGGAGGCCGGGGCGGCGACGGCGCCCTCAACCAAACCGGCGGACAGGGCGGCGCCGGTGGCCGCGGCGGCCAAGGCGGTGTTGGCGGCCTCAACTCCCCCTCGGGGAGCACCGTCACCAGTGTCGCCAGCGGAACAGGCGGAAATGGCGGCCACGGTGGAGGTGGCGGCACCGGTGGTGCCGGCACCTCCACCAACGCGGGCACCGGCGGAAATGGAGGCGTTGGGGGCGACGCCGGGGCAGGCGGGGTCGCGAACATCGGCGGCATCGACGGTAACGCCGGCTGGGCGGGCGACGGTGGTAACGGCGGCGCCGGCGGAAAGGGCAACGACGGGCCGAACCTCGGCCAGAACGGGTTCTACGGCGGAGCTGGTGGTCAGGGCGGCGACGGCGGTAACGCCGGTGCCGGCGGCACCAACGGCAACGGCGGCGCTGGCGGCAGCGGCGGTAACGGGGGAGACGGGAAAATCGGCACCAACGGCGTCGTGACCTCGGGCGGCACCGGAGGTTACGGCGGCAACGGCGGCAACGGCGGCGACGGAGGAAACGCCGGGATGGGCAGTGGCGCTAACGGAACTGGCGGTGCCGGCGGCCTGGGGGGCGACGGCGGCATCGGAGGGCGTGGCGGTAACGGTGACGCGCACTACGACGGCGGCGACGGCGGCGACGGAGGCCAGGGCGGACAAGGTGGCAGGGGCGGACTCAATACCGGCGGCGTTAGCAGCGTCACCAGCGCTAACGGTGGTAACGGCGGCTTAGGGGGTACCGGCGGCATGGGTGGAGCGGGCGTCCTCGGCCCCGCCGGGACCGGTGGCATGGGCGGTACCGGCGGCGACGCGGGTGCGGGCGGTGACGCGAACGTCGGCGGGGCGCAGGGCTTCGCCGGTACCGCCGGCAACGGCGGTCAGGGCGGTACTGGCGGGACCGGTGCCAGCGCCGCCGCCGGCAGCGCCAACGACGGCCTGGACGGCGGCTGGGGTGGCCGCGGCGGTGATGGCGGCAAGGCGGGGGTCGGCGGCACCAACGGCAACGGTGGCGCGGGTGGCCGCGGTGGTAACGGGGGCGACGGCGCATACGCGGAGCCGTACCTTCTCGGCGCCGCAGGCGGTCACGGCGGAGCGGGCGGCGACGGCGGCGGCGGCGGCAACGCCGGTTCTGGTGCCGGCGCGACCGCTCTCGGTGGTGCCGCGGGTACCGGCGGCGACGGCGGCGACGGCGGCCGCGGCAGCAACGGGAATGGCCACACGAGTCAAGCCGGCGGAGTGGGTGGCGACGGGGGTCGCGGTGGCGCTGGCGGCATGGGTGGCCTCAACACCGGCGGAAACGGCAGCGTCGCCAGCGGCCTCGGGGGCAACGGCGGTACCGGCGGCGACGGCGGCACCGGCGCGGATGGCATCAGTGGCGTCGCTGGCACCGGCGGCCGGGGTGGCAGCGGCGGTGACGCCGGTGCGGGCGGCGTGGCCAACAACGGCGGCGTCGACGGTAACGCCGGCGTCGGTGGCGACGGCGGGACCGGCGGTAGCGGCGGCAACGGCATAAACGGCGCCGAGGGCGGCCACGGTGGCAACGGCGGCGCGGGTGGATCGGCAGCACTGGGCGGCACCAACGGCAGTGGCGGCGACGGCGGTGATGGCGGAACCGGCGGGACCGGACAACAAGGTGCGAGCGGCACCGGCGGATCGGGTTCGCCTGGCGGCAACGGCGGCGACGGCGGCAACGGCGGCAATGGCGGTGCTGGCAGCGGTGCGCCCGGCAATGGCGGCGACGCGGGACGCGGCGGCACCGGCGGCACCGGCGGCCAGGGCGGGACCGGGTTGGGTGCCACGGATGGCGGCATCGGAGGCAACGGCGGCAACGGCGGCAACGGCGGCACCGGCGGCCATCCCAGCGTGGGCGGAACCGGCGGCAAGGGTGGCGACGGCGGCAATGGCGGCACCGGCGGCGAGGGCGGTGACTCGCAATACGACCAAGGTGGCAATGGCGGCTCGGGTGGCAACGGCGGCAACGGCGGCAACGGCATTGGCTCGCCCGGCGGAGCCCGCGGCGGGGGTGGTGACGGCGGTGACGGCGGTGTCGGCGCCGGCGGCACCTCCAATGGCATTAGCGGCTCGGACGGCAGCCCCGGCCAGGACGGTTACGTCACCTGAGTCCGGCCATCCCACCGCGATCTTTACGAAATCCATTGTGGGGAGCGATATGTCGAGTAGATCGAGAGCCTTGGGGCCGGGTGTGGATCCGGCACCGACCCGCTGCAGCTCCAACCGCAGGATGTCGTACTTGCCGTTGTTGCACATCACGGTGGTGACGTCGAGCTTCTCGCGCGCCTGGGTCCACAAACCCGAAATGCGCCGGGGCGCCGGCGGTGGCCGCCGGATGCGGCAAACCCGAGGTGTTGGATTCGTCGACCACAATGGCCCGCTGCGGCAGCAGCGCGCAGACGACCTCGGCCGCCGTCGCTACCGGCCGGGTAACACTAGCTCACCCGCCAAGGCCGTCAAAGCTGTTGCAGCACCGCTATATTCGGCCAGAACCTCGCTGCCCAGGAAGCGCTGAGTTGGATGCTGCATCCACACGTCGATCGTCATCGCGGTTCGACTCTAGATCCAGCACCAGTCCCGGCGGCACCCGCCCGGTCACTTGCCCAGCGCGGAGCACGCCGCAGCGTGTGTCTGACTGGCGTATCCCCCACCGAACAGCACGACGTGGGCGAGCAGCGGGAACAGCTGGTGCAACGCCACCCGATCCTGCCAGCCGGCCCGCAGCGACCGCACGTGCTGGTAGCCGGCGATCACCGCCTCATAGTGTGGGCAGCCGAACAACGCCAGCATCGCCAGGTCGGTCTCGCGGTGACCCGCGTGCGCGGCGGGGTCAATCAGCACCACCCCGTCCTGCGTCCACATCACGTTGCCGCTCCACAAGTCGCCGTGCAGCCGGGCCGGCTGGTCGTCGTCGTCGAAGTCGCCTGTGCGGCAACGCCGTACGACGGCATCGACGGCGTCGCGGGTGCCGCCGTCGAGTCGCCCGCCAGCCCGCTCGGCCATCGGGACCAGTCGCTCGTCGGCGTAGAACTGCCCCCATCGCCTGTGTCGACGCAGCGACATCGGCAACGGTTGGGCCAGTGGCCCGAAAAATCCGGGGCCGTCCCAACCGTCGGGTCCGGCGCCGAAGGCCGCTGCTCCCGCATCGTGGGTGAGGGCCAACCGGCTGCCGAACACCCGCGCCGCATCGACGCTCGGGCGCACCGATTCAAGGCGTTGCAGCCTCAGGCTGGCCGCGTCCACCGACACCACCCGCGCACACGGCACGCCGCGGTCGACTTCGGCGAGCCAGCGCAATCCGGCGGCCTCCCATGCGAAGAAACCCTGTGGCGCCCCCACCCGGCGCTTGACGAAGTCGCTCACGAACGCGACTGTAGACGCCAGCCTGCGACCAAGCCCGGCGGCTGGGTTGATACGACGGAAAGCGCCACGCGCACAGCGGGATTGCAGAAATTCGGCACCTTGCCGGAAACGTCGATTCTAGAATCAAACTCCACAAGGACCGGAGCCGCGTGATGTCGTTCCTCCTCGCCTCACCCGATCTGATCGCGACTGCGACGGAGAACCTGAACGAGATGCGGTCCGCCCTGCATCAAGCAAATGCCGCGGCCGCGAGGTCCACCACCAACCTGGCGGCAGCGGCTGCCGACGAGGTGTCGGCGCAGATTGCCGCGCTATTCGGTGCGCACGGCAGCGTCTATCAAGCGGTCAGCGCCCAAGCCGCCGCATTTCACCAGCAACTCACCAGCGCGCTGAGCACCGCCGCGGCGGCCTACTCGACCACCGAAGCCGCGTCGGCCGCCGCTATCGACCAACCCGCCATCTTCGGACGGCCCCTGTTCGGCAACGGCGCCGACGCCACCACGCCCGGTGGCAACGGTGGGGACGGCGGCTGGCTGTTCGGCAACGGCGGGAACGGGGCTGCCGGCGCCGCCGGACAGGCCGGCGGCTCTGGCGGGTCGGCGGGACTGCTCGGCCGCGGCGGCGCCGGCGGCACCGGCGGCGCGGGCAGTAGCGGCGGAGCGGGTGGCCACGGCGGATGGCTGCTCGGCGTCGGAGGTCCCGGCGGAACCGGCGGCTCCGGCGGTGGCACGGGCGGTGCGGGAGGTAACGGCGGCCTGCTCTGGGGCGGTGGCGGAGCGGGGGGCACCGGTGGCTCCGGCGGGGGCACCGGCGGGGCCGGAGGACGGGCGGAGTGGTTGTTCGGGGCGGGTGGCGCTGGCGGGGCCGGGGGCGCCGGAGATCCAGGGACGGACGGCGGCGGAACCGGCGGCGACGGCGGACACGGCGGGACCGGCGGCGGTGGCGGTCTGCTGGCCCGCGGTGGTGCCGGCGGCGCCGGCGGCATGGGCGGTCCCGGCGGCAACGGCGCAACCGGCGCTACGGGCGGCACCGGTGGCGTTGGCGGTGACGGCGGAGCCGGTGGCCACGGTGCGCTGCTACTTGGCCCGGGTGGGCACGGTGGGGCGGCGGGCGCGGGCGGTACCGGCGGTGTCGGGGGAACCGGCGCCGACGGCGCAATCGCCGGGCTCGGTGGTGTCGGGGGCACCGGCGGGCCGGGCGGCCAGGGCGGTGTGTCCGGCCACGGCGGCGCCGGCGGAGCCGCGGGCGGGTTGTTCGGCGTCGCCGGCCAAGCGGGCAGCGCCGGCACCGCTGGCACCGGCGGCACGGGCGGCAACGGTGGCAACGGACTGGCCGGCACAAACGCCGGCGCCGCATCCGCCGGCGGTGACGGATTCGCCGGCGGTGCCGGCGGCAACGGCGGTGCCGGTGGGAACGCGGTGGCCGGCGGAATCAATGGCTCGGGCGGCAACGGCGGCAACGGCGGCATCGGCGGTAAAGGCGGCGGCGGGGGTGCGGCCGCTGCGAACAGCATCGGCACCGACGGCGGAAAGGGCGGCGCAGGCGGCAACGCCGGCCTCGGCGGCGCGGCCGGCACCGGCGGCCAGGGCGGCGTCGTCGGCAACGCCGGCACCGGCGGCACCGGCGGCCGCGGCGGCGACGGCGGCATTGGGAGCAACGGCACCGACGCCGCCGCAGGCTCCGCCGCACCGGGCAATAACGGGTTCGCTGGCGGAAACGGCGGCGAGGGTGGGGCGGGCGGCAACACCGGCGCGGGCGGCACCAACGGCACCGGCGGCCAGGGCGGCACCGGTGGGAGGGGTGGGGCCGGGGGAACGGGCGGGTCGGGTGCCGCCAACTCCGGCGGCATCGGCCACGACGGTGGCGCCGGAGGCCGCGGCGGAGACGCCGGTCAGGGCGGCGCGGGCGGAGCGGTCGGCACCGGCGGGCAAGGCGGTGCCGAGGGAGCCCACGGCGACGCCGGAACCGGCGGAACCGGCGGAACCGGCGGCAAGGGCGGGAACGGCGGCAACGGCACCAGCGCGGCGTCCAATACCGGCGCCGACGGCACCGACGGTTTCGCCGGCGGCAAGGGCGGCAAAGGCGGCCAGGGTGGCAATTCCGGCGTCGGCGGCACCAACGGCAGCGGCGGCCTGGGCGGTGCGGGCGGCAACGGCGGTTACGGCGGTAACGGCGGATCCGGCTTCGCAAACGACACCGGCGTCGGCGGGGACGGCGGCAAGGGTGGCGCGGGTGGCGACGCGGGTGCCGGCGGGCTCGGCGGTGAGGCTGGCAGCGGCGGAACCGGCGGCACGAGCGGCGACCGGGGTGAACTCGGCGCCGGGGGTAATGGCGGCAAGGGCGGCAACGGTGGTGGCGGCGGGCCCGGAAGCAAGTCGGGTGCCACGCCCGGCGCGGCCGGAGCCTCGGGCTTCGCCGGCGGCAACGGCGGCCGGGGTGGCGCGGGAGGTGCGGGTGGCGGCACCGGCGGGGTCGGCGGCAATGGCGGTCAAGGGGGCGATGGTGTCCGCGGTAACGACGGCGGAGCCGCCGGTCAGGCCGGGGGCAACGGCGGCGCTGGGGGCAACGGCGGCAACGCCGGTGCCGGTGGACAGGCCGGTTCCGGCGGCAAGGGCGGAGACGGCGGAGTTGGGGGCAAGGGCGGGGAGGGCGCACGAGGCGGGGCCGGCACCACCGACGGCGCCTGGGGCGGCAACGGTGGCGCAGGCGGGGATGGCGGCAACGCCGGTGCCGGCGGCGACGGGGGCACAAACGGTACCGCCGGCAGCGTCGGCAGGGGCGGCACCGGAGGGAACGGCGGCGCCGGCGGACAGGGCGCTTTCGGGGCCCGCGGCATTGACACCACCGACGGCAGCACTGGCGGTACCGGGGGCAACGGCGGACAGGGCGGCAACGGGGGAAACGGCGGCAAGGGTGGCGACGGCGTCGGCGGTATCGGCGGTGGCCAAGGTGGCAACGGCGGCAAGGCAGGTAATGGCGGACAGGGCGGCACCGGCGGCACCAGCACTGGTACCGCGGTGCACGCCACCGGCGGTGACGGTGGCCGGGGCGGGGTGGGCGGCAACGGCGGCAACGGCGGCCTTGCCGGTGCGGGCGGTGCGGGCGGCGGCGTCCAAGGCAAGGCGGGCGTTGTCGGCAACGGCGGGACCGGCGGCTCCGGCGGACAGGGCGGCACCGGCGGGAACGGCGTCAATCCACCGCAGATATTCATCGACTCGGCCGCCGACGGCGCTGATGGCAAGGCCGGCATCCCCTGGGGTACCAATGGCGAGGATGGCGGCGACGGCGTAACGGTCGGTCAACGAGGTGGCAACGGCGGCAACGGTGGTACCGGCACCAGCGGGAACATGATCACCGCCACCGGCGGCAACGGCGGCAGCGGCGGAGACGGCGGCACCGGCGCGAACGGTGGAAACGGTGGGCGGGGCGGCGACGCCGACCGTACCGTGCCCAACAACTTCCCCAGCCAGGGTGGCCGCGGGGGCGACGGCGGGAAGGGTGGCGACGGCGCAAACGGCGGCAACGGTGGCGACGGCGGAGATGTCAACAGCCCGGCCGCCTTTGATATCGACTTCTACCACACGGCCGGCAATGGCGGGAACGGCGGCGACGGGGGCGTCGGTGGAAACGGTGGAAACGGCGGGACCGGCGGGCTCAGCTACAGCGCCTACGAGCCCGGCGGCAACGGCGGAACCGGTGGCCACGGTGGCGATGCTGGCGGAGCGAACAGCATCGGCGGCACCGGCGGCACCGGCGGTGCTGGCGGCGCCGGCGGAAACGCCGGGACCGTCGGCGATCTCACCGGTGCGGTCGGTGGCGTCGGGGGCGCCGGGGGTGAGGGCGGCACCGGCGGAATCGGCGCGGCCGGCGGCAACGGAGGCAACGGCGGCGACGGTGGCCCCGCCGCGTCCACTGCCGTGAGCGGCAACGGCGGCGATGGCGGTGCCGGTGGAAACGGCGCCGATGGCGGCCGCGGCGGGAACGGCGGCCAGGGCGGGGCCGGTGGTTTGGGACCCACGGGTCAAGCTGCCGGCGGCTCCGGCGGCGACGCGGGCTTCGGCGGCGTCGGCGGCTCGGGCGGCGACGGCGGAACCGGGGGTGCGCCGGGGACGGCCGGTGTTACGACGCACGTGGGCGAGCACGGCGCCGACGGCGTCGACGGCACGGCCGGGCACACCGGCGCCCGGGGCACAGCTGGTGCCCCGGGCTAACGCCGGGCTATGTCAGGCGCTTACGTGCGCGGCGTGCACGTCGTCGGCTGGCCGGGCCTCGGTCTGCTCCTTGGCCCAGCGGTAGTCCGGCTTGCCGGCGGGTGAGCGTTTTACCTCGTCGACGAACCAAAGACTGCGCGGCACTTTGTATCCCGCGATTTCCGAGCGTACGAACTTGTCCAGTTCGACCAGCGACGGGCGGACACCCTCGCGCGCTTGCACGACGGCCGCGACGTGCTGTCCGTAGCGCGGGTCGGGCACGCCAACCACCAGCGCGTCGAACACGTCGGGATGGCCCTTCAATGCCGCCTCGACCTCTTCGGGGTAGATCTTCTCGCCGCCGCTGTTGATCGACACCGAGCCGCGTCCCAGCATGGTGACGCTGCCGTCCTCTTCGACCAGTGCGTAGTCGCCGGGGATGGCGTAGCGCACGCCGTTGATGGTCTTGAACGTCTCGGCGGTCTTCTTCTCGTCCTTGTAGTAGCCGACGGGGATGTTGCCCTTCTTGGCGATGAAGCCGCGGACGCCGGAGCCGGGCTTAACCTCGTTGCCCTCGTCGTCGAGGACGACGGTGCGGTGGTCGATGGTGACCCGCGGGCCGCCGCTGTGCGGCGCGTCCTTGGCGACGATGCTGGTGCCGCCAAACCCGGTCTCCGAGGAGCCGATCGAGTCGGTGATCACCCGGTTGGGCAACAGCTCAAGGAGCTTCTCCTTGATGCTCGGCGAGAACAGCGCGGCGGTGCTGGCGAGCAGAAACAGCGATGACAGGTCGTATTCGTTGCCTGCGTCCTGGTGTGCCAGCAGGGCGTCGAGCAGCGGGCGGGCCATCGCGTCACCGGTGAAGAACAACAGGTTCACCTTGTGCGTGTGGATTGTGCGCCACACTTCGTCGGCGTTGAATTCCGGTGCTAGCACTGTGGTTTGGCCGCTGAACAGCGACATCCAGGTGGCTGATTGGGTGGCACCGTGGATCATCGGCGGGATCGGGTAGCGGACCATCGGCGGATTAGCGGCCGCGGCCTTGGCGAGGTCGTACTCGTCCTTGACGAATTCGCCTGTGGCGAAGTCCGTTCCGCCGAAAAGCACTCGGTAAATGTCCTCGTGGCGCCACATCACGCCCTTGGGGAAACCGGTGGTGCCGCCGGTGTAAAGCAGGTAGATGTCGTCGGCACTCCGCTCGCCGAAGTTCCGCTCTGGGGACCCTGCGGCGATCGCCGAGTAGAACTCGACGCCGCCGTAACGCTCAAAGTCGTTGTCGGAGCCGTCCTCGACCACCAGGATCGTCTTGACGTTCGGGGTCTCCGGCAACACATTGGCGACCCGGTCGGAGTACTGGCGTTCGTGCACCAGCGCAACCATGTCGGAGTTCTCGAACAGGTACCGCAACTCGCCCTCGACATAGCGGAAGTTGACATTGACCAGGATGGCGCCCGCTTTGATGATGCCGAGCATCGCGATCACGATCTCGATGCGGTTGCGGCAGTACAGGCCTACCTTGTCGCCCTTTCGCACCCCATGGTCGATCAGGTAGTGCCCGAGGCGGTTGGCCTTCTCTTCGAGTTGGGCGTAGGTCAACTGCTCGTCACCGCAGATGAGGGCTACACGGTCGGGCACAGCGTCGATGGCGTGCTCGGCGAGGTCAGCAATATTCAGGGCCACGGCCACCAAATTAGAACGTGTTACATTTCTTTACAAGCTGATGCCCAATCTCGCACGGAAGGCGGTTGTAGTGTCTGAGACGCCAGCAAACGATTCTGGACCGGACGCGCTGGTCGAGCAGCGGGGTCACACCTTGATCGTGACGATGAATCGGCCGCACCGCCGTAACGCGCTGAGCACCGAGATGATGCAGATCATGGTGGAGGCGTGGGACCGTGTCGACAACGATCCGGACATCCGCGTCTGCGTACTCACCGGAGCCGGTGGCTACTTCTGCGCCGGGATGGACCTCAAGACAGCAACCGCAAAACCACCGGGCGACTCGTTCAAAGACGGCAGCTACGACCCGTCACGGATTGACGCGCTGCTCAAAGGCCGGCGGCTGACCAAGCCGTTGATCGCGGCCGTCGAGGGGCCGGCGATCGCCGGCGGTACCGAAATTCTGCAGGGCACCGACATCCGCGTGGCCGGCGAGAGCGCAAAGTTCGGCATTTCCGAGGCGAAGTGGAGCCTGTACCCGATGGGCGGATCCGCCGTGCGCCTGGTTCGCCAGATCCCTTACACGGTGGCGTGCGACCTGCTGCTGACGGGTCGCCACATCAGCGCCGCCGAGGCCAAGGAGATCGGCCTGATCGGTCATGTCGTTCCGGATGGGCAGGCGCTAAGTAAGGCACTCGAGATCGCCGAGGTGATCTCCAACAACGGTCCCCTGGCGGTGCAGGCGATCCTGAAAACCATCCGCGAGACCGAGGGCATGCACGAAAACGAGGCATTCAAGCCCGACACGGCCAACGGTATTCCAGTGTTCCTGTCCGAGGATTCCAAAGAGGGACCGCGGGCGTTCGCCGAGAAGCGGACGCCGCAGTTCAAAAATCGCTAGACCGCGCTGCCGACGCGCACCCCGCCCCGGTCAGCGGCGAATCATGTCCGCGGTCACAATCCCGGTATGCCGGGAATGGGTGGGATACCGGGGATTCCCGGAATAGGCGGGATCGGTACGGGAACTGGCCCCGGAGGCGGAATCGGCGGCCCCCACGGAGCCGGGCCTGGCGGCCCCCAACCCGGTGCGGGTCCCCAGCCCGGCCCGGGACCTGGCCCAGGCCCCCATCCCGGTGCTGGTCCGGGAGCTCCCCAGCCGGGACCAGGGGCACCCCAGTCCGGACCAGGTCCACCGGGACCAGGTCCGGGGCCGCCCGGCCCCGGCATCCACATCGCCGGTGCGGCGGCGGCTGCTGGCATGGCCGGGCTGGCAGTCGCTGTTGCGGTGAGGCCACCGATGGCCACCGCGCCGAAGGCTACGGCCGCGCAGACGACCGATCCACCAAGTAGTCGATAAATACTCTTCGATCGTGGCATCGCTATTCACCCCCAGGTTGTTGTGGGCGATGGCACTACAACCAGAATATCTCTGGAATCTAAGACTCGGCTACCTGCCGGTAAACGTGCCGAACATCTCCCTTAACGCAACAGCGGCGCGCTCGGCGTGAACACCACCGGCATCGACTCCAGCCCGGACACGAAGTTGGCCGGCCGCAGCGGCAGGGCAGACTCGTCCGCCAACCGCAGATCAGGCAGCCGCCGCAACACGCGTTCAGTCATCATGGACAGCTCCAGCCGGGCCAGCTGATTGCCCATGCAGAAGTGCGTCCCGAAGCCGAAAGCCAAGTGCGAATTGGGGTTTCGGCGAATATCGAACTTCTCCGGCTCCTCGAAGACGGACTCGTCGAAGTTCGCCGACTCGAACAGCAGCATGATCTTTTCACCGGCGGTCAACGAAGTTCCGTGGAATTCCGCATCAGCGGTCAACGTCCGGCACATGTTCTTCACCGGCGACGTCCAGCGCAGCATCTCCTCGATGGCACCTGGCAGCAACGACGGGTCGGCCACCAGGTCGGCAAACTGCGAACGGTTGCGTACCAGCTGCTCGGTTCCCCCGCTCAACGTGTGCCGGGTGGTCTCGTCGCCGCCGATCAGGATCAGCAGCGTCTCCATGACGATCTCGTCGTCCGACATCCGCTGGCCCTCGACCTCGGCGTTGATGAGGATCGAGTAGAGGTCGTCGGTGGGCTCGGCGCGGCGCTTGCCGATCAAGTCCATGGTGAACGCGGTGTAGCCGGCGAACGCTTCCATTACCGTCTGGAATTCTGCCGACGTCGGGTCGATGTGCGACGACAGCCCGCACACCAGGTCGTCGGACCACTTCAGCAGCATCTCCCGGTCCGCGGGCAGCACACCGAGCATGTCGCCGATCACCGCCATCGGCAGCGGCGCGGCGATGTCGCGAACGAAGTCACACTCGCCGCGTTCACACACCGCGTCGATCAGCGTGTCGCACAGTTCGCCGATCGCGGCTTCCTTGTCCTTCACCCGTTTGCGGGTGAAGCCCGCATTGACCAACTTGCGGCGCACCAGATGGGCCGGGTCGTCCATGTCGATCATGTATGGCATGCCCGGCTGGTCGGGCCGGATCCCACCGGTGCTGGAGAACAACTCCGGATTGCGTTCGGCGTCGAGGATGGCCTGATACGTTGTGGCACCGGCCAATCCGTTGCGATCACGAAAGATGGGCTGGTTCAACCGCATCCAGCGATACGCTTCCCGCGCCCCCACCCCGTCGGCGTAGAAGTTGCCGTCGGCCAGGTCGATGTTGAGGATCGTGTCGGGGATTGTCGAAGTCATCTACAGCCTCCAGTTTTCTGCCTCGAGCCCATTACAGTAAGCCCCATGTCTGTCTCGCAACACACCATCGCCGGAACCGTCCTCACCATGCCGGTGGTCATCCGCAAAGCCGACCAGCACTCCGCGATGTTCTCGGTCGACGCCAAAGCCGCCCAGCGGCTGATCGACTACAGCGGCCTGCAGGTCTTCGAATACCTGCCCGGTCGCGCGATTGTGCTGCAGTTGTTGGTGCGCTACATCGACGGCGACCTGGGCCGCTACCACGAGTACGGCACCGCGTTCCTGGTGAACCGGCCGGGCACCCACGCCAAGGGCTTCCGCGCGATGGCCAATGCCGCGACGTTCATCCACCGCCTGCCGGTCGATCAGGAATTCACCCTCGAGGCCGGCCGCACGATCTGGGGTTACCCGAAGATCATGGCGGACTTCAACGTCCACGAAGGCCGCAAGTTCACCTTCGACGTGAGCGCCGAGGGCCAGTTGATCGCCGGGATCGAGTTCAGCCCCGGCCTGCCGCACCCGGCGATGAAGGCCCAGACCCTGACGACCTACTCCCACCTGGACGGCGTCACCCGGGAGACCTCCTCGACGATGACGACGACGGGCGCCCGAACCCGGCTCGGCGGTGCCCGCATAAGACTCGGCGACCATCCTTACGGGAAGGAGCTGGCCGCGCTCGGCCTGCCCAAGCGGGCGTTGATGACGCAGTCGGTTGCCAACGTGGAGATGTCGTTCGACGACGCACGTCCCCTTTGAGCCCATCGGGCCAATCTAGAACGTGTTCTAACGGCCCCGCAAGCCACCCCGTCAGGTCAGCGCTGCGAGGTCGTGTACCTGCTCAACGCTGCGAGCACCGACCACCATCATGGTGACGCCGGCCGCCTCCCAGACCTCGATTTGCTTACGCACGTAGTCCAGGTCGCCGACGATCATCGCGTCGTCGACGAGTTCGTCGGGAATCACCTTGGCGGCGTCGTCCTTGCGGTCGGACCGGAACAGTTTGGTGACCTCGTCGACGACCTCGGCGTAGCCCATCCGACGGTAGACGTCTGCGTGGAAGTTGGTGTCCTCGGCACCCATGCCACCCATGTAGAGCGCCAGGAACGGCTTTACCGCGGCGAAGGTCGCCGGCCGGTCGTCGGTGACCACCACCTGCGCCGTGGCGCAGATTTCGAAGTTCTCCCGCGAGCGCCGGGCGCCCGGTCTGGCGAACCCCTCGTCGAGCCATTCGTTGTAGGTGTCGGCCATCCGCGGTGAGTAGAAGATGGGCAGCCAGCCGTCGCAGATTTCGGCGGCCAGGGCAACATTCTTGGGTCCCTCGGCACCCAGCATGATTGGGATGTCGGCCCGCAACGGGTGCGTGATCGGCTTTAGCGGCTTGCCCAAACCCGTTGTGCCCTCGCCTTTCAGTGGCAGCGGGTAGTGGGGTCCGTTGCTAGTCACCGGAGCGGACCGTGCCCACACCTGGCGCACGATGTCGATGTATTCGCGGGTGCGCGCCAGCGGCTTGGGAAACTTGGCCCCATACCAACCCTCGACCACCTGGGGTCCGGACACGCCCAGCCCCAGGATGTGCCGACCACCGGACAGATGGTCCAGGGTCAGCGCCGCCATCGCGCAGGCCGTCGGGGTGCGCGCAGACAGCTGCACTACCGAGGTGCCCAACCGCACCCGCTGCGTCTCCCGCCCCCACCAGGCCAGCGGTGTGTAGGCGTCCGACCCCCACGCCTCCGCGGTGAACACCGCATCGAATCCGGCCTCTTCGGCGGCTGCGACAAGTTCCGCGTGGTTCTCCGGCGGCTGGGCGCCCCAATAACCGAGTTGCAGACCGAGCTTCATACGCGCCTCTCCCAAACCGATGTTGAAACCATTCTTAGAACCTGTTCTACTCGAAGGCGTGACAGCCAGTTCGAGCGGCCCAGCCCTGATCGATCACCCTGAGCCGCCTCTCTCCGCGCCGTTGACATTGTCCTTCGACTACACCCGTTCGGTGGGTCCCACGCTAGGGAAGTTCTTCACCGCACTGCGTGAGCGCCGCGTTCTGGGAGTACGCGGCTCCGATGGCCGGGTGCATGTGCCGCCTCCGGAATATGACCCGGTCACCTATGAGCCGCTTGGCGAGATGGTACCGGTGGCCAGCGTCGGGACCGTGGTGTCCTGGACCTGGCAGCCCGAGCCGCTCGGCGGTGAACCGCTGGACCGCCCGTTCGCGTGGGCGCTGATAAAGCTCGACGGCGCCGACACCCCATTGATCCACGCCGTAGATGTGGGCTCGCCGGACGCCATCAAGACCGGCGACCGGGTGCGGGTGCACTGGGCCGACGAGACGCTGGGGGCGATCACCGACATCGCCTACTTCGTGCCCGGTGAAGATGCCGAGCCCGAAGGGCCGCCGTCCGAGCAGGACCCGGTCACCATGATCGTCACGCCGGTCTCGTTGACCATCCAGCACACCGCCTCGCATGAGGAGAGCGCCTACCTGCGAGCGATCGCACAGGGCAAGCTGATCGGGGCGAAGACGGGCGAATCGGGCAAGGTCTACTTTCCACCCCACGGGGCGGACCCAGCCACCGGCCTGCCGACCACGGACTTCGTCGAGCTACCGGATAAGGGCATCGTGACGACGTTCGCGATCATCAACATCCCGTTCCAGGGCCAGCGGATCAAGCCCCCCTATGTGGCGGCCTACGTGCTGCTCGACGGCGCCGATATCCCGTTCCTGCACCTGGTTTCCGACATCGATGCGCACGAGGTCCGAATGGGCATGCGGGTGGAGGCGGTGTGGAAGCCCCGCGAGGAGTGGGGCTTCGGCATCGACAACATCGAATACTTCCGGCCCACCGGCGAACCGGACGCCGAATACGACACCTACAAGCACCACCTGTAAAGGGCCCAGCACATGAGTGATCGCAACGTTGCGGTAGTCGGCTTTGCCCACGCTCCGCATGTCCGCCGCACCGACGGCACCACCAACGGGGTCGAGATGCTGATGCCGTGCTTCGCCGAGTTGTACGACGACTTGGGCATCACCAAGGCCGACATCGGCTTCTGGTGTTCGGGATCCTCGGATTACCTTGCCGGACGGGCATTCTCCTTCATCTCGGCGATCGACTCGATCGGGGCCGTGCCCCCGATCAACGAGTCGCACGTCGAAATGGACGCGGCCTGGGCACTTTACGAGGCTTACATCAAGATCCTCACTGGCGAAGTGGAGACCGCGCTGGTCTACGGATTCGGTAAGTCCTCGGCGGGAATCCTGCGCCAGATCCTGACCCGGCAGACCGACCCCTACACCGTCGCACCGCTGTGGGCTGACTCGGTGTCGTTGGCGGGCCTGCAGGCCCGAGTCGGCCTGGAATCCGGCAAGTGGACTGCCGGGCAGATGGCGCAGGTGGCCCTCGACTCGTTCGCGCAATCGGAGCGCAACGACTCGGAGAAGCCAGCCAAGAGCATCGATGAGCTGCTGTCCCGGCCGTTCTTCAACGACCCGCTGCGACGCCATGACATCGCCCCGATCACCGACGGTGCCGCGGCGATCGTCCTCGCGGCCGGTGACCGGGCGCGAGAATTGCGCGAAAACCCGGCCTGGATAACGGGGATCGAGCATCGCATCGAGACGCCAGCGCTCGGGTTGCGCGGCGACCTGACGGTGTCGCCGTCCACCGCCGCGTCGGCCAGGGCCGCCAAGAATGGCAATGACACGATCGACGTCGCCGAGATCCACGCGCCGTTCACCCACCAGCATCTGATCCTGACCGAGGCGATCGGGTTGACCGGTAAAACCAAGGTGAATCCGTCCGGCGGTGCCTTGGCCGCGAACCCAATGTTCGTCGCCGGCCTAGAGCGCATCGGCTTTGCCGCACAACATATCTGGAACGGATCGGCAGGCCGGGTGCTGGCGCATGCCACCAGCGGGCCTGCGTTGCAACAAAATCTGATCGCGGTCATGGAAGGACAGAACTGATGGCCGGCGCAGGGGCAAACCTAGCCGCGGTGCTGGGCACCGGGCAAACCAAGTACGTCGCCAAACGTAAAGACGTATCGATGAACGGCCTGGTGCGCGAGGCGATCGACCGCGCATTGGAAGACTCGGGGTCTACCTTCGACGACATCGACGCGGTCGTGGTCGGTAAGGCACCCGATTTCTTCGAGGGCGTGATGATGCCCGAGCTGTTCATGTCCGACGCGATGGGCGCTACCGGCAAGCCCTTGATCCGGGTGCACACGGCCGGCTCGGTTGGCGGGTCCACCGCGATCGTGGCCGCCAGTCTGGTGCAGTCGGGTAAGTACCGCCGCGTGCTGGCGATGGCGTGGGAGAAGCAGTCGGAGTCGAATGCCATGTGGGCGTTGTCGATTCCGATTCCGTTCATCAAACCGGTTGGCGCGGGCGCGGGCGGCTATTTCGCGCCGCACGTCCGGTCATACATCCGCCGCTCGGGCGCACCGAACCACATCGGCGCAATGGTCGCGGTCAAGGACCGGCTCAACGGGGCGCGTAACCCGTTGGCGCATCTACATCAGCCAGACATCACCGTCGAGAAGGTGATGGAATCACCCATGCTGTGGGACCCGATCCGTTACGACGAGACGTGCCCGTCGTCAGACGGTGCCGCCGCCGTGGTGATCGGCAACGAAGAGAGCGCCGAAGCCCGTCTAGCACAGGGACAGCCGGTGGCCTGGATACACGCCACCGCGCTGCGTACCGAGCCGCTGCAGTTCTCCGGACGCGACCAGGTGAGCCCGCAGGCCAGCCGCGACGCGGCCGCCGCTCTGTGGCAGGGAGCCGGGATTACCAGCCCTATCGACGAGATCGACGCCGCCGAGATTTATGTGCCGTTCTCCTGGTTCGAGCCGATGTGGTTGGAGAGCTTGGGTTTTGCTCCCGAAGGCGAAGGCTGGAAGCTTACCGAGGCCGGTGAGACGGCGATCGGTGGACGTCTGCCGGTAAACCCGTCCGGCGGGGTGCTGTCGTCCAACCCGATCGGCGCCTCGGGTCTGATCCGCTTCGCCGAGGCCGCGATTCAGGTGATGGACAAGGCCGGCGACCACCAGGTGCCCAACGCGCGAAAGGCGTTGGGACACGCCTACGGCGGTGGTTCGCAGTACTACTCCATGTGGGTGGTCGGCAAGGACAAACCACAGCGGACCGGCAAATGAAATACACGTGCAGTATCGCGATGGGCCAGCTCGACCAGCTGATCGAACTGGCCAAGACGGCGGAGGAAGTCGGGTTCGACTCGATCGCGCTGCCGGACTCCATCTTTTACTTCGAGAAGCAGTCCGTCGATTACCCCTACACCGCCGACGGCAAGCGAATGTTCGACGAGAACACGCCCTGGGTCGACCCGCTGATCCTGGCGGGCGCCATGGGTGCGGTCACCTCTAAGCTGCGGTTCTACACCAACGTGATGAAGCTCGGGTCGCGTAATCCGCTGCTGGTGGCACGCCAGGTCGGCTCGGTCGCCAACCTGACCAACAACCGGTTCGGCTTCGGAGTTGGAATCGGCTGGGCACCCGAGGAATTCGAATGGTGCGGTGTGCCCTACCAGCGCCGCGGCAAACGTGTGGACGAGATGATCGAAGTCATCAAGCTGGTGCTAGCCGGCGGCATGGTCGAATTCCACGGCGAATTCTACGATTTCGACCGGCTGCAGATGAGTCCGGCGCCCAGCGAGCCGGTGCCGTTCTACGTGGGCGGCCACACCGATGTCGCGCTCAAGCGTGCGGCGCGCATCGGCGACGGCTGGACCAGCGCGATGATGACGCATGCCGAGCTGGCCGAAACCATCACCAAGCTCAACGAACTGCGTGCCCAATACAACCGTACGGATCAGCCTTTTGAGTTCCAGGCGGTGTGTATCGACAAGTTCGGTGTGGACGGCCATCGCGAGCTTGCTGAGATCGGGGTGACCGATTACATCACCATTCCGTGGATTTTCGACGGCCACGGTTTCGATGCGCCGTTGGAAAAGAAGCAGGATTCGCTGAAGCGCTTCGCCGACACCTACATTCACTCGGGTTGGCAGGACAAGTGAGCCATCCGGCGCACGAGGCCGGGCGTCGGTCCCGCGAGGCGGTCGCCGCCCGCGACAAAGACGCCTGGTTGGCGGTGTTCGCCGACGATGCGATCGCCGAAGATGCGATCGGGCCGTCGGCGTTCGACCCCGAAGGCAAGGGCCACCGGGGCCGCGATGCCATATCGGTGTTCTGGGACAAGGCAATCGCGCCGACCACCAGGATCGAGTTCTTCTTCAAAGACACCTACCAGTGCGGCAACGAAGAAGCCAATGTCGGGCACATCCTGATCACCACCGGCGACTACCAGACCACCGCCGAGGGCGTGTTCACCTATCGGGCGAACGACGCAGGCCAGATGGTTGCGCTGCGGGCTTACTGGGAGATGGACAGGGCCGCCGCCTCTACCCGCAAGGTCTAGCTCGCGCGGACCGGGTTCCGGGCGCGCAGGGCGAACACAATCAACAGCGCCAGCGCGGTTATCCCCCACACGCTACCCAGTAGATGCTGGCCGGAAGTCCACAGGCGTTCGCGGTCTTCGCTGTTCGGCAGGTGTGCCCATGGCGCCCAGAACGAGATGGCCGCGATCAGTAGTCCGGCCATCAGGTTGCGCGCCGCGCCCAAAGACGCCCAGCGCATCAGGAAGTACACCGCCGCCACCGGCAGCCACACCCAGTGGTGACCCCAGGAAACCGGCGAGCACAGCAGCCCGATAAACGCGGCGGACAGCAGCGCGGCGACCGTGTCGCCGCGCTGCCGGTTGACCGCGATTGCCGTCGCGGCCAGCACTATCACCAGCACCGTCGCGGTCGCCCAGACCGCGCCGTGCACCGAGTCGAGCATGGGGAGTCGTTCGACGATCCCCCGCACCGACTGGTTCGAGGAGTAGGCCAGCCCGCCGATCCTGGCTGGGTCGAACGCGGTCGAGGTCAGGTAGCGCACCGTGTCGGCGGGCGCGACGAGCCAGCCCACCACCACCGCCAGCACGGTCGTCACCAACGAGACCGCCAGTGGCCGCCACGCGCGAGTTACCAGGAAGTATCCGACGAAGACCGCGGGTGTCAGCTTGATGGCCACCGCGACGCCGACCAGCAGTCCGCGCGGCCACGGCACCCACGGGGGCAGGATGTCCAGGGCGACCGCGGCCGCCAACAGCAGGTTGACCTGACCGTAGGTCATGTTGTGCTCGACCGGGACGCTCAGGGTGAACACGATCGCGGCGAACACCAGCACGACCGCTGTTTTGGGCGAGATGGGTGCGGTCAAGGCGCGCCAGCTGCGAAGTCGACCCCAGTTACCTTGCGTCGCAACAACAGTCAGCGTAAAAAGCAGCAACGCTGCAGTGGCGTTGAGCAACAGCATCAGCGTCTTGGCGACGCCCACCGGAACAATTGCCAGCGGCACGAAGACCACGGCGGCGAACGGCGGATAGGTGAAGGACAACCCGTTCGGAGATTGGTTGGCCGCAGCGAAGTCGGCCGCGTAGATCGAGTGACCGGTCAGCACCGCGTGGCCGCCGGCCCGGTACACCAACAGGTCGATCAGATCGGTGTAGCTGCGCGCCCAGAGCAGATATCCGACGAACAACCAGGCGAACACCGCGGCCACCGCCGCCAGAGTCACCAGTGTCACCTTGCGCCCCGGTCGGGCATCTCGTGAACTCCGGGCCGCGCTGTCCTCGATAATCTGCAACGTCCAATCGGTTGTCGACGCCAGGTCGCGTCGGCTTATCCCTCCACCGGGTCCAGCCCGGCGATGTGCCGTTGTGCCAGATCACGATAAGCCTGCGGGTTGACGTTGACCCACATTTCGGCTCCCGTTCCCTCGACCGGCCCCTTGACCTTTGCCGGCGTGCCGGTCACCAGCATTCCAGGCGCGATCTGAGTGCCGCCAACAACCAGCGATCCCGCCGCGACCATGCAACGAGCCCCGATCACGGCACCGTCCAGCACCGTGGCGTGGTTGGCGATTAGTGCTTCCGAGCCGATATGGGCGCCGTGGATGACGCACAGATGCGCGACCGTGGCGCCTGGACCGATGTCTACCGGAATACCTGGCGGTGCGTGCAGCACGGATCCATCCTGGACGTTGGCGCCCTCACGGATCACCACGGGGGCATAATCGCCGCGCAGTACCGCGTTGAACCAGACCGAGGCGCCCGCCTCGACGGTGACGTCACCGATCAGGGTTGCCGTTGGGGCCACAAAAGCGGTGGGGTCGACCTTCGGAGTACGACCCTCGAAACTAAACAGCGGCATCGTTTACATATACCGCATCGTGCATATGCCGTGGTTAGGATCACCATCGTTGCGCTCCCCCACCCCAAAACTGTAACGTGTTCTAGTTAGCAGCCCAATCTGGAGGTGACAGCGGATGACTACCGACACAAGCGACGTCGGCGTCCGGGAGATCGATGCCGGCGACCTGCCGACCCGCTACGCGCGCGGCTGGCACTGCCTGGGCGTCGCGAAAGACTTTCAGGATGGCAAGCCGCACTCGGTCCAGGCGTTCGGCACCAAGTTAGTGGTGTTCGCCGACTCGCACGGTGACATCAAGGTTCTCGACGGCTACTGCCGGCATATGGGTGGCGATCTGTCCATGGGCACCATCAAGGGTGACGAGGTGGCCTGCCCGTTCCACGACTGGCGCTGGGGCGGCGACGGCCGTTGCAAGCTGGTTCCCTACGCCAAGCGCACCCCCAAGCGTGCCCGCACCCGCGCCTGGACCACCGACGTACGCGGCGGCCTGCTGTTCGTCTGGCACGACCACGAGGGCAACCCACCCGACCCGGCGGTACGCATTCCGGAGATTCCCGAAGCACATAGCGACGAGTGGACCGAGTGGCGGTGGAACCGCATCCTCATCGAGGGATCAAACTGCCGCGACATCATCGACAACGTCACCGATATGGCGCACTTCTTCTACATCCATTTCGGGTTGCCGACGTACTTTAAGAACGTCTTCGAGGGACACATCGCCTCGCAGTACCTGCATAACGTGGGACGGCCCGACGTCGACGACCTGGGTACGTCTTACGGTGAGGCGCACCTGGATTCGGAGGCGTCCTACTTCGGCCCGTCGTTCATGATCAACTGGCTGCACAACAGCTACGGCGGTTACAAGGCCGAGTCGATCTTAATCAACTGCCACTACCCGGTGACGCAGGATTCGTTCGTGCTGCAATGGGGCGTCATCGTCGAAAAGCCCAAGGGCATGGACGAGAAGATGACCGACAAGCTGTCGCGGGTGTTCACCGAGGGTGTCAGCAAAGGCTTCCTGCAGGACGTCGAGATCTGGAAGCACAAGACCCGCATCGACAACCCGCTGCTGGTCGAGGAGGACGGGGCCGTCTACCAGATGCGCCGTTGGTATCAGCAGTTCTACGTCGATGTCGCCGACATCACCCCAGAAATGGTGGAGCGCTACGAGATCGAGGTCGACACCTCTCGCGCCAACGAGTTCTGGAACGCTGAGGTGGCCGAGAATCTGAAAGCCAGGGACGCTGAGGCAATTTCTGACGCCGATTCTGTCTCCGATGAAGTGCCCGCCGAGCAGCACTAGTCGCCATGGCTGACGATCGCCCGGATGTGCCCGACGTCGATCGCCTGGCGCGATCGATGCTGCTGCTGCACGGCGATCACCACGACCACGACGAGTCGCCACCAAGCAACGGCGGTTCCGGATCTTGGTCGAAATCAAGGGATTTCGCCGGTGATCCGGAGCGCGCCGCGTCGGTGGCCGAAGCCAGTCGTGCCGATCGCGAGCGGTACCTGACCGCGGGTCTGCAGCCGGTGGACTGCCGGTTCTGTCACGTCACGGTCACCGTGCGACGACTCGGGCCGGGTCACACTGCGGTGCAATGGAATACCGAGGCTTCGCAGCGGTGTGCGCACTTCGCCCAGGTGCGTGCCGCTGGCGGCGACACCGCCCGGACCAGGGCGTGCCCTCGGCTGTCCGACAGCATCGAACACGCGGTCGCCGAGGGCGTCCTCGAGGATCAACCGGTCGACTAAGCCACAACTTACGAGCCGGCAGTTAACCGGCAGTGCACATGGTGTGAACTCTGCCGCGTATCGGTGTGGCACCTACTACCCAGGGCAACCTCAGCTCGTAGCGGGTGACTGCCGACCACAGCGCGGGCGAGCCCTGGTGTGGCCAGTGTTGACGGTCAGTGGAATCTCGCGACCAGAAATTCCGAGAATCCAGGGGTGATTCGAAATGACCAACCGCGTTATTGCAGCTGTGGCGATCGGGATACTTGGCTCGTTTGGGCCCGTCTCGACCGCTCACGCCGACACCAACGACGCCAAATTTATTTCTGCGCTTCGGTCCGAGGGCATCACCGAACAGATACCTGCGGACTACGCGATCGAGGCCGCTCATACAGTCTGCGAAAATCTCGACACCGGCAAGTCGCCGAAGGAGATGGCGACCGAAATGGTCGGCAAAGCAGGGATGACAGCCTACTCAGCGGGCTACTTCGTCGGCGCAAGTATCGAGGACTATTGCCCGAAGCACCTGCCAAAGCTCAACGGCAGCAGCAGTGGTGGTTGACTCTGCTACCGCATGGCTACCTTGCGGCAAGAGACCTACAGCCCGGCGAAGCGCTCCTTGACCTGCTCGACGGTCAGACCGTAATCGGCAAGTGAATAACGGTGTTTCGGCGCCCGTTCCCCGCTCTGGCTGGCGGCATGGCTCTCAGCCATCGCCTGACGCGCCTCGTCGGTCAGCGTCAGCCCGAAGTGGCGGTAGATGTCGGCCACCGTGCCTAGCGGGTCGGCGATCAGATCCTGGTAGTCGACGTCGCAGAACTGCGCCGAATCATATTTCGTGCGTGCGCTGTTGAATCGCTCCAGGCCCCGCGACCACGTGTCCATCGAGTCGGCGCCGATCTGCTCCGGAGTGAACGCCGTCGACCAGCCTTCGGCGGTGTGCTGGGCTAGCGAGCACATCGAAGCCATGATCGTCTCCACCGGCCGATGGGTCTGAATCACAAGCGCGTCAGGGTAAGTCGCCATCAGCGCATCCAAGGCGAACAGATGGCTGGGGTTCTTCAGCACCCATCGCTTGTCGGCGTCGTTCATCCCGATCAGTTGCAGGTTGCGGCGATGCCGTTGGTACGCAGGCGTCCAATCTTGCTGCGAGAGCCACTTCGCATAGCCCGGGAGGTGCGCCAAGGTCTCGTAGGAGACCGAGTGCAGCGACTGGCGCAGCAGCTGCCAGCACTCCTCCAGCTCGTAGGCGGCCATGAAATGCAGACCGGTGTAGCCAGGGTTCTCCGCATGGTGCTGGTTGAACTGGTCATCGAGCCTGCGGTACAACGGGTTCGAATCCCACGTTTCGCGCGGCGGCCGCGGCTGCGGGAACTCGGCCAGCCACATGTGCAGGCCCTGGGCCGCCGGGTCGGCGCCTAGTAGTCGGTGCAGCGCTGTCGTGCCGGTTCGCACTAAACCTGTGACGAAGATCGGCCGTTTGATCGGCACATCCGTGTACTCGGGGTACTGCTTCCATGCGGATTCGGACAATAGCCGCGCCACCAACGCACCCCGCAGGAAGAACCGATTCATCTTGCTGCCCAGCGGCGTCAGGTCGGCTTCGTTCCGGTAGGAGTCGAGCAGCACGCCGAGCGCTTCACGGTAGTTGTCGTCGTCGGTGCCGAAGTCGTCCAGTCCGGTCAATTTGGTCGCCGATGCATGCAGTTCGTCGACGGTGGCGATGTCGGTGCGCTCAGGAGCCATCAGCTGTGGTACTCCCCGCAGTTGACGTCCAGGGTCTGTCCAGTGATACCACTGGACAGATCACTGGCCATGAACAGGATGGCCGAGGCCACCTCGTCCTCGGTGGGCAGCCGCTTGAGGTCGGAGTTGGCTGCGGTGGCCTGGTAGATCTGTTCGGCGGTGGTGCCGTATTTACCGGCCTGGTGGTTGAAGTAGCCCTGCAACGTGTCACCCCAGATGTAGCCGGGTGCAACGGAATTGACCCTGATTCCCTGCTCACCGAGTTCGGTGGCCAGTGATTGTGACATGGACAGCAGCGCCGATTTGGCCATCTTGTAGGCGCCGTACTTGGCCTGAGAGTGCCGGATCACCATCGAGTTGACGTTGACCACCGAGCCGTGCGCCTGCGCGAGCGCCGGAGTGAAGCCCTGGATGAGCCGCAGCGCGCCCAGCGCACTGAGCTCGATCGCGTCGCGGATGTGCTGAAAAGTGGTGCCGGCCAAGGGTTTCATCGACGGTACCCGGAAGGCGTTGTTGACCAGCACATCCACCTTGCCGTAAGCCTCTAGCGACGCATCGACAAGGTTGTTCACCTGATCGTCGTCGGTGATGTCGGTGGGCACCGCGACCGCCTTGCGACCCAGATCGACGACCTGCTTGGCGACGTCGTCCAGGCGCTCGGCGCTACGCGCCGCGAGCACCAGGTCGGCTCCTTCCTGCGCACATCGGCGCGCCAATGTAGTGCCCAGCCCGGGACCCACGCCACTGATCACCACTACCTTGCCGTCGAGCAGATCGGTCATCCCAGCATCCTTGCCGCAATTTGTATCTGGCGCAGCGCAATTCGCGCCCGCCAGTCGTCCTCAGAGATCGTATTGTGGTCGAAGTACGGCAGCACCCCGGGTACCTCGTCGAGGTCCACCAGCTCAACGGTGGGACCGTCGGCCTCGGTCAGTTCTCGGGAGACCCGCTGCCATCGGAACTGCAGGAAGCCCCGCCGATGTCCCAGCGTCTCAACCCAATTGGTCACACCCGGGTTCTGGTCGCTGACGACGATGCGGACCTTTCCATCCGGATCCGGTTGCGCCTGGGTGTTGTTCAGCGAAGTCTGGTGGTTGATGTAGTCCAGAGAGATGTACCACAGGCTGCCCAGCTGGAAGCCCAGATAGGGCGCGTCGCTCACCGGCACAGTTATCACCAAGGCCTGGTCCGGCCGCAAGTCGAAGTGACCGACCGAGGAATATTGCGTCGCAAGGCCGCCCGGGGTGAGCCGCGGCGCCACCATGGTGTTCACCGGAATGTCCAGGTAGAACCATTGCGGAAACTGCAGCCAGGTCTTGACCCGGTTCACTAGCTGCTTACCCGCTGTTACATAACGCTTTTCGATCAACTGGCGGGTCAGCGGGGGCGGCGCGGTGCCCGCTGTATCGAGGCGCTCAATGGTCAGGGTGCCGCGCCGGGCGGACCAGTCGCCGTACACCTCACGCATCACCAACTGGCCCGGGCTGCTCGGCCGGAACCGCCACTCGAAGCTGCCGTCGGCGGCGATGTCGAGTTCGCGGTCGTCGAACGCGGCCTGACTGGCCGGTACGTTGTCGTCGGTGTACTCACCGCCGAGTAACTGGAAGCTCAGGTCGGTAGTGGTACCACGCACTCCCCTGACCACATAGTCGTGGTCGGCGTGGACGCGGGTGCCGAAGTAGAGGGTGTCGGGGTTGTCCAGGGCCATCTTGGTAAAGGGCCCGGTTCCCGATTGCAGGAACGGGTGGTCGCGTTCGTAATCGAATGCCAGGTGCATGCAGCCGGAAACGCACCCGGCCAGGTACTGCAACCCCTCGAGTAGGTCGGCTTCGGTTTCGATGAACGGAGCCGCGACCACCAATTTCTCGGCTTCCGCGATCGCAGCGGTCAATGGGTCACAAACAAGGGGATCGGCCACAACCTCGACGCTAGAACGTGTTCCTGTTTTGAGTCAACCGCTAACATTTCCGCGCGTCGGGGGCGCGGTGCCGAAACGAATCCCGATCACGTCACGACGTGCACTCGTTGGCCAGGGTGATCAGTGCTTGCCGGACATCGGGATGCCGGTTGAGGTAGTCGACCAGGTTGGTTCCGGACCCCGACGCCTGTGAACGAGCGGTGATCTCGGCCTTCACATCAGGATGCCGGTTCAGGTAACCCTGGACCTGCTCCGACGCCGTCTGACCGAAGGTGGTGTTGCACGGCTGCGGATCGGCGTTGGCGGGCGGCATAACGAGGACGGCTGAGGCGATTGCGCTCAGTAAACCACCGGCCAATAGTCCCTTGATCACGGTCATCGGAATGCTCCTTCTATGTGGCAGTGGCGCGTGCCTCACCACTGGTCCCTGCTTCGAGGCTACGCGCGACTGCCAGCAACGGAACCCTGCTGAACGCGGGGGCCGGTGACCACCGAAGTCGGTCGCGAGAGCCGATTGGGAGGTGGCCGACTCTGCGAGGGAGCACCGATCTCATTCCGGCTGCGCTGCGATGGCCTGATGCTGAAGGCCGCAACGGAAATTGGAAACTAGTGTGGTTGGAATGAGTACTCGCGATCAAAATGTAGGTCCAGATCGTCGAATCGAAGGCGGGCATCCACCCCCGCCGCGCGAACCCAACGCTCCCGACTTCAGCCTCACCCCCAGGGAACGCCGGCGCCCTTCGCTGCTCGCATTGGGAGCCGTGCTGCTAGCAGCAGCGGCCCTCGTCATTTCTCTCATTGCACTGCTGACCCAGCCCTCGCCTACGCCGGCGCCGGCGGCTAGCGCGCCCAACCCGCAGGCGGCAACCACCGCGGATAAGGCGTTATGTCAGGCAATCGGTCCGCTCATGAAGGAAAACGACGACCGCAGCAATGCGTTCCTGGCAACGGGTGATGCGGGTTCGCCGGGACGAGATGCTGCACTGCCAAAATTTGTCACGGACACTCGGGACTGGTCCCGGCGAACGCAACAGGCGCTGGATGCGCACGCCAGCCCGCCGCGTTTCGCCACCCGCGCGCTGCAGCGCTACATCGACGACATGCAGTTTTTCATAGCAAGCGTTCGCCCCGGTGCCGGAACGCAGTATGACGAGGCCGCGTGGACGGACAGCATTGTGGCCTACGGGGGGACACTGGCCACCTGCCAACAACTCGGTATCGGCTGGTGACGTTCGCCGCCATGTCACCTTTGCGGCTCCCAAGCGCCACCGCTTGGATATCCGCCGATCAGTACGGTTGCAGCGGAACCCACACCCCGTACAACCAGAAGCCCCACTCCTGGTAGTACGGATCCCACACCGGCAGCACGGAGAACCCCAGGTAATTCAGGGTGGGCGCCGCCCATCCAACTGGCGGTGGCCACGGTCCCCAGCCGCCGAACGGAGCCAGGGCATCCCGCAGCGGCGCTCCCCAATCCAGTGGGGGCGGCGGCGGAGGACCCCAACCCCACGGCGCAGGTCCAAGGCCCCACGGCGCGGGACCGCCGAACCACGGTGGCGGGAACGGATGCCAAGCCGGACTACGGAATGCCACATCCCAGCGCGGATCTCCAAGCGGGGCTCCCGGTCCGCGGAAGTCACCCCGGAAGTGCCAGGCTGGCCCACCTCGCCAACCGTAACGCCAATTCAGGTTCGCCCCAGGCCACCCCGGTCCTCCCACGTTGACCCCCAAGTCTCCCCGTGGGCCGAACCAGTGGTCGAAGGGCGGCGCTCCCGGACCGCGGAAGGCACCGCGGAAGTCGCCGGGCGGTGCGCCATGCAGGTGAGGACCGCCACGGAAGTCGGCTAGAGGCCCACCCGGTCCCCGGAAAGGCCCACGGAGATCGACCGCGGGGGCTCCCATAGCGCGGAATGCCGCCGCTGGGCCACCCGGGCCGCGCACACCGCCGTTGACCCCAAGCGCTGGTCCCGCCGGTCCACCTGATACCCCCAGACCGCCGCGTAGCGCGGTGGCCGGCGGACCGGGATTAAATCCTTGCTGTGCTGGTCCACCGGGACCAGCACCCGGTGCGGGACCGCCACCCCGTGCCGGACCACCAGCCTGCGGCGACGGACCACCACCCGCCTGCGGCCCAGGACCACCACCACGCGCCGGACCACCAGCCTGCGGCAACGGACCACCACCCGCCTGCGGCCCAGGACCACCACCACGCGCCGGACCACCAGCCTGCGGCGACGGACCACCACCCGCCTGCGGCCCAGGACCACCACCACGCGCCGGACCACCAGCCTGCGGCGACGGACCACCACCCGCCTGCGGCCCAGGACCACCACCACGCGCCGGGCCACCACCCGCCTGCGGCCCAGGACCACCACCACGCGCCGGGCCACCGCCACCAGGACCGCCGGGGCCGGGACCACCGCCACCGGGGCCTCCGGGGTGAGAACCGCCGCCACCGGGACCACCGGGGCCAGGTCCACCGCCACCGCCACCAGGGCCGCCGGGCCCACCGCCACCGCCAGGGCCGCCGGGACTCGCGTGTGCGACTGGCCCACCAATTCCGATGGTTGGAACCGAAAGCGGGTTGTTGACGAGCACGCACATAACGACAGCGATCGATAATCCCGCTGCCAGTTGCTTCAGATTCTTATTCCACCCCATGGGGAATCCTCTGTTGCTAGAGACCCCGACCCAGTACCTTATGTTACCCCCCGCACCGACGCTCGCGACTGCCGAGCGCGACCACCCGGCGGGCTTGTGCCCTTGTTGCACGCAACAGGGGGTCCCGCCCAACGGTCTGGCGGGGCACTTCTGCTCCGACTACTTCGAAGCGGCCTCGGCGTCTCGCTCCCGCTTGATCTCTAGCGCAATGTCGATCAGCTGGTCTTCCTGACCACCGATCAGCTTGCGCTGCCCGGCCCGGTGCAGCAGCTGATGGGCCGGTACGCCGTAGCGCTCGGACTGGCGCACTGCGTGCTTGAGGAAGCTGGAATAGACGCCGGAGTAGCCCATGATCAGCGCATTGCGGTCGAGCAGACATTCGGCCGGCATAGCCGGGCGCACCACATCCTCTGCGGCATCGGCAATGTCGAAGAAGTCGATACCGGTCTTGACACCGATCTTGTCGAACACCCCGATTAGCGCCTCGACGGGAGCGTTGCCGGCCCCGGCGCCGAACCTGCGCACACTGCCGTCGATCTGCTTTGCGCCGGCCCGGACCGCCTCCACTGAGTTAGCCACTCCGAGTCCCAGGTTCTCGTGCCCGTGAAATCCGACCTGAGCGTCTCCGCCCAGCTCGGCGACCAGCGCCGACACCCGGTCCGCCACGCCATCGAGCACTAGGGCACCGGCCGAGTCGACGACGTAGACGCACTGACAGCCGGCGTCGGCCATGATGCGCGCCTGGGCGGCCAGCTTCTCCGGCGGGATGGTATGCGACATCATCAGGAACCCGACGGTTTCCAGGCCAAGCTCACGGGCCAGGCCGAAGTGCTGGATGGAGACGTCGGCTTCGGTGCAGTGGGTGGCGATGCGACAGATCGACCCGCCGTTGTCCTGGGCTTCTTTGATGTCTTCTTTGGTGCCGACGCCGGGCAGCATCAGGAACGCGATCTTGGCCTCTTTGGCCGTTTCGGCGGCCAGCTTGATCAGTTCCTGCTCGGGGGTCTTGGAGAAGCCGTAGTTGAAGCTTGAACCGCCCAAGCCGTCGCCGTGCGTCACCTCGATCACCGGCACCCCGGCGGCGTCCAGCGCCGTGACGATGGATCGCACCTCGTCCTTGCTGAACTGGTGCCGCTTGTGATGCGACCCGTCGCGCAGCGACGTGTCGGTGATTCGGATGTCCCACGCCGCGTTGAAGAAAATGTCGGTCATTTCGCGCCTCCCGTAACGGCCAGGATTTCCTTGGCGATCTCCTCGCCCACCTTGGTCGCGGCCGCGGTCATAATGTCGAGGTTGCCCGCGTACGGTGGCAAATAATCCCCGGCGCCTTCCACCTCCACGAACGTCGTCACGAGGTGGTTGCCGCCGTTGACAACCGATGGCTCGTCGAACTGCGGCTCATTGAGTAGCCGGTATCCGGGAACGTAGGTCTGCACTTCGGCCACCACCTCTTTGATGGACTCGGTTATGGCGTCGCGGTCGGCGTCCTCGGGGATGGCGCAGAAGATGGTGTCGCGCATGATCATCGGCGGGTCAGCCGGGTTCAGGATGATGATCGCCTTGCCGCGGGCGGCGCCGCCGATCGTCTGCACTCCACGCGACGTGGTTTTGGTGAACTCGTCGATATTGGCGCGGGTCCCTGGACCGGCCGAGACAGAGGCAACAGAAGCCACGATTTCTGCGTAAGGGACGTCCACGACCCGGCTGACGGCGTAGACGATCGGGATCGTGGCCTGCCCGCCGCAGGTGATCATGTTGACGTTCGGGGCATCCAGATGCGCCCGCAGGTTCGCTGGCGGAATCACTGCCGGACCCACCGCGGCCGGCGTCAGGTCGATGGCGCGGATCCCGGCGGCCTCGTACTTGGGTGCGGCGTCGCGGTGCACGTAGGCGCTGGTCGCCTCGAATACCAGGTCGGGCTTCTCGGACTGCTCCAGCAGCCAGTCAGAGCCCTTGTGACTGGTCTCCAAACCGAGCTTGCGGGCCCGCGCTAGGCCCTCGCTGTCCGGGTCGATGCCCACCATCCAGCGCGGCTCCAGCCAATCCGAGCGCAGCAGCTTGTAGAGCAGGTCGGTGCTGATGTTGCCCGACCCGACGATGGCGACACTCGCCTTAGCAGGCATGATGCTCCTCATACTCAATCGTCGCGACCCGCTGCGCCCGGCTACACCGCGCTTGCGATCGCTCCCTATCTATTTGTCGCGACCCGCTGCGCCCGGCTACACCGCGCTTGCGATCGCTCCCTATCTATTTGTCGCGACCCGCTGCGCCCGGCTACACCGCGCTTGCGATCGCTCCCTATCCACTTGTCGCGACCCGCTGCGCCCGGCTACACCGCGCTTGCGATCGCTCCGGCTACTCGAACGACAACCGGACGCCACCCAGACCGGCGAACTCTGCGACAAACTCGTCGCCGGCATGAGCGTCGACCGCGAAGGTGCACGATCCGGGTAACACAATGTCACCTTTTTTCAACCGCACCCCGAAGCTTTCCACCTTGCGGGACAACCAGGCCACCGCGGTCGCCGGATTTCCCAGCACCGCATCGCTGCGGCCCTCGGCGATCAGATCGCCATTGCGCGTCAGCTTCGCGTCGATCGCGGTGATGTCGATGTCAGCCGGCGCCACGCGCGCCGTACCCAGCACGAAGCCGGCCGAGGAGGCGTTATCGGCGATCGTGTCGCACAACGCGATCTTCCAGTCCCGGATCCGGGTATCGATCAGCTCGATGGACGGGGCGACAGCCTCGGTCGCGGCCAGCACGTCGGCTTCCGTGCAGCCCGCGCCGGGCAGGTCCTCGCCCAGAATGAAACCCACTTCGACCTCGACCCGGGGCAGCAGGTAACGCGCCGTCTTGACCGGGGAGTCCTCAAACACCTGCATCTCGTCGAGCAGGTGGCCGTAGTCCGGCTCGTCGACACCCATCATCTGCTGCATCACCTTCGAGGAGAGGCCTACCTTGTGCCCTACCACCCGGGCGCCCTCGGCCACCCGTTGCCGGATGTTGATCAGCTGGATCTCGTAGGCGTCGACGACGTCGATATCGGGGTGCGCGGCCGTCAGTGGGGCGATGCCAGTCCGGCTGCGCTCGGCCTCCGCCAGGTCGGCAGCCAGCTCGTCGCGGGTCGCAACATCGAGCATTTACCGAATTCCCTTCGCGCTTGTGACCGGGCCAGTAGCGCCCGACCCGGGCAATTCTATAACGTGTTCTACATGACAGCACAGGAGTACGACGTCGTCGTGGTCGGTAGCGGCGCCGCCGGCATGGTGGCTGCCCTCACCGCCGCCCACCGCGGCCTCTCGACAGTAGTCATTGAGAAGGCGGCCCACTTCGGCGGATCGACCGCCCGCTCGGGCGGCGGCGTCTGGATTCCCAACAACGAGGTACTGCAACGTGACGGGGTCAAGGACACCCCCGAGGCGGCGCGCAGGTACCTGCACGGCATCATCGGCGACGTCGTCGAACCCGAGCGCATCGACACCTACCTGCAGCGCGGACCGGAAATGCTGTCGTTCGTTTTGAAGCACACGCCGCTGAAGATGTGCTGGGTCCCGCGCTATTCCGACTACTACCCGGAAGCACCGGGCGGTCGCGCCGGGGGCCGGTCGATCGAGCCGAAGCCGTTCAACGCCCGCAAGCTCGGGCCGGACGAGGCCGGCCTGGAGCCGGCTTATGGCAAAGTGCCGCTCAATGTCGTTGTGATGCAACAGGACTACGTACGGCTCAACATGCTCAAGCGTCACCCGCGCGGAGTGCTGCGCAGCCTGAAGGTCGGCGCGCGCACCATGTGGGCCAAATCGACCGGCAAGAATCTGGTCGGCATGGGCCGTGCGCTCATCGCGCCGCTACGAATCGGGTTGCAGCGCGCTGGTGTTCGCGTGGTACTGAACACCGCACTGACCGACCTCTATGTCGAGGACGGGGTAGTGCGCGGCATCTACGTTCGCGATTCGGACACAGCGGAATCCGCCGAACCGCGGCTGATTCGTGCCCGCCGCGGAGTGATCCTGGCTTCGGGCGGCTTCGAGCACAACGAGCAGATGCGGGTGAAGTACCAGCGCGCCCCCATCACCACCGAGTGGACGGTGGGCGCCAAGGCGAACACCGGCGACGGCATTCTTGCGGGCGAAAAGCTTGGTGCCGCATTGGATTTGATGGAAGACGCGTGGTGGGGCCCGACGGTACCGCTGGTCGGCGCGCCGTGGTTCGCGCTGTCGGAGCGCAACTCTCCCGGTTCTATCATCGTCAATATGTCCGGCAAGCGGTTCATGAACGAATCGATGCCTTACGTGGAAGCCTGCCACCAGATGTACGGTGGTCAGTACGGCCAAGGACCCGGGCCCGGCGAGAACATCCCGGCCTGGCTGGTCTTCGACCAGCAATACCGCGACCGCTATATCTTCGCAGGATTACAAGCCGGGCAACGCATTCCGCGTAAGTGGATGGAATCGGGCGTCATCATCTCGGCCGACACGATCGAGGAGCTGGCCACCAAGGCCGGTCTGCCGGTCGACGAATTCGCCAAGACGGTGGCGCGTTTCAACGGCTTCGCCCGCTCCGGGATCGACGAGGACTTTCATCGTGGCGAGAGCGCCTACGATAAGTACTACGGCGACCCAACGAACAAGCCCAACCCGAACCTGGGCGAGATCAGCCACGCCCCGTACTACGCGGCGAAGATGGTGCCCGGCGATCTGGGCACCAAGGGCGGTATCCGCACCGACGTGCACGCACGCGCCCTGCGCGACGACGGCAGCATCATCGAAGGTCTTTACGCCGCAGGCAATGTCAGCGCGCCGGTGATGGGCCACACCTACCCGGGGCCGGGCGGCACCATCGGTCCGGCAATGACCTTCGGTTACCTGGCCGCACTTCACATCGCGGGAGTAAATTGACATGCCGATCGACGTCGAAGTTGCCCTGGCCGCTGAGCTCGACCCGATCGAATTCTCCTGGACCAGTAGCGATATCCAGCTTTATCACTTGGGATTGGGCGCCGGCGCGAACCCGCTGGACCCGCGCGAGCTACGTTATCTTGTCGACGACGCCCCGCAGGTGTTGCCGACCTTCGGCAACGTAGCGGCCAGCTTCCATATGACCACGCCGCCGACCGTCCAGTTCCCCGGCATCGACATCGAGCTGGCCAAGGTGCTGCACGCATCCGAGCGGGTCGAGGTGCCCGGGCCGTTGCCGCCGTCGGGCTCGGCGAAAGCCGTCACCAGGTTCACCAACATCTGGGACAAGGGCAAAGCCGCGGTGATCTGGAGCGAGACGACGGTGACCGCGCCGTCGGGTGAATTGTTGTGGACGCAGAAGCGGTCCATCTTCGCCCGGGGCGAAGGCGGGTTCGGCGGCGATCGCGGGCCGGCGGGATCCGACGCCGCGCCGGAGCGGGAACCGGACCTGCAGATCGCGCTGCCGCTGCTGCCGCAACAGGCGCTGCTGTATCGGCTCTGCGGCGACCGTAACCCGCTGCACTCTGACCCCGAGTTCGCCGCCGCCGCCGGCTTCCCTAAGCCAATCCTGCACGGTCTGTGCACCTACGGCATGACCTGCAAAGCAATCACCGACGCCTTGCTCGATGGGGATGCTTCGGCGGTTGCGGCTTACGGTGCGCGTTTCGCGGGTGTCGCATATCCAGGTGAGACACTGCAAGTCAACGTATGGAAGGACAACGGTCGCTTCGTTGCCGGGGTAAATGCGCCGTCCCGCGACAACGCGGTGGTGCTGTCCGGTGTCGAGTTGCTCCCCACCTGAGCGTCGGGCACGGTTCGCGCCGCAGCACTCACCGGCATCTGGTTGGCTAGCGTGATCTCGTCATCTTTGCTATCTCCATGAAATCGTTTGCCCGACAACTGATGTGCGGGCCGACGTAGCCGCCACGAAGCCACTTTGGATTGCCGCGTCGGCGGTATCGCTCTCGGCGACCTCGCCATTGCAGCTTCGTTGCCGATAAATATCTGTGATAGGGGCAAGAAATACCTGTGACATGGGGCAAGCGAGTTTCACGGTCGTTGCCAGTGGGCACTTTAGCGGGGGTGAATTATCCACAATCCCCCATCGAGCGGCACGCTGTCTGGACACTCGGCGTCGACAGCGGCGCGAACGCGATGTTCGGCGAGAAGGAGGAAGGCGAGAAGAGGGTGTGGCGAAACTGCCCCGTACGCCGTCACGCCAGCGTGACACTCGGGGACAAAACTGCATGTCAACCTGCTGCTTTCAGGAGTATCGGCCCCGCACCGGTAAGCTGGGACGACTGGTCGGCGTTGACCGCTGACCTCACGCGTGGGGGGCGCGCTCATAATCTGAACCGCCGAAAGCAATAAACGGAAAGTTGTCTCGATGCCTGAAAAGCAATCTAATACTGAACAACTGAAGCCGCATTTTGAAGATGTGCAGGCACACTACGACCTTTCCGACGAATTCTTCCGGATCTTCCTTGATCCGTCGCAAACCTACAGCTGCGCCTATTTCGAGCGTGAAGACATGTCACTCGAAGAGGCGCAACTCGCCAAGATCGACCTGTCGCTGGGCAAGCTCGGGCTGCAGCCGGGGATGACGCTGCTCGACATCGGCTGCGGCTGGGGGGCCACCCTCAAGCGCGCGTTGGAGACTTACGACGTCAATGTGGTGGGCCTGACCCTGAGCCGCAACCAACAGGCGCACACCCAGCGACTTCTCGAAGAACACCCCAGCTCCCGCAGCAAGCGGGTGCTGCTGCAGGGTTGGGAGCGCTTCGACGAAAGCGTCGACCGCATCGTCTCGATCGGTGCCTTCGAGCACTTCGGCCGGGACCGCTACACCGACTTCTTCAAGATGGCGTACGCCGCGCTCCCCGAGGACGGCGTGATGCTGTTGCACACGATCATTCAGCCCAGCGGCACCGAGTTCGCCGAGCGCGAGCTGCCCGTCACCATGACCAAGCTGCGGTTCATCAAATTCATCATGGAAGAGATATTTCCGGGCGGCGACCTGCCAGCCGCGCAATCGGTGGTGGATCATGCCGACGCCGCCGGCTTCTCGGTCAAGCGGATCCAGCAGCTGCGCCTGCATTACGCCCGCACCCTCGACATCTGGGCCGCCGCGCTGGAGTCTCGCCGTGACGAGGCTATCGCCATCCAGTCCGAAGAGGTCTATGACCGGTACATGAAGTACCTAACCGGCTGCGCCGACCTGTTCCGAGAGGGCTACACCGATATCGCGCAGTTCACTCTCGCCAAGAGCTGACTGACCTCGTCGCCCGTACCGACCTCTTCGCCCGTGCGAAGGGCCGCTCGAAATTGCACGCGCTCATTGCTTGTCTGAACCTTCAATACAGTCTACATTAGCCCCTGTGTCAACAGGTGGTGAGTGGCCGCAGACCAATGCTCGGCATGCCGGCCGCTGCCCGGACTGGCTTCGTCGAAACGGCCGATGCCGTGCGAATGCCGGCGCTGCCAACGAGTTTCGAGTTCTGCTGCCGGAAACGTCGCGTCGGGTGGCGCGAATCCTGTGAAACGGTCACGGATGCAGCGGTTTTCGCTCGGACGCAGACTCAGCCGACGGTGGTTGCTGGTGGTCGCGATAGCCGTCCTCGCGGTCGCCGGCTTTACGGTGTATCGGCTACACGGCATCTTTGCGTCACAAGATGTCACCTCGACGCCCCGCGGCAACGGCGACGACGTCACCCCGTTCAACCCCAAGCACGTAGTCATCGAGGTTTTCGGCCCCCCAGACACCCAGGCAACCATCACCTACCTGGACGTCAACGCCCAACCTCAGCGCGCGGACGCCGCCACACTGCCCTGGTCCTACGACACGACCACCACCCAGCCGGCGGTGTTCGTCACGGTCTCCGCCCAGGGCAACCGCGACTGGATCGGGTGCCGAATCGAGATTGACAACGAGGTCAAAGACGAGAGAACGGTCAACATCTTGCACGCCTTCACCTACTGCCTGGACAAATCCGGATGAGCACCCGCAACGCTCCGCGACATTCGGTCCCTAATTTCATCCGCCGGTTCGCCGTGCTGATCGCGTTCTTCTGGCTCGGCCTGGCGGTAGTGACGAATGTCTTTGTGCCCCAGTTGGAAAAGGTCGCCCAGGCGCACAACGTATCGCTGAGTCCCCATGATGCGCCGTCGCTGCAGGCGAGCAAACGCATCGGCAAGGTGTTCGGAGAATTCGATTCTGACAGCGCGGCGATGATCGTGCTCGAGGGAGATCGACCGCTCGGCGCCGACGCCCACCACTACTACGACGGCTTGGTCAACAGGCTCACCCAGGACACCAAGCATGTCCAGCACATTCAGAATTTCTGGGGGGACCCGCTGACGGCGGCCGGCTCACAGAGCTCCGATGGCAAAGCGGCGTTGGTGCAGGTGTACCTTGCCGGAAATCAAGGCGAGTCGTTGGCCAACGAATCGGTCGATTCGGTGCGCAACATCGTCGACCACACGTCGCCGCCGCAGGGAGTCAAGGCTTACGTCACCGGTCCCGCGCCGCTGGTGACCGATCAGTTCGAGGTGGGCGGCAAAGGCACACTCAAGACCACGCTGATCACCATCGGGGTGATCTTGGTGATGCTGGTGTCGATCTACCGTCGCCTCAGCACGGCGGCCCTGGTGCTTTTCACCGTCATGGTCGAGCTGACCGCGTCCCGCGGAGTCGTCGCCGTTCTCGCAAACGCGGGCATCATCGAACTCTCTACGTACTCGACCAATCTGCTGACTCTTCTCGTCATCGCCGCCGGAACAGACTATGCGATCTTCATTCTCGGCCGCTTTCACGAGGCCCGGTACGCGGGTCAGGATCGGGTATCAGCATTCGACACGATGTATCACGGGACCGCGCACATCATCTTGGGCTCGGGCCTGACGATCGCCGGCGCCGTATTCTGCCTGACTTTCACTCGGCTCCCGTATTTCCAGAGCCTCGGTATTCCCGCGGCATCCGGCGTCCTCATCGCAGTGCTGGCGGCGCTGACCCTGGCACCCGCAATCCTGGTCATTGGCCGGCATTTCGGTCTGCTCGAACCCAACCGCCAGATGGACACACAACGGTGGCGGCGCATCGGCACCGCCATCGTGCGTTGGCCCGGCCCCATCCTGCTGGTGACGATCGCCGTAGCCCTGATCGGTCTTCTTGCCCTGCCTGGCTACAAGACGAACTACGACGCCCGCTCCTACATGCCGGCCAGTGCCCCGGCCAATGTCGGTTATGCGGCTGCGGAGCGCCACTTTTCGCAGGCGCGACTCAATCCCGAACTGTTGATGATCGAAGCCGACCACGACCTGCGTAACTCCACCAACATGATCCTGCTGGAGCGTGTCGCCAAGGCAATATTCCATACCGACGGCATCGCCGAGGTGCAATCGATTACCCGCCCGCTGGGTACACCGCTGGATCACACGTCGATCCCGTTTCAGATCAGCGCAGGGAACGCATCTCAGATCAATAATTTGCCCTTCCAGCAGTCCCAGACCGCCGACCTGCTCAAGCAGGTCGCCGTGATCAACAACTCGATCGACATTCTGCGGCAGCAGTATGCGCTGCAACAGCAGTCCAGCGCTGTCACAGACGAGCAAGCCAAGGCATTTCAGCGGACCGTCGCGATTGCCCAGGACCTGCGCGACAAGATCGCCAACTTCGACGATTTCTTCCGGCCGATCCGCAACTATTTCTATTACGAGAGACACTGTTACGACATACCAATTTGCGCCACACTGCGGTCGCTGTTCGACGCACTCGATGGCATCGACGCGCTCACCGACGAACTGAACAGCGTCTCGGGCAGCATTGCCAAATTGGACGCGCTACAGCCCAAGCTGCTCGCGTTGATACCGCCCCAGATCGCGAGTCAGGAAACCAACCGCGACCTGACGATGACGAACTACAGCACCAACTCCGGACTGAACGACCAGGCGGCCGCTGCACTGCAAAACGCCACCGCTCTCGGTCAGGCGTATGACGCGTCGAAGACCGACGATTCTTTTTACTTGCCGCCGGAAGCGTTCACCAATCCCGAATTCCTGCGCGGTCTGAAGTTGTTCCTGTCACCGGACGGCAAGGCCGCCCGGATGATCATTACTCATGACGGTGATCCTGCTACACCACAAGGTATTTCGCATATCAACGCCATAAGGCACGCGGCCCAGGAGGCGGTCAAGGGAACGCCTCTGGCCGGATCCAGAATCTTCCTCGCCGGTACTGCGGCCACCTATAAGGACATCCAGGACGGCGCTAAATACGACCTCATGATCGCCGGAATCGCTGCGCTCAGCCTCATTCTGCTGGTGATGATGACCATCACCCGAAGCGTCGTCGCCGCGTTGGTCATCGTCGGTACGGTGGCGCTGTCGCTGGGCGCGTCCTTCGGGCTGTCCGTGCTGATCTGGCAGGACATCTTTGGCATCCAGCTGTACTGGATTGTGTTGGCGCTGGCCGTAATTCTGCTGTTGGCGGTGGGATCGGACTATAACCTGCTGTTGATCTCGCGGTTCAAGGAAGAGCTCGGCGCCGGTTTGAACACCGGCATCATCCGTTCGATGGCCGGATCGGGGGCGGTGGTGACATCGGCAGGCTTGGTCTTTGCCGCGACGATGGCCTCTTTCGTGTTCGCTGACTTGCGGATCCTCGGCCAGATCGGCACCACGATCGCGCTCGGCCTGCTGTTCGACACGTTGATCGTGCGCTCGTTCATGACGCCATCCATCGCAGCACTGATCGGACGGTGGTTCTGGTGGCCGCTGAAGGTGAGACCGCGGCCCGCCAGTCAAATGCTTCAGCCCTACGGATCACGCCAGTCGGTCCGCCAACTGCTGTTGTGGGAGGACGACGACCCGGTGGCGCCCGGCTCACAGCGACGCGAAAGCAGAGGAACAGCAATATGATTTCCGGCCCTTGGGGATACCTCACCGTGCTTGCCGCTATTTCGGCAGTGACGTGCGCTGGATGCGTATTCGTTTATGTCCGGCGGCTGGAGAATCGGACGCCCGCACCCATGGGTGAGAAAGTCGGCGCCCACAAGGCGGTTCTAGCCAAATTGCGCAAGCGGGAGCCGCTGACACAAGACGAGTTCGACTACGCGAGTGAACTGGTCGCCGACGCCCGATCACCGCTCGCTTACGCCATACCCGCCACACTGTTCTGCGCGGGCTTCTTCTACGTGGTCGGTTGTCTGTACGAGCTCAGTGTTTATGGCGGGAATCCGTCGTTCCGAACGTTCATCGGGGGACTTCCCATGCTTGGTTCGCTGAACGTGTTCGGTCAACTGCGCCGGGTCGCGCGACTGCACAAGCGACTGCCGAATTCCGTGAGAACCGACCGCGATGCCGATTTCGCGGAGAGCAAAGTCTGACGAGGTGCTCATGCCGCACGACCGCATCGATGCCGATGCAGCAGACCCGATGATCGACCATCGCTGCGTCTCGCCCGAATTGATCGAGGCCGCGGTGCGGGCCGCCGAGGCCCTGAACCGCGACATCGCCGAAGTTCCGGTCAGTGCCATCGCTGCCGAAGCCCGGATCTCCCGCAGCACGTTGCTACGGAGACTCGGCGGATCTCGTAGCCCTCTGGATGCCGCGGTTCGTGCCGCCGGCATTGATCCTGGTGGCCGACCCCCGGTGCGCCTGCGGGCTCTCACCGCCGCAGCAGCCGTGGTCAGTGAGAATGGTCTAGCTGCGGCCACCCTGGAGGCCATCGCGGAACGTGCGGATTGCTCAGTGTTCAGTTTGCACGCCGCATTCGGTGGGCGCGACGAACTCATGCGCGCGGTATTCGACCAGTTCAGTCCCATCCGCGACATCGAGGAATATCTCGCCCAGGCCCAAGGCGACCTGCACTCCACGGTGCACGGCTTTTATCGCGCCGTCGCCAATGCACTCAGCCGCGAACCCCGCGTCTCTCCAGCAATGTTGGCCGAAGTGTTTTCGCGACCCACGAGCACCGCGGTGCAGTCACTGGCCCAGTATGCCGCGCCGCGGATGTTCGGCACGCTCGGAACTTGGTTCGATGCCGAGATCCGAGCGGGGCGCATCCGTGATCAGCCGGTATTGGTGCTTACCCAATACCTCCTCGGGCCAATTCTGATCCATATGCTGATGCGTCCCGCCTTCCCCGACGTTCCCGGGCTCACGCTCCCAGAAATCGACGAGGTCTGTGATGCCTTCGCCGAGAATTTCATCCGCGCTGTGCAAACACCGTAGAGACGAGAGGGTCGTGACCGCCGGCGCGGCTGCATTGTGCATGGTTGTCGCTGCGGTAGCTCTGATCAGCCTCGGGCGTTCCGCCGGGTACCGGTGCAAGCGCCAAGAAGTGCAGGCACCCTCATGGTGACGAACTTTTTGCGCGTGGGAATTGCCTCGCCTCGCTTCCGGTCGATAACCTCGGGTTTGATGCCCGTCGAAGCGGCAAATCGGGGAGACCTCACAACACGGCGGCGACCAGCATGGCAACTTTGAGAACCGGGGCGGGATTTCCGAACGTCGTCGTCACTGCAGTGGCGTCGACCACCGCTTTGGCGCCGGATGCCGAAGAGACCTGGCAGCTGCTGCTACAGGGGCATAGCGGGATCAGGGAACTCGACAAACCATTCGTCGCGGAATTCGATTCGCCGGTGCGTATCGGCGGGCCATTGCGGGAGGATTTCGACGAACACCTGAGCCGCATCGAGCTGCGCCGCTTCGCGTTCATGCAGAAGATGGCCGCGGTGCTAGGCCGGCGGGTGTGGGAACAGGCGGGCTCCCCCGAAGTCGACGTGAACCGCTTGATGGTGTCGGTCGGCCTGGGCTTGGGCAGCACCGAGGACATCCCGTACTGGTACGACATCTGGCAGGTCAAGGGCCTGCGCGCGGTCACGCCGCTGTCCGTGCAGAAGTACATGCCCAACGCTCCCGCCGCGGCGATCGGGTTGGATCGTAAAGCCAAGGCGGGTGTCGTGTCGCCGGTGATGGCCGACGCGTCGGGTAGCGCGGCGATCGCGCAGGCCTGGCAACACATCGTCCTCGGTGAGGCCGACATCGCGATCTGCGGCGGCATCGAGACAGTGGTCGAGGCGGTTCCGGTCGCCGCGTTCTGGCGGCTGGGCATACTCTCCACCAACAACGACGACCCGCGGGGCGCGTGCCGCCCGTTTGATGCGCAGCGCGACGGCATGGTGTTCGGTGAAGGCGGCGCGCTACTTGTCATTGAGACCGAGGAGCACGCGAAGGCGCGGGGCGCGCCGATTCTGGCCCGGATTATGGGCGCGGCTGTCACCTCCGACGGCTACGACATCGTGCAGCCGAACCCGAGCGGTGAGCGCGCCGCGCACGCCATCACCAGAGCCGTGGAACTCGCCGGGTTGACGCCAGCCGAAATCGACCACATCAACGCGCACGCGGCGGGCACCACGTTCGGGGACGTGGCCGAGGCGCGCGCCATCCATCGCGCCCTGGGCGATCACGCACCGGCGGTGTACGCGCCGAAGGCGGCACTGGGCAATCCGCTGGGAGCCGCGGGTGCCATCGAAGCGGTTCTGACCGTGCAGGCGCTACGCGATGGAATCATTCCGCCCACTTTGAATCTCAGCGAACGCGACCCCGAGATCGAACTCGACATCGTCACCGGCGCTCCTCGCCGCGGCAACTATCGCTACGCTATCTCCGAGTCGTTAGGCCTCGGCGGCAACAACGTTGCGGTGGTGTTCGGCGCCGCCTGACAGCGGCCACCAGAAGCCAAGAACTCAGCCGAGGATCAGGCCCGACGTCGGCACACCTGTCCCAGCCGTGACCAACACATGCTCGACGTCGGGCACCGGGTTCACCGAGGTCCCGCGCAACTGCCTTACCCCCTCGGCAATTCCATTCATGCCGTGGATGTAGGCCTCACCGAGTTGCCCGCCGTGGGTGTTGATGGGCAACCTGCCGCCGATCTCGATCGCACCCTCGGCGATGTAGTCCTTGGCCTCGCCGCGGCCACAGAAACCCAACTCCTCCAACTGAATCAACGTGAACGGCGTGAAGTGGTCGTAGAGCACGGCGGTCTGGATGTCGGTCGGGGTCAAACCCGACTGCTCCCACAACTGTCGACCCACCAGTCCCATCTCGGGCAAACCGAGTTCGGGCCGGTAGTAGCTGACCATGGTGTACTGGTCCGGGCTCGAGCCCTGTGCCGCCGCCTCGATGACGGCCGGGCGGTGCTTGAGGTCGCGCGCCCGCTCAGCCGATGTCACCACGATCGCCACCGCACCGTCAGTCTCCTGGCAGCAGTCCAGCAGCCGCAGCGGCTCGGCGATCCACCGTGAATTTTGGTGGTCCTCAATGGTTATCGGCTTCTGGTAGAAGTACGCCTTCGGATTCTTGGCGGCGTGCTTGCGGTCAGCCACCGAGATGGCACCGAAGTCCCGGCTGGTCGCCCCGGACATGTGCATGTAGCGCCGCGCGATCATGGCCACTTGGGCAGCCGGAGTGGAGAGGCCGTGTGGGTAGGAGAAGGAATTGTCAGCGGTGGTCGAATCCGCTTGATCCCCACCGCTTCCCACGAGCCTGGTCTGCACCTGACCGAATCGCATCCCGGAGCGTTCGTTGAACGCCCGATAAGCCACCACACAGTCGGCGACCCCGGTCGCCACCGCGATCGCCGCCTGCTGCACGGTCGCGCAGGCCGCGCCGCCTCCGTAGTGGATCTTGGAGAAGAACTTCAGATCCCCGATGCCTGCCGCACGCGCCACCGCCACCTCAGTGTTGGTGTCCATCGTAAACGTGGTCAGACCGTCGACATCGGAGGGCGACAGTCCGGCATCCTCGAGTGCATCCAGCACGGCCTCCGCGGCCAGCCTCAGCTCGGAGCGGCCGGAGTTCTTGGAGAAGTCGGTGGCGCCGATCCCGACGATGGCAGCACGACCACTCAGTAAACCGGCCGACATCTACACATCCCCCATCGTCAGCGTCACCGTGGCAATGACGTGGTTGCCAAGACTGTTGGCACCCAACACTTTCACCGTGATCAGACCATCCTCGACTGCGGTCACCTCGCCGGTGAAGGTCACCGTGTCGTAGGCGTACCACGGCACCCCGAGCCGCAACCCGATCGACTTGATCCGCGCCGACGGCCCGGCCCAGTCGGTGATGAAGCGCTGCACCAGTCCGGTGTCGGTGAGGATGTTGACGAAGATATCCTTCGAGCCCTTCGCGACTGCCTTGTCCCGATCGTGGTGCACGTCCTGAAAGTCCCTGGTGGCCAGGGCTGTTGAGATGATAAAGGTGGGATCGCCGTAAAGCTTGAGCTCCGGCAGCTGGGTACCGACTTCAGCGGTGGGCGCACTCATGCGTCCGGCTCCCACGCATAGAGGGTCCATTCCGGGCCGCTGTCCCCGGCGGGGAAGTCGATATACGTGACCCGCACCGGCGTGCCGATCTGCACGGCCTCCGGGTCGATACCGCGCAACTCGCCGAGCATCCGCACCCCTTCCTCCAACTCCACCAACGCAATCACGAACGGCAGTGTGCGACCGGGAACCTTGGGTGCGTGGTGCACCACGAAGCTGAACACCGTGCCCCGCCCGCTGGACACGGCGTAGTCGATCGGCGCGGCAGGGTCCTGCCACAGCGCCGGCACCGGCGGGTGCTGCAGCGTACCGTCGGCCAGCTTCTGGATCCGCAACTCGTGTGCCTTGACGCCCTCCCAGAAGAACGCGGTGTCCCGCGACGACGAGGGTCGCATCATGGCGTCGGCATCGAGGTCCTCGGGCACCGAGCCGCTCGCAGCTGAATCGCTGTCGGCTGGCCGGAATTTGAGGATGCGCCACTCCATTTCGGCGACATCCTCATCTCCCACCCGCCAGACGATGTGCTGGTTGATGAAGAATCCTTCACCGAGCGCGGTCCGCTTGGGCCCTACCACGTCTCGCATCTCCGAGTGGATGGTGACCTGCTCGCCAGGCCGCAGGTAGCGGTGGTAGGTCTGTTCGCAGTTGGTCGCGACCACGCCGATGTAGCCGTTGTTGTCGAACAATTCCATCATCGGGCCCATGGGGTCGTCGCTCGGACGCTCCCCACCCAGGCCGAACATAGTCCACACCTGGATCATCGCCGGCGGGGCTACCAGTCCCGGGTGCCCGGCCGCACGCGCGGCGTCCTCGTCAACGTAGATCGGGTTGCGGTCACCGAGTGCTTCCACCCAGTTATTGATCATCGGCTGATTCACCGGGTCGCGCCCGGTGCGCGGCTTGGGACCGCCGGCCGCGACGATTTCCGCGACGGCTGCCTGGATGTCGGTCATCGAGGAACCCTCGGCACCTTCAACCCGGACGCGGCGATCATCTCCCGCATGACTTCGTTGACGCCGCCACCGAAGGTAATCACCAGGTTGCGCTTGGTCTGAGAGTCGAGCCACTCCAGCAGCTCGGCGGTCTGGGGCTCGGCCGGATTGCCGTACTTGCCGACGATCTCCTCGGCGAGCCGTCCGATGTACTGAATCTTCTCGGTGCCAAATACTTTCGTCGACGCCGCATCGGCGACGTTGATGTCTTCACCGGCCGCGGCCACCTGCCAGTTCAGCAGTTCGTTGATTCGCCAGAGCGAATAGATCTCACCCAGTGCACGTTTGACGTCGTCGTGGTCGATCGGGGTGACGCCGTTGCCGCCGGGCTTGGACGCCCAGTCGTGCACGCGGTCGTAGATGCCCGCGGTGCGTCCGGCCGGGCCCAGCATCACCCGTTCGTTGTTGAGCTGCGTGGTGATCAGCCGCCAGCCGCCGTTCTCCTCGCCGACCAACATGTCGGCCGGCACCCGTACGTCGTTGTAGTAAGTGGCGTTGGTGTGGTGGGCACCGTCGGACAGGATGATCGGCGTCCAGGAGTAGCCGGGGTCCTTGGTGTCGACGATCAGGATCGAAATGCCTTTGTGCTTAACGGCTTCCGGGTCGGTCCGGCAGGCTAGCCAGATGTAGTCGGCATCGTGGGCACCAGTGGTGAAGATCTTCTGGCCGTTGACGATGTACTCGTCTCCTTGGCGCACCGCGGTGGTCCGCAACGACGCCAGGTCGGTGCCGGCGTCCGGTTCGGTGTATCCGATCGCGAAGTGCACCTCGCCGGCCAGGATCGCGGGTAAGAACTTCTTCTTCTGCAGGTCACTGCCGAATTGCTGCAGGGTGGGTCCGACGGTCTGCAACGTCACCGCGGGCAGGGGTACGTCGGCGCGATGCGCCTCGTTGACGAAGATGGACTGTTCGATGGGGCCAAAACCCAAGCCGCCGAATTCTTTCGGCCAGCCTACCCCGAGCTTGCCGTCCTTGCCCATCCGGCGGATCACCGCGCGGTAGGCCTCGTTGTGCCGGTCGGACTCCATCGCCTTCGCCTCGTCAGAGGAGATTAGGTTCGAGAAGTATTCGCGAAGCTCCGCCTGCAGCTGCCGCTGCTCGGGAGTCAGGTCAATGAACATTACGGAGCTCCCACCAAGCCAAGACGATGCGAGGGTCCACCCAGCAGCCGGGTCAGATCCTTGATCGTCGAGTAATACCGGTGCATCGGATAGGTGATGTCCATCCCCATACCGCCGTGCAGGTGATGGCAGATCTGCATCACCGGCGGCGCTTGTGACGCCAGCCAGTACCCGAGGACGTCCAGATCATTTGCGGCGTCGCGACCTTCGGACAGCCGCCAGATCACCGACTTGGCTGCCAAGTCGATGGTGCGCGAAGCGATGTACACCTCGGCCAGCTGCGCAGCCACCGTCTGGAAGGTCGACAACGGCTTGCCGAACTGTTTGCGCCCCGCGACGTAGTCGGCGGTCAGCCGCAGTGCACCGGCCACCAGCCCGTCGGCGTAGGCGCCGATCGCGGCCAACACCAACTGATTCACCCGCGACGCCGACGCACCGGCCAGCACATCGGAGTCCGGCACGGCCACGTCCGAGAACGTTACGGTGTATTCCTCGGAACCGTTGGAGGTCGGCGTGCGAACCAGCGCCACCCCGTCGGCCTTCGGCGACACCACCACCACTGCGTTGTCGGCCGTCACCAACATCCAGTCGGCCGAATCGGCGTATCCGACACCAACTTTCACACCCGATAGCCGGCCGCCGCGGAATGCGACCGAGGGCCGATCGGGCAGCGCCGCGCCGGGCTCGTTGATTGCTGCGGTCAGTACCGAGCCCTTGGGGACCCCAGCCAGGAACCGGTCCTGCTGTTCCTCGGACGCCAGATCTAGCAGGGGCAGCACCGCGGAACCCAGCGTCGCCAGGGCTGGGGTGATCGCGCCGTACCGACCGATTTCGGTCAGCACGGTGCCCACCTCGGGCAGGCCCACACCGTCGCCGCCGATCCGTTCGGGTATTGGCAATGCCGCAACTCCTCCGTCGGCCAAGGCTTTCCAAGTCGGATCGCGGTCCATGACGGACGTGACGACATCGGCGACGGCCTGCTGCGTCGCGGTGAGTTCGAAGTCCATCAGGACGTCACCGGGGCGCTGCCCGAGTAGTCGACCTGCCAGTGCTTGATGCCGTTGAGCCACCCGGACCGCAGGCGTTCGGGCTCCGAGAGCGGTTTGAGGTCCGGCATGTGATCGGCCACCGCGTTGAATATCAGGTTGATCGTCATCCGCGCCAGGTTGGCGCCGATGCAGTAGTGCGCGCCGGTGCCGCCAAAACCGACGTGCGGGTTGGGGTCACGCAGGATGTTGAACGTGTAGGGGTCTTCAAAGACGTCCTCGTCGAAATTGGCTGAGCGGTAAGACATCACCACTCGCTGACCCTTCTTGATCAGCACGCCACCCAGCTCGATGTCTTTGTTGGCGGTGCGCTGGAATGCGCTCACCGGCGTCGCCCAGCGCACGATTTCGTCGGCCGCTGTCGACGGGCGTTCCTTCTTGTACAGCTCCCACTGATCCGGATTGCTCGCAAAGGCAATCATGCCGTGGGTGATCGAGTTGCGGGTGGTCTCATTGCCGGCGACAGCGAGCATGATGACGAAAAAGCCGAATTCGTCGTCCGAGAGCTTCTCCCCGTCAATGTCGGCCTGAATCAGGGCAGTGACGATGTCTTCGGTCGGGTTCTTCGTCCGTTCCTCGGCCATCGCCATCGCGTAGGTGATCAGTTCCAGCGACGACTGCGCCGGGTCGATATCGGCGTACTCGGGGTCCTCGCCGCCGGTCATCTCGTTCGACCAGCGGAACAGCTTGTCGCGGTCGTCCTGCGGCACCCCCAGCAGGCCCGCGATCGCCTGTAGCGGCAGCTCGCACGACACCTGCTCGACGAAGTCACCGGCCCCCATGGAGGCCGCGGTCTTGGCGATATTCTGAGCGCGCTGCTTGAGCTCCTCCTCCAGCCGGCCGATCGCGCGCGGGGTGAATCCGCGGGAGATGATCTTGCGCAACCGGGTGTGGTGCGGGGCGTCCATGTTGAGCATGACGTTGCGCTGCAACTCGACGGTCTCGCGCGTCATCTCCTTGGGCCAGGTCGGGATGGCGCCGTTCTCCCAGCTGGAGAAGTCGTCGCTGCGGCGCGACACCTCCTTGACGTCGGCGTGCTTGGTGAGCAACCAGTAGCCGTGGTCCTCGAAGCCTCCGCAACCATCGGGCACGGCGACCCAGTGAATCGGTTCGGACTTGCGCAGCTGGGCCAACTCCGCCACGGGAAGTCCGGCCAGGTTGATGTCGGGGTCGAGGAAGTCGTAGTCGGCCGGAATATTCGGGGGTGCCATTAGGGTGATCTCCTAAATTGCGACGTGGTCTAGTGCCAGTAAAACATGCCTCCACCGCAGACAAAAGGCGCTAAGGCATCCTCGCTTGTCATAGTAATGAAACGTGTTCTAGCCTGGCTCCATGGGTAACCCGGTAATCGTCGAAGCCACTCGCAGTGCGATCGGTAAGCGCAATGGATGGCTGTCAGGACTGCACGCCACCGAACTGCTGGGAGCGGTACAGAAGGCACTGGTCGACAAGGCGGGCATCGACGCGGGCGACGTCGAGCAGGTGATCGGCGGATGCGTGACCCAGTACGGCGAGCAGTCCAACAACATAAGTCGGGTGGCTTGGCTGACGGCCGGCCTGCCCGAGCACGTCGGCGCCACCACCGTCGACTGCCAGTGCGGCAGCGGCCAGCAGGCCAACCACCTGATCGCCGGCCTGATCGCAGCTGGGGCTATCGACATCGGCATCGCCTGCGGCGTCGAGGCCATGAGCCGGGTGGGGCTGGGCGCCAACGCGGGCCCCGACCGCGCGCTCATCCGCGCCGAATCGTGGGACATCGACTTGCCCAACCAGTTCGAAGCGGCCGAGCGGATCGCCAAGCGGCGCGGCATCACCCGTGCGGACATCGACCAGCTCGGCTTCGAGTCGCAGCTCAAGGCCAGGCGCGCCTGGGACGAAAATCGCTTCGAACGCGAGATCTCCCCGATCGTGGCGCCGGTGATCGACGAGAACAAGCGGCCCACCGCCGAGCGGGCACCCGTCAGTCGCGACCAGGGCCTGCGCGAGACCACCCTCGAGGGTCTGAGCCAGCTCAAGCCAGTGATGGAGGGCGGGATCCACACCGCCGGCACGTCGTCGCAGATTTCCGACGGCGCGGCCGCGGTGCTCTGGATGGACGAAGACAAGGCCAAAGCGCTGGGGCTCAAACCACGGGCCCGGATTATCAGCCAGGCCAACGTCGGCGCCGAGCCCTACTACCACCTTGACGGGCCGGTGCAGTCGACGGCCAAGGTGTTGGAGAAGGCCGGCATGAAGATGGGCGACATCGACATCGTCGAGATCAACGAGGCGTTCGCGTCGGTGGTGCTGTCCTGGGCGCGGGTCCACGGGCCCGACATGGACCGCGTGAACGTCAACGGCGGCGCGATCGCATTGGGACACCCAGTGGGCAGCACCGGCAGTCGGCTGATCACCACCGCCCTGCACGAATTGGAGCGGACCGACAAGAGCACCGCGCTGATCACCATGTGCGCCGGGGGTGCCTTGTCGACCGGGACCATCATCGAACGCATCTGACTTGCGAGCCACGGCTACCGCGAGCGTGACCACACTGTGAAATCACCCGTCTGAAATCGCAGGCAGGTAACCCTCGCGTTGCACAGGTCGGGCCAGCCGCAACCGATCAAGGAGCCCTGATGCCGAAATCCCGCCCCCGGTTTCTGAATTCGCCGTTCACCGACTTCTTCATGAAGTGGATGGCGCGGCTGAACACCTGGATGTACCGCCGCAACGGCGGTGAGGGCATGGGCAGTACGTTCCAGAACAGCCCGGTTGCGCTGCTGACCACCATCGGCCGCAAGACCGGTGAGCCCCGCGTCAGCCCGCTGCTCTATCTGCGCGACGGCGACCGCGTGATCCTGGTGGCGTCGCGCGGCGGTTCCGAAAAGAACCCGATGTGGTACCTCAACCTCAAGGCCAACCCGGCGGTGAAGGTGCAAATCAAGAAGGAAGAACTCGATCTGACCGCGCGCGACGCCACCGACGCCGAGCGCGACCAGTACTGGCCACAGCTGGTGCAGATGTACCCGGCCTTCGAGGACTACCAATCCTGGACCAGCCGCACGATTCCGATTGTGGTCTGCGACCCTTAGCAGCTATGAACGATCGACTGAACGACGTCGTCTCCAATCAGTACGAAAAGTGGACGTACCCAGAACCGATCCAGGACATCACTGCCTGGCTTGTCGACGGTTGGCAGTGGTTTGACCCGAGCCACGCCTTCCTGCAGTTCTGGCCGGACCGCGAATACAAGCCCGACATGGACATCCTGATTGCGGGCTGCGGCAGCAACCAGGCGGCGATCATCGCCTACAACAACCGCGCGGCCCGGGTCGTGGCTATCGACGTCAGCCAGCGATCGCTGGACCACGAGCAGTACCTGAAGGACCGGCACGGGCTGTCGAATCTTGAATTGCACCAGCTACCCATCGAAGAGGTGGCTTCGCTGGGCCTCGATTTCGACTTCATCATGTCGACGGGCGTAGTGCACCATCTGGCCGATCCCGCGCTGGGCATGAAGGCATTGGCCGATTGCCTGCGCCCGGGCGGTGCTGTCGGCCTGATGCTGTATGCGCGGTATGGCCGCATCGGAGTCGAACTGTTGCAGTCGGTCTTTCGAGACCTGGGATTGCAACAGGACGAGGACGGGATCCGGGTGGTGAACGAGACGATCTCGATGCTCGACCCCAACCATCCGTTTCTTGTGTATCGGGACACCGCCCCGGACCTGTATTACGATGCGGGGCTTGTCGATACGTGCCTGCACGGCCGCGACCGCAGCTTCACCACCGATGACTGCATCGACCTGGTCGGCTCGGCGGGGTTGGTGTTCCAGCGGTGGTTTCACAACGCCCCGTACTACCCGCACGACATCGGCAGCCTGTCGTCGCCGGCGACGGAATTCTACGAGATCATGAGCGCCTTGCCGGAGCGCAAGATGTGGTCGCTGTTGGAGAAGCTGCGCACCTCGAATTCGTGTCACTTCTTCGTCGCCGCCCATCCGGATCGACCGAAAAGCAGCTATACCATTGACTTTTCGTCGCCAGACGCTTTGGACTACGTGCCACGGATGCGGTTCGCATGCGGGCTTTCGGGGGCCGAGCTCTCGCGGCCGCAATGGAGCACGACGCTCAACGCCGCCGAGTTGCCCTACGTCCAGCACGTCAACGGGCAACGCACCATCCGTGAGATCGCCGCCGCCGTCGGACGCAACGAGACCGACAGCTTCAAGCTGGGTCTGTACGAGAACTTCGGCCGCATGTTGTTTCAGTCGCTGTGGCGACTCGACTTCGTCGAGATGAGCCTGGAAGCCGTCCGCCGATCCTGACCGGGACTAGGAACCGCTCTCAGGCACCCGCGCCGTAGACCGGCACCGGTGGGCGCGACTTGGCCAGCAGGTCGCTGACGACGGGGCCCAATTCGGCCGGATCCCAGCGCGCGCCTTTGTCAATCTGTGGTCCGCGCGCCCAGCCCTCGGCTACCCGGATCAGGCCCGCCTCCACCTCGAAGACCTTCCCTGTTACCGCACGGGATTCGACGCTGCCCAGCCAAACCACCAGCGGGGAAACGTTTTCCGGCGCCATCGCGTCGAAGCCGCCGTCCTCGGGGGCAGCCATCGTTTCGGCGAACACCGCTTCGGTCATCCGTGTGCGAGCGGCCGGCGCGATGGCGTTGACGGTGATGCCGTAACGCCCGAGTTCGGCGGCACCGACCAGGGTCAGTGCGGCGATCCCGGCCTTGGCGGCCGAATAGTTGCCCTGCCCGACGCTGCCCTGCAGGCCGGCGCCCGAGCTGGTGTTGATGATGCGCGCATTCAGGTCGTCCGGCCCGACGCTGCCGCCCTTGATCTGTCGACGCCAGTACCCAGCCGCATGCCGCAATGTCGCGAAATGGCCCTTGAGGTGGACGCGGATCACGGCGTCCCACTCACTTTCGCTGGTATTGGCCAACATTCGGTCGCGGATGAAGCCGGCGTTGTTCACCAGCACATCCAGGCCGCCGAAGCTGTCCACCGCGGTCTCGATCAGATTCTGCGCACCCGTCCAGTCGGCGACGTCGTCACCATTGGCAACGGCCTCGCCGCCCGCAGCTTTGATCTCGTCAACCACCTGTTGGGCCGGGCTTTCGCCGGCGGACCCATCCAGGCCCACACCGATGTCGTTGACCACCACCCGTGCACCTTCAGCCGCGAAAGCCAAGGCGTGCGCGCGGCCGATGCCGCGGCCCGCTCCGGTGACGATAACTACTCGGCCGTCAACCACACCCATATTTCCTCGTCTCCTCTACTTGATCGCGCTCGCGTTCGTCGTGGCCAGATAGTGCGGCGGTTCACCGCCACCATGTACCTCCAAGGTGGCCCCGCTGATGTAGCAAGCCGCGTCGGAGGCCAAGAATGCCGCGGCCCAACCGATGTCGTCCGGTTTGGCCAATCGGCCCAGTGGCACGTTCTTGGAGATCGCGGCGATCGACTCGGCGTCGCCGTAAAAGAGGTCGGCCTGTTCGGTTTCGACCATGCCGACCACACATGCGTTCACCCGCACCTTCGGTCCCCATTCGACCGCCAGGGTCTCGGTAAGGCTCTCCAGGCCGGCTTTAGCCGCGCCGTACGCCGCGGTGCCCGGGCTCGGCCGCCGGCCACTGAGGCTGCAGATGTTCACGATCGACCCGCCCCGGGGCTGCGCTTGCATCTTCTCGTTGGCACACTGCGAAACCAGCAGGCCGCCAATCAGATTGAGTTCGATGATCTTGCGGTTGAATTTCGGGCTGGACTCTGCGGTCAGCACATAAGGCGAGCCGCCGGCATTGTTGACCACGACGTCGAGCTTGCCGTGCCGCTCGACGATCGAGTGGATCATGGATTGCACGGCTTGTTCGTCACGAACGTCGCAGCTGTGGAACTCATGCGGAAAACCCTCGACCGAGCGGCGCGCGCAGGCGATCACCGTCGCGCCCTGCCCAGCGAAAACCGAGCTGATGCCGGCGCCGACGCCACGGACACCACCCGTCACCAGCACCACCCGCCCAGCCAGGCCGAAGTTGAGGCCGTCGGTGTTCGGGTGCGCTGAGTCCGATTGGGTCACTGTGCTAGCGTACCAAGCAAGTGCTTGCTTAGGTAACTACCCCCAGCAGGAAGTGCCATGACCATCAGCTCCAACACACTCGAACCCGGCATCGTCGCCGTCACGGTCGACTATCCGCCGGTCAACGCCATTCCCTCCAAGGGCTGGTTCGAACTCGCCGACACCATCACCGCAGCCGGCGCCAACCCGACCACCCACGCAGTGATCCTGCGGGCCGAAGGCCGCGGCTTCAACGCCGGCGTGGACATCAAAGAAATGCAGCGCACCGAAGGGTTCACCGCATTGATTGACGCGAACCGCGGCTGCTTCGCCGCGTTCCGCGCGGTGTACGAATGCGCGGTGCCCGTGATCGCGGCGGTCAACGGATTCTGTGTGGGCGGCGGAATCGGCCTGGTCGGCAACTCCGACGTGATCGTCGCCTCCGACGACGCCACGTTCGGCCTACCAGAGGTGGAACGCGGCGCACTCGGTGCGGCTACCCACCTGTCCCGACTGGTGCCGCAACACCTGATGCGGCGGCTGTTCTTTACCGCCGCCACTGTGGACGCCGCCACCCTGCACCACTTCGGCTCGGTGCACGAGGTGGTGCCACGCGATCAGCTCGACGAAGCCGCACTGCGGGTGGCCCGCGACATTGCCGCCAAGGACACCCGCGTCATCCGTGCCGCCAAGGAAGCCTTGAACCTCATCGACGTGCAGCGGGTCAACTCGAGTTACCGCATGGAGCAAGGCTTTACGTTCGAGCTGAACCTGGCCGGGGTGGCCGATGAGCACCGCGACGCGTTCGCCGGCACCGAGAAGGGCAAGAAGTGAGCAACAAGCTGACCACCCTCGACGACGCAGTCGCCAGCGTCGCGAGCGGCATGACCATCGGCATCGCCGGATGGGGATCGCGACGCAAGCCGATGGCGTTCGTGCGTGCCCTGCTACGGACCGACGTCACCGACCTGACCGTCGTCACCTACGGTGGCCCCGACCTCGGTCTGTTGTGCTCGGCCGGCAAAGTCAAGCGGGTCTACTACGGATTCGTGTCACTGGACTCGCCGCCCTTCTACGACCCGTGGTTCGCCAAGGCCCGCACCACCGGCACCATCGAGGCCCGGGAAATGGACGAAGGCATGCTGCGCTGCGGCCTGCAGGCAGCCGCCCAGAGATTGCCGTTCCTGCCGATTCGCGCCGGGCTGGGCAGCTCCGTGCTCGACTTCTGGCAAGGTGAGCTACAGACCGTTACCTCCCCCTACCCCACCGGCGACGGATACGAGACCCTGATCGCCATGCCGGCCCTGAAACTTGACGTAGCGTTTGCACATCTCAATCTCGGTGACGCCCAGGGCAATGCGGCCTACACCGGCATCGATCCTTACTTCGACGACCTCTACCTGATGGCCGCCGAAAAGAGATTCCTGTCGGTGGAGCGCGTCGTGCCCACCGGGGAACTCGTCAAATCCGTGCCCCCGCAGGCGCTGCTGATCAACCGGATGATGGTTGACGGCGTCGTCGAGGCACCGGGTGGGGCGCACTTCACCACGGCCGCACCAAGTTACGGTCGCGACGAGAAGTTCCAGCGCCATTACGCCGAGGCCGCGTCCACTGAAGAGGGTTGGGCGCAGTTCGTGCAGACCTATTTGGCCGGCAGCGAGGACGACTACCAGGCCGCCGTACGCAAGTTCGGTGAGGAGGCAGTCAAGTGAGCACCCGGGCAGAGGTTTGCGCGGTCGCCTGCGCCGAATTGTTCCGCGATGCAGGCGAAATCATGGTCAGCCCGATGACAAATATGGCATCCGTCGGAGCCCGACTGGCACGGCTCTCTTTCTCCCCCGACATCCTGTTGACCGACGGGGAGGCCCAACTGCTGGCCGACACCCCGGCGCTCGGCCAAACCGGCGCCATCGAGGGCTGGATGCCGTTCGGCCGGGTCTTCGAGACCCTGGCCTGGGGGCGCAGGCACGTGGTGATGGGCGCCAATCAGGTTGACCGCTACGGCAATCAGAACATTTCGGCGTTCGGCCCGCTGCAACAGCCGACCCGACAGATGTTCGGCCTCCGCGGCTCGCCGGGCAATACCATCAACCACGCGACCAGCTACTGGGTGGGTAACCATTCCAAGCGGGTGTTCACCGACGAAGTCGACATCGTCTGCGGCATCGGCTACGACAAGGTCGACCACGACAACCCGGCGTTCCGATTCGTCAACGTCTACCGGGTGATCTCCAACCTCGGCGTGTTCGACTTCGGTGGTCCGGACGGGACCATGCGGGCACTGTCGCTGCATCCCGGCGTCGCCGCCGACGAGGTCCGCGAGGCCACGTCGTTCGAGATCCACGGACTCGACGAGGCCGCTGAAACCAGGCTACCGACCGACGCCGAGCTGCAGCTGATCCGCGACGTCATCGACCCGAAAGCATTACGCGACAGAGAGATCCGCCAGTGAGGCTCAAGACGCCATTGACCGAGCTGGTCGGCATCGAGCATCCGGTGGTGCAGACCGGGATGGGTTGGGTGGCCGGTGCACGGCTCGTGTCGGCGACTGCCAATGCGGGAGGGCTGGGCATCCTGGCCGCGGCCACCATGACACTGGATGAGTTGGCGACGGCCATCGGCAAGGTCAAGGCCGCGACCGACAAACCGTTCGGCGTGAACATCCGCGCCGACGCCGCCGACGCCAGCGATCGCGTCGAACTGATGATCCGTGCGGGCGTCAAGGTGGCCTCGTTCGCCATGGCCCCCAAGCAGGAACTGATTGCCCGACTCAAAGAGGCTGGTGCGGTGGTGATTCCGTCGATCGGCGCGGCAAAACACGCCCGCAAGGTCGCCGCCTGGGGCGCCGACGCGATGATCGTGCAGGGTGGCGAGGGCGGCGGCCACACCGGGCCCGTCGCGACCACACTGTTGTTGCCGTCCGTACTGGACGCCGTGCAGGGGACCGGAATCCCGGTGATCGCCGCCGGTGGCTTCTTCGACGGCCGTGGACTGGCCGCCGCGTTATCTTATGGCGCGGCAGGGGTGGCAATGGGGACCCGCTTCCTGCTCACCTCGGATTCCACGGTGCCCGACGCGGTCAAGCAGCGCTACCTGGACGCCGCACTGGACGGCACCGTGGTGACCACCCGAGTCGACGGCATGCCCCACCGGGTGCTGCGCACCGGCCTGGTGGAGAAGCTGGAAAACGGCTCTCCGATAAGAGGTTTGAGCGCTGCGGTGCGTAACGCCGGCAAGTTCAAGCACATGTCTGGGATGAGTTGGCGTTCGATGATCCAGGACGGGCTGGCCATGCGGCACGGCAAGGAGCTGACCTGGTCGCAGGTGGTGATGGCGGCCAACACCCCGATGCTGCTCAAGGCCGGCCTGGTCGAAGGCAACACCGACGCCGGGGTGCTGGCGTCGGGTCAGGTGGCCGGAATCCTGGACGACCTGCCATCGTGCGCCGAGTTGATCGAGTCAATTGTTTCCGAGGCGATCACACATTTGCAAAAGGCAGCTTCGCTGGTGGAATAGCCGCGTTTGTCAACTGGACTACGCCAACCCAGCTATGGCAACCGTCGAGATTGATCGCGCGGCTCCGGGCCCCGCCACGCACCACGCGTTGCCCGATCCCGGTGAGTCAGCACCGAAGCTGGCCCTACCCGGCCCTCCCCGGCCAGCGCCTTCGTCGGCGCCCGCCCCTTGCCGCCCAATGTGAATGCTACTGCGCAACACACTGATTCAGCGTCGCCAGATTCACGGTCGGCGATGATTCACGCCATCCGGCGGCGTGCATCGCCGCGTAAGCGGGCGTCGATCAGCACCAACCGGAGCCGAGACTCGTGCGGTGATTCCGCGCCGGCGTCGACAATCGGCAGCACCCGTCTGAGCCGGACCAGTCCCCGGGTGCCGGGGTGTTGAGCGATCAGCGCCTCCACGTCGGCGATCTTGACATCGGTCGCATTCGCCAGAGCATCCAGTCGCTGGATCGCGTGCAGCCGATCGACGGTTCGCCGCCCGATGTCAAAGATGGTGCGCGCCGGGCTGGTTGTCGCCATCCTTTCGACGATGAGGATCTCGTCGGACGCCAAAGTGGCGGAGTGCACGGTGAGGCGTGCTGGCGCGCAGCCAGCGCCTCGGTACCGAGAAATGGCCAATCCATCCGCGCATGCTCTCACCGCTCAACAGCAACCGGCCGTCGCTTATCAACAGCCCATAGCGCCGCGGGCCAGGCCGCGTCTCACCCCGCCGCTGCGGCGCAGCGACTAAAGCCGCTCGATGATCGTGACGTTGGCGGTGCCGCCACCTTCACACATCGTTTGCAGCCCGTATCGGCCGCCGGTGCGCTCCAACGTATTCAGCATCGTGGTGAACAACTTCGCCCCGGTCGCACCCAGCGGGTGTCCGAGCGCGATCGCTCCGCCGGACGGGTTGACCTTCTCCGGGTCGGCCTTGATCTCCTTGAGCCAAGCCATAACCACCGGCGCGAACGCCTCGTTGATTTCCACCGTATCGATTTCGTCGATCGACAAACCCGTCTTCTCCAACGCGTAACGGGTGGCGGGGATGGGACCGGTGAGCATGAACACCGGGTCGGCGCCCCGCGTGCTGATGTGGTGAATACGCGCGCGGGGGGTCAGCCCATGGTCCTTGACGGCCTGATCGGAAGCCAACAATACTGCCGACGCGCCGTCGGAGATCTGGCTGGCCATGGCTGCCGTCAGCCGGCCGCCCTCGACCAAAGTTTTCAGACCGGCCAGTTTCTCGAGCGAGGACTCGCGCGGACCTTCGTCCACTCGGAATGGTCCGGTTTCCGTTTCAACAGTGAGGATTTCGTTGTCGAAGTTGCCCCCCCGTATCGCGGCGAAAGCCCGCTCGTGACTAGCCAGTGAATACTGCTCCATCTCCTCTCGGGACAGGTTCCATTTCTCGGCGATCAACTCCGAACCGCGGAACTGCGAGATCTCCTGATCGCCGTAACGGTGTAACCACTGCTTGGATTCGTTTGTGGGCGAAGTGAATCCAAACTGCTCGCCGACGATCATCGCCGAGGAGATCGGAATCTGGCTCATGTTCTGCATCCCGCCGGCCACGATCAGGTCCGCCGTGCCGGACATGATCGCTTGTGCGCCAAAAGAAATGGCCTGCTGGCTGGAACCACACTGCCGATCGACGGTGACGCCGGGCACCTCTTCCGGAAAACCCGCGGCCAGCCAGGACAGTCGGGCGATGTTGCCGGCCTGACCGCCGATGGCGTCGACGCACCCGGCGATCACGTCGTCGACGGCGCCCGGGTCGACGTCGTTGCGGTCGAAAAGTCCCCGCCATCCAAGCGCGCCCAGGTCCACCGGGTGGATCCCAGCCAACGCGCCGCCGCGCTTGCCAACCGCGGTACGCACAGCGTCGACGATGTACGCCTCCGGCATTTCAAACTCCTTCTTTGTGGATTCCGCCCAAAACAATGGCGAGGTATTTCTGGCCCACTTGCTGCGCGGTCAGCGGCCCCCCGGGCTGATACCACCGCACCGACACCCAGGTGGTGTCGCGGATGAAGCGGTAGACCAGGTCGACGTCGAGATCGGAGCGGAAATATCCCTCCTCGATGCCCTGGTGCAAGACGTCCAACCACATCTTCCGCTGCTGTTTGTTCAGTTCTTCGACATAGGCGAACCGCGGCTGCGACGACAGCCGCTGCGCCTCGTCCTGGTAGATGACGACCTGAGCGTGCCGGTTTTCAATCGCCTCGAAGGACGCCATGAACAGGCCCTTGAGCCGTTCCAGCGGGTTGGGTTCGCTGTCGACGATCTCGCGATAGCGCGCGAACAACCAGTCCAGGAAGCCGCGCAGTAGCTCGTCGACCATCTCCTCCTTGGAGGAGAAGTGGTGATAAAGGCTGCCCGAGAGGATGCCCGCACCATCGGCGATGTCGCGCACGGTGGTGGCGCGCAGGCCGCGCTCGGCGAACATCACCGCGGCGAGTTCCAGCAACTCGTCTCGGCGGCTGTTAGCCTGACCGGCCACTCGCTCCACCTGCTCAGGGTATCAACCAAGCGCTTGCTCGGCGAACGGGCCCCACCGGTCTGCGCGGTCAGCGCATGGTGACAACCGGCGGGCTCTGCGAGACATCGGCCTTCGCACTCACATAGGCGCGGACTTCGCCCGTCTTGGTACCGCCAGATTTCGTCCGTGCGGTCAATGGAAACACCACGTCGCCCATCACCCTGGCCTCCAGGCGGTACTCGTCGAAAAACGACACCTTCAACCCGCTCAAATCCGGTTGGCCCCAGACAACGCTGCCGTCGACAATCTCCGAGTCGTAGGCATGCTGTGGGCAGTTGGGTGGTGCCAGCTGGGTGGACCTGGTGCAGTCCGCCAAACTCGCCGATATCGCCGACATGATCGCCGACTGCCCGCTGTCACTCAACGTGTACTCCACGTCGTTGAAATAGCTTCCGCCGGAAAGACTGTCGAGTAAGAATGGCTTCTTGAGTTTGACCGCCACGTTCGCGTTGGTGCTGCCCACCTCCACGTATCCGGGGAACACGTACAGCGGCGACTTCCCGACCGAACTTCCGAAGAACGTCAAGCTATCCCGAGCCTTGTTCTCGGTCACGCTCACGGTTTCCACCTTGATCGCACCGTGGTCCAGCTTCCAATCCTTGCCAGACTTCTGCACAGACAACGTGACATCGGAAACGTTGTCGCCGAACTTGGCCGAGACGTGCACCTGCCCGAAGGAAAACGCGCCGCTGTCACTAAGGATCTTGATTTCGGTGATAGGCCACTGGGCGATCTGCTTCTTGAGGACCTCGTCGGTGAGGAAATCCTTCGATCCGGGCTGATCGCTGCTGTAACTCAGCGCCGCCGCCGCGTCACCCTTGGCAAGCGCTTCGAGGTATCCACGGACGGCGTCTCCCGCGCTGCCCGATTTGCCGGCGCCGGTGAACGAGACGACCGCCACGACGACGATCACCACCAGGATGCCGGCGGCGGCGACGCTCAGGCCGATGATCAGAGGCTTCCGATTGGGTTGCCCCGGCACGCCGGGCGGCGGACTGAATTGGCCGCCAGCCATCGAGGGGCCCGACGGCCAACCCTGGTAGCCATGCGGGGGCGGATTCCCCTGCCCGGGCCACCCCGGCTGCGGTGGAGGTGTTGCGGCTGGCGGCAGCCACGCGGCCTGGGTCGCGCCATCTGCTGGATTGGGGGGTTGGCCCCACGGATGTGGACCCGGCCCATAGTTCACGAACAACCCCTCCTACACGGTTAACCAACCAATCGAATTCCCCCATTGGACGGCCACGGACGGGCTTAGCCGCATCGTGAGCATGTAGCTAATCGTAAGTCACCTCGAGCGGGCAATTCGGCACTGGAAATGAGGCGTTGTCGCCATCCCCGCGCCGAAAGCGCGGCGGCCCCGGCGTCGTCGTATGTAGGCGGCCGCAAGCAAACCGCACGCCGCTCAAACCGAATTCCGCGAAACCGCATATCAACTCCGACGCGGCGTCGTATGTTCTCTGGCGTCGGGTCTCGCTCGGTCTCGAGCGAAAGGTAAGTGGAGGTCGGTGCGGTGAGCTTCTTTTGTTTTCCACCTGAGGTCAACTCCTGGCGGATGTTCAACGGTGCGGGCTCCGCACCGATGCTGACCGCCGCGGCATCCTGGACCGGGTTGGGTGAAGAGCTTGAGACCGCAGCACAGTCGTTTGCCTCGGTGACGTCAAACCTTGCCAGTCAGGCCTGGCAAGGTCCGGCAGCGCTGGCCATGGCTCGCACGGCCGTACCCTATTCGTCGTTCCTGCAAGCCGCGGCCCAGCAAGCCCACAGCGCCTCCCGCGGCGCCAGCGCCGTCGCCGCAGCTTTCGAAGAAGCCCAAGCCGCCACCATCCACCCGATGGAAGTCCTGGCCAACCGCAACGCCTTCGTCCTGGCCGCCCGCACCAACTTCTTTGGCCTCAACAGCCACATCATCGCCTCACTCGAAGGCGTCTACAACGAATTCTGGGCCGCTGATGTCACCGCGCTGGCCAACTACCACGCCGGCGCCTCGGCAGCGGCCGCACAACTGTCCTCCTGGCAGAGCACCCTGCAGAACCTGCCCGGCATCGGCCAGGCCCTCGGTGCCGCTTCGACCAGCCCCAACGTGGGTATCGGCAATAAGGGCGGCGGCAACCTGGGCAGCGGCAACACCGGCGACAGCAACATCGGCAACGGAAATAAGGGCAACTCCAATTTCGGCGGCGGCAATCTCGGCAACAACAACGTCGGCAGCGGAAATATCGGCAACGGAAACTACGGCCTGGGCAACCTCGGCGACAAGAACGTCGGCTTCGGGAACTCGGGCAGCGTCGGAGGCAACATCGGCCTGGCTAACAGCGGCAACAACAACGTCGGACTGGCCAACACCGGTGCCGGAAACTGGGGCGCCGGTAACAGCGGCAACAACAACGTCGGCTTCGGACTCACCGGCAACAACCTGACCGGCATCGGCAACGCCTACTTCGACCGGACCACTGGCCAGTTCCACTTCACCGGCCTGAACTCGGGCAGCGGCAACATCGGCTTCGGCAACTCCGGCACCAACAACATCGGATTCTTCAACTCCGGCGACGGCAACGTCGGCCTCTTCAGCTCCGGCGCCCACATAGCCAATCCCGCCGACGTCGGCAAGATCCAGAGCTTCGGCATCGGCAATACCGGGATCGGCAACATCGGTATCGGTAATGCCGGTGCTGGCAACTCCGGATTCGGGAACGCCGGCCAGCTCAATACCGGCATCGGAAACGGCGGCGGCTTCAACACAGGCATCGGAAACGGCGGATCGTTCAACACCGGCATGGACAACTCCGGTTCTGCGAACACCTTCGATGGCAACTCCGGCAACGTCAACACCGGGTTCTGGAATTCGGGCAACTTCAACACAGGTGTCGGAGCCGACACGAACGTCGCCGGCACCACCAAGTCGGGCTTCAACAACACCGGCTCGTACGTCTCCGGGTTTAACAACTCACTGAACGGCAGCGGAAACGGCTATGCTTCGGGCTTCTTCAACAGCGCCAGCGGCGGTTCCTTGCAGAACGGCTACCTCTCGGGCTTCCTCAATACCGGCATCACCGGTCCAATCAATGGCGTTCCGAGCGGTGTCATCAGCGGGTGGAACACGGGCGCGTTGAACTTCGGTACCGGCATCTCGGGACTGTTCAGCATTAGCCAGCTATTCAAACTTGTCGCCGGCTGATCCCCGCCGAGCGTGAAATACGCTACGCGACACGCCGATTGAGGGTCGCGTGGTTCACTTTCGAAGCGCTGGGTCGAGTGAGTGTGAACGGCTGCCGGTCCAGCCTTCAGGGGTGCTGGCTGGAAACTGAAATGACCTCGCCAGTCAGGTAGCTCGAGTAGTCGCTAGCCAGGAAGGCGATGGTGGCCGCCACCTCCCACGGTTCGGCGGCGCGCCCGAACGCCTCGTCGGAGGACAGCCGGTCCAGCAGATCCGCAGATGACGTCTTCTCCAGGAATTTGTGCCGCGCGATGCTCGGCGACACCGCGTTGATGCGAACACCATATTCCGCGGCTTCTATTGCGCTGCAACGTGTCAACGCCATCACCCCGGCCTTGGCGGCGGCATAGTGCGACTGCGAGTGCTGCGCCCGCCAGCCCAGCACGCTGGCATTGTTGACGATCACCCCGCCGTGATCCGCGTCCCGGAAGTACCGCAACGCCGCCCGCGTCGCGCGGAACACCGAGGTCAGTGAGACGTCCAGCACCCGGTCCCATTCGTCGTCGGTCATGTCGGCCACCGGCGTCTGTCCGCCCAATCCTGCGTTATTGACCAGCACGTCCAGCCGGCCGAATCGTGCTGTGGCCGAGGAGATCAGCGCGTCCACCTGAGCGGTGGAGGTCACGTCGCACACCACGCTTTCGACCCGGCCGAGGCCCATCGCAGCCAACTCCCCGGCGGTCTCCCCCAGCCGTCGTTCGTGGTGGTCGGAGACCAGCACGTCGGCCCCCTCTGCGAGGGCACGCCTGGCGGTCGCCGAGCCGATGCCGGTACCCGCGGCGGCGGTAACCACCACCACTTTTCCGTCCAGAAGTCCGTGTCCAGCAATCTCTTTCGGCGCTTCGGACAAGCTCACCCTTTGACCTCCCTCGGCATTCCGAGCACCCGCTCGGCGATGATGTTGCGCTGAATCTCGTTAGAGCCGCCGTAAATGGTGTCGGCGCGGGTGAACAGGTACAGCCGCTGCCATTCGTCGAAGTCGCCGTCGGCCAGCGTCAGCCCGGGCTTGCCTATCACGTCCATGGCCAGCTCACCCAGGCTGCGATGCCAGTTGGCCCACAACAACTTCGACACATTGTCCTGACCAGGCTGCTCGACATCCATGGTGGCCAAGGCGTACGACCGCATCGCTCGCAGCCCCGCCCAGGCGCGAGTCAACCGTTCCCGGATTGACGGATCGTCCGTCGCACCGGTGCGCTGCGCAAGCGCGACGAGATTGGAAAGCTCACGGGCATAGACGATCTGCTGGCCCAGTGTGGAGACCCCGCGTTCGAATGTCAGCGTGCCCATCGCGACCCGCCACCCGTCGCCAGGCTGGCCGACCACCAGTGAGGCGTCGGTGCGCGCGTCGTCGAAAAACACCTCGTTGAATTCCGCGGTTCCGGTGATCTGGATGATCGGCCGCACCTGCACGCCCGGTTGGTCCAGCGGCACAAGCAGATACGACAATCCGGCGTGGCGCTTGGAACCCTTCTCGGTGCGCGCCACCACGAAGCACCACTGCGACAAGTGCGCGAGCGACGTCCACACCTTCTGACCGTTGATCACCCATTGATCGCCGTCGAGCTCGGCGGTGGTGGCGACGTTCGCCAGATCGCTACCGGCACCGGGCTCGGAGTAGCCCTGGCACCACAATTCGGTGACGTCGAGAATGCGCGGCAGAAAACGCTGCTGCTGTTCGGGAGTGCCGAACGCGATCAGGGTAGGGCCGAGCAGCTCCTCACCGAAGTGGTTGACCTTGTCCGGGGCGTCGGCCTTCGCGTATTCCTCGTAGAACGCAACCCGGTGCGCGGTGGACAGCCCGCGGCCGCCGTGCTCCACCGGCCAGCCCAGGCACGTCAGCCCCGCGGCCGCAAGATGCTGATTCCAGGCTCGGCGTTCTTCGAACGCCTCGTGCTCGCGTCCTGGCCCGCCAAGGCCCTTGAGTGCCGCGAATTCGCCGACCAGATTGTCGGCGAGCCAGTCGCGGACCTGCGCCCGGAACTCTTCGACGTCCTGCATAACCTGTAGGCTAACCTACCAAGCACTTGCTTTGTTAGCCCGGTGACGATGCGCGCGGCGGCGCCGCGCGAGGAGGAGGCGGGCAATGAAGTTAGCCCGGTGACGATGCGCGCGGCGGCGCCGCGCGAGGAGGAGGCGGGCAATGAAGTTAGCCCGGTGACGATCCGCACAGCGGCGCCGCGCGAGGAGGAGGCGGGCAATGGATACAGGAGCAGCCCCGTGACCGGCAACACCCGCACCATTCCCGCGGCGCTGGATCAATTCGCGGACTCCAACCCGGATCACGACGCTCTGATCACCGACGATCGCAGCTTCACGGCAGCTGCCCTACGCGACGAAGTGCGTCGCGCCGCGGCCGCTCTGGTCGTGCTCGGCGTCGAACCGAAGGACCGGGTCGCCATCTGGTCGCCCAATACCTGGCATTGGGTCGTCGCGTGCCTGGCCATTCACTATGCCGGCGCGGCCATGGTGCCCCTGAACACCCGCTACACCGCCGAAGAGGCCTCCGACATCCTGGCCCGCACGGATGCGCCGCTGCTGTTCGCCGCTGGCCGGTTCCTCGGCGCCGACCGCGCCGCCGACCTGGACCTCACCGCGCTGCCCGCGCTGCGCCACATCGTGCGCATCCCGGTCGACGAGAACGACGGCACCTGGGACGAGTTCATCGCGCACGGCGACGACCCGCGGGCCGCCGCGGCCGCCCGGTCACGTGCCGCCGGCGTCAGCCCCGAGGACGTCAGCGACATTTTGTTCACGTCCGGCACCACCGGTCGTAGCAAAGGCGTGTTGTGCGCGCACCGCCAGTCACTGAGCGCCTCGGCCGCCTGGGCGGCCAACGGCAAGATCACCGCCGCTGACCGCTACCTGTGCATCAACCCGTTCTTCCACAACTTCGGCTACAAGGCCGGAATCCTGGCCTGCCTGCAAACCGGCGCGACGCTGATCCCGCACCTGACCTTCGACCCGCTGCGCACCCTGCAGGCCATCGAGCAACACCGCATCACGGTGTTGCCCGGACCGCCCACCATCTACCAGACGCTGCTCGACCATCCCGCGCGCGGCGACTACGACCTGAGTTCGTTGCGGTTCGCGGTGACCGGGGCGGCCACCGTTCCGGTGGTGCTGGTAGAACGCATGCAGTCCGAGCTAGACATCGACATCGTGCTGACCGCATACGGCCTTACCGAGGCCAACGGCATGGGCACGGCCTGCCGTCCCGAGGACGACGCCGTGACGGTGGCGACTACCTGCGGCCGCCCGTTCGCAGATTTCGAACTGCGCGTTGATGATTCGGGGGAAGTACTACTGCGTGGCCCGAACGTGATGCTGGGCTATCTCGACGATCCGGACGCGACCGCGGCCGCCATCGATTCCGAAGGCTGGCTGCACACCGGGGACATCGGCATCGTCGACGACGCCGGCAATCTGCGCATCACCGACCGTCTCAAGGACATGTACATCTGCGGCGGGTTCAACGTCTATCCCGCCGAGATCGAGCAAGTGTTGATGCGCCTGGAGGGCGTGGCCGACGCCGCGGTAATCGGAGTTCCAGACCAGCGGCTCGGTGAAGTGGGCCGCGCGTTCGTGGTGGTCAAGCCGGGCGCCGAACTCGACGAGGCGGCGGTAATCGCTTACACCCGCGAACATCTGGCGAACTTCAAGACCCCGCGATCGGTGCGGTTCGTCACGGTGTTGCCCCGCAATGCCGGCGGCAAGGTGGTCAAGCCACAACTGCGGGAGTGGACCTGATGTCGTACGTGGAACGTAGTTACCTATCGTCGTGGCGTCTCGTCCCCAACCCACGTTCGGTTAACCGAGATCGAGATGGATTGACATGGAACTAGATTTCGACGAAGAAACATTGGCCTTCGCGACCGAGGTACGCGACTTCCTCGCGGCCAATCGGGATTCGGTTCCGACGAAGTCTTACGACAATGCCGAAGGCTTTGCCCAGCATCGCATTTGGGACAAGGTGCTGTTCGACGCGGGCCTGTCGGTGATCACCTGGCCAAAAAAGTACGGCGGACGGGAGTCGCCGCTGCTGCATTGGGTGGTCTACGAGGAGGAGTACTTCCGCGCCGGCGCCCCCGGGCGGGCCAGCGCCAACGGCACCTCGATGCTGGCACCCACCCTCTTCTCGCACGGCACCGCCGAACAGCTGGACCGCATTTTGCCGAAAATGGCTAGTGGGGAACAGATCTGGGCCCAGGCCTGGTCGGAGCCGGAATCCGGCAGCGACCTGGCATCGCTGCGGTCCACCGCGACCAAGACCGACGGCGGCTGGCTGCTCAACGGTCAGAAGATCTGGAGTTCACGGGCACCGTTCGCCGACATGGGATTCGGCCTCTTCCGCTCGGACCCCGGTTCGCAGCGCCACAACGGGCTCACGTATTTCATGTTCGATCTGAAGGCCAAGGGCATCACGGTGCGCCCGATTGTCCAACTCGGTGGGGACACCGGCTTCGGCGAGATCTTCCTCGACGATGTCTTCGTTGCGGACGAGGACGTCATCGGCACGCCCAACGACGGCTGGCGGGCGGCGATGAGCACGTCGAGCAATGAGCGGGGCATGTCGTTGCGCAGCCCGGCCCGCTTCGTGGCCGCGGCCGAGCGGCTAGTGCAGCTGTGGCGCGAAAATGGCTCGCCCCCCGAGTTCGCCGACCGGGTGGCCGACGGCTGGATCAAGGCGCAGGCCTACCGACTGCAGACATTCGGAACGGTGACAAGGCTGGCCGGCGGCGGCGAGCTGGGCCCGGAATCCTCGGTCACCAAGGTGTTCTGGTCAGACCTCGACGTCGAGTTGCATCAGACCGCGCTCGACATTCGCGCGGCCGACGGCGAATTGGCCGGCTCGTGGACCGAGGGCCTGCTGTTTGCATTGGGCGGGCCGATCTACGCGGGCACCAACGAGATTCAGCGCAACATCATTTCCGAACGGCTACTCGGACTGCCCCGAGAGAAGAAGGGGTAGAAGCGATATGGACTTCACACTTGACGAACAGCAGCGCGATTTCGCTGCCAGCATCGACGCCGCGTTGGGGGCAGCGGATCTGCCGGGTGCGGTACGGGCCTGGTCGGCCGGCGATGCCGCTCCCGGCCTCAAGGTTTGGCACCAACTGGCCAACCTCGGCGTCACCGCGCTGCTGGTTCCGGAGAAGTTCGACGGCATCGATGCCGCACCGGTGGACCTGGCCGTCGCCATGGAGCGGCTAGGACATTGGTGCGTGCCGGGACCGGTGACCGAATCCATTGCGGTGGCACCCGTTCTGCTCGCCGAAGACGCGCGCAGTGGCGGTCTGGCATCCGGAGACCTGATCGCCACCGTCGCGCTGCCGCCGGATGTTCCGCGCGCGGTCGACGCCGACACCGCGGGGCTGGTACTGCTCGCGGGCCCCGACGGAGTGCGGGAGGCTGAGTTGGGTGACCGCCACGAGTCAGTGGACCCCAGCCGTAGCCTCTACGACGTGACCGCGACCGGCGACGCCTGGCAGGCCGACATCCCCCGCGCCTACGAGTTCGGCGTGCTGGCCACCGCGGCCCAGCTGGTGGGCGCGGCCGAGGCGCTGCTGGCCGGCAGTGTCGAATACGCCAAACAGCGATCCCAGTTCGGCCGGTTGATCGGTTCCTACCAGGCGATCAAGCACAAGTTGGCGGATGTGCACATCGCGATCGAATTGGCCCGGCCGCTGGTGTACGGCGCGGCGGTGACAATGCAGCCGCGCGACATCAGCGCGGCTAAAGTGGCCGCCGGAGAGGCCGGACTGCTGGCCGCCCGCTCTGCGTTGCAGACCCACGGGGCGATCGGCTTTACGCAGGAACACGACCTTTCGCTGCTACTACTTCGGGTGCAGGCACTGCGCTCGGCGTGGGGTACACCGGAAGCACACCGACGCCGAGTTCTGGAGGCGCTATGACGTCCAATGACGAACGGGACATGCTGCGGGAAACCGTGGCGGCACTGGTGTCCAAGCATGCCGGCCCGGCCGCGGTACGCGCGGCGATCGAGTCCGAGCGCGGTTACGACGAGTCACTCTGGCAGCTGTTGTGCGAGCAGGTCGGTGCCGCGGCCCTGGTGGTACCCGAGGCATTGGGCGGCGCGGGGGGAGAGCTCGCCGATGCCGCCGCGGTTCTGCGGGAGCTGGGTCGCGCGTTGGTGCCATCCCCACTGCTGGGTACGACCCTGGCCGAGCTCGCCCTATTGGCTGCGCCGTCACCCGACGAGGAGACGCTCGGCGCGCTCGCCGAAGGCCGCTCGATCGGCGCGCTGGTGCTCGACCCCGACTTTGTGGTCAACGGCGACATCGCCGACGTCGTCGTTGCCAGCAGCGATGGCCAGTTGAGCAGGTGGACAAGCTTCAGCGTCGAGCCCGTCACCGCGATGGACTTGACCCGCCGACTGGCCAGGGTGGCACCCAAGGAGACCACTGAGCTGGGCGCGGACCCTGGCCTCGCCGACACCGCGGCGATCCTATTGGCCGCCGAACAGATCGGCGCCGCTGAGCGCTGCCTGGAGCTGACCGTCGAATATGCCAAGAGCCGAGTGCAATTCGGCCGACCAATCGGTAGCTTTCAGGCGCTCAAGCATCGGATGGCCGACTTGTACGTCAGCGTCTCGGCGGCCAAGGCCGTCGTCGACGGTGCGTGCAGTGAGCCCACCGCGGTCAACGCCGCCACCGCACGGCTGGCTGCCACCGAGGCACTGAATACCGTCGCGGCCGAGGGGATCCAGCTGCACGGTGGCATCGCGATCACTTGGGAACACGACATGCACCTGTACTTCAAACGCGCGCACGGCAGTGCGCAGTTGCTCGGCTCGACCCGAGACGTGCTGCGCCGCATGGAATCAGAGGTCCTGTCGGCATCATGACCAACCACGTCGCGCTGCGTGCGGGCATCCCTCCGTTCTACGTGATGGACGTCTGGCTGGCCGCCGCGGAGCGACAGCGCACCCATGGTGATCTGGTCAACCTCTCGGCGGGTCAGCCCAGCGTCGGCGCCCCCGAACCGGTGCGGGCCGCCGCCGCGTCCGCCCTGCATCTCAACCAGTTGGGCTACACCGTTGCGCTCGGCATCCCCGAGTTGCGCGCCGCGATCGCGGCAGACTACCAACGGCAGTACGGGATTTCCATCGAATCCGACGCGGTGGTGGTTACCACCGGGTCGTCGGGCGGGTTTCTGTTGGCGTTCTTGGCCTGTTTCGACGTGGGTGACCGGGTGGCGATGGCCAGTCCCGGCTACCCGTGTTACCGAAACATTCTGTCCGCGTTGGGTTGTGAGGTGGTGGAGATTCCGTGCGGGCCAGCCACTCGGTTCCAGCCCACCGCCGAGATGCTCGCCGAACTCGATCCGCCGATCAAAGGCGTTATCGTCGCGAGCCCGGCCAACCCCACCGGCACCGTGATTGGGCCGCAGGAACTGGCGGCAATCGCCGTGTGGTGTGACGACAACGACGTGCGGCTGATAAGCGATGAGGTCTACCACGGGCTGGTTTACCGGGGTGCGCCGCAAACCAGTTGCGCGTGGACGACATCACGAAATGCGGTGTTGGTCAACAGTTTCTCCAAGTATTACGCGATGACCGGATGGCGGCTGGGCTGGCTGGTGGTACCCGAGGAGCTGCGCCGCGCGGTGGACTGCCTGACCGGCAACTTCACCATCTGCCCGCCGGTGTTGTCACAAATCGCAGGCGTGTCAGCGTTCACACCCGAGGCGATCGCCGAGGCAGAGGCGAACCTCAAGAACTATGCCGTCAACCGGACGATGCTGCTGGACGGCCTGCGCCGCATCGGTATCGAGCGGCTGGCTCCGACCGACGGGGCGTTCTATGTCTACGCCGACGTCTCCGACTTCACCGGCGACTCGTTGGAGTTCTGCTCGAAGCTGCTAGCCGACACCGGAGTTGCGATCGCACCCGGCATCGACTTCGACCCGACCCGCGGAAATTCGTACGTCCGGCTGTCGTTCGCCGGGCCGAGCGGCGACATCGAGAAGGCGCTAGCCCGAATCGGTCCCTGGCTGCCCAACCGGTAGCGTCTCGATACGCGCTTGCAGCGCGGCGCGATCGAAATCCGCCAGATTGATCCCGAACAGCTCGCCGAGTGCGTCAGCGACCTCGGCAGCGCTGTTCAGCACAGTCTTCTCGCTGCGGCCCGCGCGATGGATGACCAGGTTGCGGCCGGCCAAATTCATCCGGGCGTCCTCGCTCACCCGCGCCACCATCAGATCCGTGACGAAATGCGACGACGGATGAGTCGAGACCCACCAACTGCCCACTACAAGGTCGATCTGGGGCCGGGTTTGCGTGGTGAACACGTAAAGCGACTGCCATTCGTCGCGGACCTTCGCCTGCAGCAACATCCCGTCGCCGCGGTCCTCGAGTCGGTACGGCTCATGTGTCGTCTCCTGCTCGCCACCGGTCAGCAGCCGCAGCGGAGATGTCGGCGTCTGCCCGCCGAAGCCGACGTCGACCAGATATGGGCCCGCGCAGCCAGGGAACGTCACCGCGAGCACGGTATGCGACATCGCCGGCGTGGGAGCGTCGGACGGGCGCATCCACACCACCCGGCCGGCGAGCCGGCGGACCCGGTAGCCCAGTTCGGTCAGCACGTAACCCATCAGGCCGTTCTGTTCATAGCAGTACCCGCCGCGACGGCGTCGAACCAGCTTGTCGGTCAATGCGTCTCGGGTCAGATCATCGACCGGTACGCCGGTGAACGGGTCGAGGTTCTCGAAAGGAACCGCGTTGATGTGCGCGGTTATCAGTTCCTGCAGGGCGTCCAGACCCGGTGCAGTATCACCTCCGTAGCCAACCCTGGCGAAGTAAGCAGTCAAGTCCATGTCCACGAACCTAGCCCTAGGACGTCGGAGGCGGTGTTTTATATCTGTCGAATATGGGGACCCGTCAGAGACGGTAGCTTTGCACACCGATCTAGCAACGGGAGTTCGTGATGAGTACCAGCAACATCGTATGGATTGTCATTGCCGCACTGGTGGTCGTCGCGCTGATCGTGGTCGTGGTCGCGGTGTCGGCGCGGGCCAAGCGCCGCCGCCGAGTGCAGCAGGCCGAAGAGATCCGCGAGCAGGCCAAGCTGGAATCCACCCGCGTTCAGCGCCGTGAAGCGCTCGCCGAGGAGACCGCCGCGAAGGCCCGTGCCGCACAGGCCGAAGCGGAGGCCAAAGCCGCTGAGGCGGCCCGGCTGCAAGACCGCGCCGCAGCTCACCAGAACGAAGCAGCGGCGTCCCGCGAACAACTCGACGAGCAGTGGAAGCGCGCGGACCACCTAGATCCGACACAGACGAGCACCGAAGACTCAGTCGAGACCCACCAAGACTCGGGCGAGCCCCGCGACGCTAAGCACCGCCGCCAAGCGCACACCTGATCCGGCCCAGTCCAGTAACGCTGCTGCGAATCCCTCCACTCACCTTTTCGCAGCAGCGTTACCTGTTGTCTGGAGGCTCGCGGCGCTGCGCCGAACTCAGAGCCGACGCACCGCCGTACGGCTGCGCAACGCGATCTGCTGTTCGCGCGCATGCAGCAGGCCGTAGGTAAAACCGTTCTCGCCCTGGGTCGTTCCCGCAGTCACCGCCATCCGCCGCAATACGTCGCAGGCCACAACCGCATCCTGATGATCACCCAGCAAGGTTTGAATACCCTTGTACTTCTTGATGATTCGCCGAGATCCCGAATGGACTGGCTTGCACAGTTCGCCCGCATAGCGGGCGCGCTTTGCGGCCTTGCGTGCACGATGCAGCATCTCGTCCGAGCCGTCGTATAAGGCGACCGTCAACCGGCGATCCGCCTTGCGACCCGCGCGCTCAACTCGCTTGCGTAGTCGCTTGCCCGTGATTGCGTGCACGACGCGCGGTGTGGTGCGCAAGTCGAGCAGCGCCGTCATCAGGTTCAGGTAGCGTTCGGAGTCCATCTCCTCGCTCACCCGGGCGCGCGCCGGCAACTCGATTGCTTTCAGGTCATTGCGAATTCGCGATTTGACCGGACCCAGAACGAGCACGTCGGGGAGTTCCTCGACCGCTTGGTCGAAACGACGCAGTTGCACCTGGCAGTCGCGCACCTCACCGAGCAGTCCGGCGAACCACTTGAGGTCGAGGTCCAAGCCGCCGATCGCCGAACTGTCCAGGTCGGGACGAAACACCCGCAGCGTGCTGCGAAGTCGGCGGATCGCCACCCGCGTGTCGTGAATCGGGTCCGCCCCGCCGCGCAGGCCGACCTCACCGGCCACGATCCGATCAATCTGGGTGTTGAGGTATCCGACGAGTGCATTGGTAGCGGCCCTTCCCGGCATAGTGCAGCGTATTTCCGCGTCGCGCAGCGTCAAACCTCGAAGCGTTCACCGGCCGCCGTTGGCCGGCGCCATCGGAACCAGCTGGTCCGGGATTGGGTGGCTCCCAGTCTTGGGCCCGATGTCGCAGACCTGCCACTTGTCACCGACCTTGCTGACGGTGATCTGCAGCAGGATTACTGACACCCGCGGCTTCGGGTTCTGCAGGTTGCGCGTGGTCTGCGCAGCCGATACCACCACCTGGTACACCTGTCCGGGTTGGGCCTCCGCGTCAGTGGCCAGCACCTCGCCCGACGATGTGACCTGCGCCTGCAGCATGATGCCCTTCAGCAATTCGGTCGCGTTGACGTACTTGTCCTTCAGCGCCTGCGAAACATCGTCCTCGACGTTGCGGAAGAACGCGTCGGGATCCTCGAAGGTGTAGGTCAGCGACTTCAGGGCGTAATCAGTGGCCAGCTTGGCCGCCGCAGCACGATCGGCCGATACGCCACGCAGCGCGGCCAACTCGTCACACGCGTCGCGGTACTTGCCGAATCCGAACCAACCGGCCGCCAACACCGCGGCTGCGATAACACACAGCAGCCAACGGTCCGCGACACCGGTACACAACCGGCGCAACCGATTCGACCCGGCGTGGGCCGTCACCTCCGACCGGTCCAGCTGCGGCTGCGGGTCCTCGTCGACCCTGTCCGCGATCACGATGCCACTCATTGGTGTCCTTCCGGTACCGTCACCTGCACGCGAACTGCGCCTGCATCACTGAAAGTTGACTCCCACAGATCGACGAAGTGCCCCGCGTCGACCTTTAATCCACGCAGCGGCGCGGTCGCCGGCTCCAACGCTGCAGCGAACGTGGACAGTGGACCCGACAGCATCTCGAGGTACTGCCGCAGATTGGCCACCAAGGTGGGAACCGGTGCGCCGGGTGCGAGAACACCGTCACCGGTGTGGGCATACTCATCGACTTCGCGAGTCAGCCTGGCCAGAGCCATGATCGAGTCGGGTAATCGCTGTCCGCTCGCGGTGAGGACACCACCGACATTCTGCGCCCTCAGGTTGGCGGTCAACGTCGCGAGGTTGCCGAACAACGTTGCCAGGGCCTGCTTGTTGTCACGTTCCATGCTGGCGGCCAGACCCGCGGTTGCGGCCAGCGAATCCAGGGTGGCGTCGTTGTCCGCAAATGCCGCCGAAACCGAGCCGACGATGTTGTTCACGTACAACGGGTTGAGCACGGCGAGCACCGCGTTGGCCTTGTTGAGCAGGTCGCTGACCGTGACGGCAGACGCGACCCGCTCCGCGGGGATCACCGTACCACTGCCGAAATACGGCGGCGCAACGTGTTTCGGCTTGAAGTCGATGTACTGCTCGCCGACCAGCGACAGGTTCTGGATACTGATCGCGCTGTCGACTGGAACCGGGTATGCCCGATCGAGTTCGACGGAGACTTTCAAACCGGTTGCTGTGGTGTTGATTCCGGAGACCCTTCCGATCCGGATGCCTCGCATGGTCACCTGCGAGGTGGGCATCAGCCCGCCCGAATTGTCCAGTAGCAGCGTCAGCCGGGTGGCCTGCGCGGTTGGCTCGACTTTGAGTACACCGAAGGTGAGGTAACCCGCGCCGAGCAACGTCACCGCAACCAGAATCACACTGGTGATCGTGGCATTGAACTTCATGGCAGCATCCCCATCGTTCGCAACACCGAAATTGACTCCTCGGCACGCTCCCCGGGGCTGACAGACACACTCAGCCGTGGACCACCGTTGCTGTAGAACGGGATCAGCTTGTCGCGCATCAGGGCGATGATCCTTTCGGACAGCGCCGGCAGGGTAGTGTCCGACGACGCGATTGTGTGCACCGTGGGCGTGATGTAGGACAGCATCTGCAGGAAGTCCGCGGTGTTGGGAACCAGCAACTGCCCTCCGTAGCGGCCCAGATCTTGCGCGCACACCAGCAACGCGATGATGTTGGGCAGCACCGCGGCCATGCCCTGCAACCGGGCCGGCCCGTCGCTGATCAGCCGGTCGAACGCTCCGGTGTTGGCTAACAGGTCGTTGCTGACGCCTTCGGTGCTGGCCAGGATTTGGTCGATGGTGTCCTGGTTAGCGGCGAGGTCTCGCATCGTCGCGGCCAGCTTCTGCCGCATCCGATCCAGCTCAGCGGGGTCCTTGGAGAACGCTTTGTTGAAGTTGACGACGGACTCTTCCAGCGTGTTGAGCGCACCACCGGACACCAGTGTGGACACCGACCGCAGGATGTCCTCCACGTTGTCGGCCGGAACGGTGTTGCGCAGCGGGATGGTGTCACCGTCACGCAGTGACGCCGGCAGCGGGTTATCCGCCGGCAGCAACGCGATGTAAATGTCGCCCAGCACCGTCGCCTGGCGCAACTCCGCTCGGGTGTTCTGCGGCAACTTGACGCTCCTGTCCACCTCCACGTAGGCGACCGCCGTCGCGCCGGCCAACTGCACCCGGTCCAGTACGCCCACCTGGACACCGCCGAGGTCGACCTTCGCCCTGGCCGGTAGGTTCAGCACACTCGAGAACTCAATTTTGATGGTGTACTTGGCGATTGGCGCGTAGGAACCCGGTACCGGTAGCCGAGTAGGGTCGAGTCCGCACCCGGTCAGGAAGCCGATCAACAAGAAGGCCAGCAGCACAGCGAGTCTCACGCGCCGGTTCATGACACTGCCGCTCCGAGGAGTAGGTCCGTCAGCCCGAGCGTGATCGCATCGGAGGGGGTGCCGGTGCCGCAGGCCGCCGCGGCACCGGGCGTGTTGCGCTGCCGCAGCATGTCGCAGATGGACTCGGCCTGCTGCGGCGAAGCCGTCACCTGCGGAGGCAGGTACGTCAGATGGTGGCTACCCCACTCCGGCCGGTATTGTGACGCAACCCAATCCGACACCGGAGCCAGGCCGTTGATCAACCCGACAATCTGCGGGGTGTAGGCGGTTAGCACATCGCGCAGCCAAGGGATCAGTCTGCCGCCGATGTTGTTGTAGGCGCGTGGGCCGAACCGGCTTAGCGCATCGACCAACAGCGGCAGCGCGTGCGCTAAATGACCTAGCGCCAAACCGAATCCATTGGAAAGCCCTTCGATCATCCGTAGGCTCTCCGGCAGCGTGCCGATCACCGCGGTGAAGGTCTGCCAGTGCGCCAATAGGTCAGAGGTCAGGATCTCGCTGTTGGTCAGTAGCTGCCGATACTCCGCGTCGGGGTGGCCGGGATCGCCGACGAGGGCGACCAGATTGCGCAGTGTCTCGTTGATTCCAGGGCCGGTTCCTTCCAGCGACCGGCTCAAGGCGGCCAGGCTGTCGTTGATCGCCTGCGCGCCCGAGGCTCTTGCCGCATCTTGGTCAGGTTGGACTTCCAGGATTGCGCCGGCGAGTTTGTCGACAGCTGCGAAGGTTTGGCTGACGCTGATCGGAGTCTTGGTGGATCCGAGCTTGATGCACTGCGCGCCAGAGAATTTTGGGCCGCCGGCGTAGGGTTTGCTGAGTTCTACATGTCGGTCGGCGACGATGGACTGCGAATAGGTAAGTGCGCCGACATCGGCGGGCAGCTCGAGATCGCCGGGCACGGTGAAGTCGACCTGAACGTAGTCGGGCCGGTTGGCGATCGCCGTCACCGAGCCGACGTCGATACCTAACAACCGCACCTTGTTACCGGGGTAAAGCCCGACGGCGTCCGTGAATTCGGCGCACATCGTCCTGGTGTCGGTGGATGCGGGTGCCATTATCTTGGCACCGGTCACGGCGGCAGCGACCCCACCCGCGACTGCGATCGCGATCATCGCTGTCTTCTTCTTCATGTCAGCACCGCTTAACCATGTTTGGCAGGCAGAGATTCTCAGCGCGCAGTACCTGGTTGCGCTGATCGAGCACCACGACACCGTCACCCCGCAGCATCGGCATCAGCACGTTGACGATTTGACTCAGACCTTCGCTGGCTTTGCCGACTCGCTCGGGGTGTGCGACCAGGGCGGTGACGATGTCGTCGATCCCGTTGATGGACGGCGCCAAGTCACGGTCGTAGAACGCCATAACCCGGTCGATGATGCGGGAGAGTTCGCCTAGTAGCGTGAAGAACTCGATGATGTCGACCGACTTCGACGTGTAGCGCTGCCCCACCAGGGCGAACTGCTCCAGCAAGGCCATGAGCTGTCGGCGCCCCGAGACGAAGGCGGCGCTGGCGTCATTGATGAAGTCCATGCCGCGGTGAAAGTCGCCGCCCATCTTGGTCAGCGATCGGGTGAGCTGGTTGGCGGACTGCAGGATGTCCCGTAGCGCGTTGGGGTACTTGTTGGTGGCGTTGGCCAGCTCCGCGAACGTGTCGTGGATAACTTGGCCGTTGACGTCTCTGACGAACGGGGTTACCGCCTGGATTATGTCGTTGCCCTCGAACGGCGTCTTCACCCGCTGTGGGGGAATGACATTGTGTCCCAGCGGGATAACGCCCTGTGGCTCGAGAGCGAGATAGTGACCGCCCAGCGGTGTCAGCAGTCTGATGTCCAGCGTGGAGTCCGAGCCGATCACGACGTCACGCTTGACGCCAAACTTGATCTCGACAAGCGTGCGACGCAGCGCCACGCTGGTCACCCTGCCCACCGGAATCCCCGCGATGCGCACCTCGTCGCCGCTGCGCACACCTCCGGAAGTACTGGAATTCGCGGTATAACTGGCCTGGCCGGTCGGGTTGACGTACGCCAGTCCGGTGGCGCACAGCGCCACGACGATAGCAAGGACACCGACGATGCCCAGGCGGCGACTGCGCACCGCTGCCGCGCGCTCGTTCAGCGCGCAACGCTGCCGAAGCCGCCAGGTGATCACCGGCACACCACCAAACTCTGCTGCGCGAAGGACACATCGCCGATGACCGGTAGGTGGACTTCGCCATCGGTGCAGGTGAATGCTGGGCGCTCGTCGTCCGCGACCGAATCACGCAAGCCTTGGATCAGGGTTGGTGTCAACGACAGACCGGCGATCACCGCAGGCGTCTGTGGAAACAACCGGGTCGCCAGGCCGTACAGCGGCGACGTCGAGGCATCCAAGCCGCGCTCGGCGGACTGCAGCACCTGAACGAGGCTGCGCATCATCGGCAGCTCGATGTCGATCGAGGTGCGGAAGTCCTCGGCTCTGGCCGTGAAGGTGTCCAGTGCATCGTTGAGCGAATCGATCAGGTGGAAGAGTTGTCGCGACTTGCCGCCGAGGTCTTTCGACAGTTCACTGAGGTTGCCCAGCAACACCTTGATGACCGCCTGGCGGTTCACCGCGTACTTGGAGATGGCATCCAGATCCCTTAGTACCGGGCCTATTCCGGTGTCATCACCTTGAATCAGCCGCAGCAGGTTCTCCCCGAACTGGTTGAGCTGGGCGGCATCCAGAGTCTGAAATACCGGGCGAAACCCGTTGAACAGCTTCGTGATGTCAAAGGACGGCAACGTTTGACCGACCGCAATCACCGACCCGGCCGGCAGCCGCTCGCCCGGAGCCGAGGTTTGTACCAACTCCACATAGCGCTGCCCCAACAGGTTCTGATACCGCACCGCCGCGATCGTGTTGCGGTAGACCGGATGTGCGTCAAGGACGGTGAAATCGACTCGCGCGGTGCGGCCGTCAAGCCGGACGGCCTCCACTTTGCCGACCTCCACCCCGGAGATGCGGACGTCGTTGCCCACATCCAGACCGGAGACGTCGGTGAATGTCGCTGCGTAGTGCAAGACCGGGCCGCGGACCGGACTGCGCAACGCGGTGAGCAGTAGAATCGCGCATATGGTGGCCACCGCTGTGAAGAGCGTCAGCCAAAACGCAGGTTTGGCAAGCCTTCTCATCGGCCGGTCCCGCCGTCCAGGATCACCTCGGTGCGTAGCCGGACCTGCCCGTCGACCACCGTGAGGGCACTGTCCGCACGGTCGAGCAGCCCCGACATCCGGTCGTAGGCGGGAGCTAGGCTGCCTGCGGCGAAGGAGACGGGTATGCCGATGTTCATGATCGCATTGACCAACTGGACGATCCAGGTGCTGTGCTGGGCGGATATCTGGCCGACATCGGCCAGCAACTGTCCGGTTTGGGCGAAGACTCGGTTGGTGCGTTCCACCGCATCCGGTGCCGTCAACGGGTCCAGCCCGTCGAGGAGGTTGGTGGTCAGTCCAACGACGGGCAGCACGTCACCCAGGCCACCGACGAACGACGCCAGCACCGAAAGTGATTGCGCGACAGGCATCGTCTCGGTGTCGGCGATGATCCTGGCCAGATCGGACCCGGCCCGGGCCAACGGTTCGACGATGTCGGCATGCCGGCGCAGCACCGCGATGACATGATCGAACTCTGGGGTGTCGAAGTTTCGGGTCAGTTTCTGTCCCTGCCGCAGCAGTCCGGTTATGGAGGCCGCCTGCACGTCGTCGCTCATCACCAAAGTTTGATTGGGTTTCAGCGGTGGGCCGCTGCCCGCACTGACGAGTTCAACCGCGGCCGTGCCGAATACGTTCGACGAGGTGAACCGGGCCTTGGTGTCGGTGGTCAGCGCCCGGGCCTGGCGGGGGTCGAGCACCACCGTCATCCGTTGGCGGTTGTACCCCACCGATTCCAACTTCTTGACCGCGCCGATGGACAGCCCGTGGAACTTGACCTCTGCACCCGGCGCCAGACCTTCACCGATTGTGTTCGCCACGACCGTCAACTCAAAGGTCTCGCCGAACGTACCCTCCGCCGTCTGGTTCAACATTGCCGCAACCGCTACCAGCGTTGCCACCACGATCAAGCCCCGGAGACGTAGCGCGCGGGCGGTGCTTCCCCGCTCGGCGAGATCACGAAATGTCATGTGCTACCCCGACAACCGTAGTCCCGAATTGTTGCCCCAGAACACCAGCGTGAGCACCATGTCGGCAACAACGACGCAGATCAGACTGGCCCGGATCGCGCGACCGGAGGCGCGCCCGACGCCTTCGGGTCCGCCCGCGGCGTAATAGCCTTCGTAGCAATGGATTACCACGATGAGCAGGACGAAGACTGCGGCCTTGACGATCGAGAGCAGCACGTCGGAGGGCTGAATGAACGCGTCAAAATAATGGTTGTAGGTGCCCGACGACTGCCGGTGCACCACGTTGACCACCAGCGCGCAGAAGACATAGCTCAGCACCAGCGACATCAGGTAGAGCGGGATGATGGTGATGACGCCGGCTATCACGCGCGGCGTCACCACGAACGGAATCGACTGAATCCCTTGTACTTCGAGGGCATCGATCTCCTCGGAGATACGCATGGAGCCGATCTCGGCGGTCATCCTGGTGCCGGCCTGAGCGCCGAATCCGATCGCTGCGATCATCGGAGCCATCTCGCGGGTATTCGCGTACGCGGAGATGAATCCGGTCAGCGGCCCCATACCGACCATGTCCAGAGCGGCGTAGCCCTCGATGCCAACCGATGCGCCGATTGCGGCGCCCATGAACACCAGCACCCCCACGGTTCCACCACCGACGATCAATGCTCCGTTGCCCCACATCATGTCGACTAGGATCGCCCCAACGTTGCGCCGGTAGCGGCCGCCGGTGCGCGGTATCGCGCCGAGCACCTCGATCAAGAAGGTGGCCTGGTGCCCTAACCGCTCGAGCAGTGTCAGCCCCCGGTCGGCCGCAGCGAGGGACAGCCGCGCCACCAATCCTTGCGGCCGATACCGAGACGGTGCCGCCGTACTCACTGAAAGACTCCGTCCATCAGCCCACCTTCGTCGGCATGAACACAGTGACGAATTCGGTGATCACCAGGTTGAGCAGAAACACCGCGACCACGCCGACCACTACGGCCGCGTTGACTGCGTCGGCGACGCCACGCGGGCCACCGCGAGCCTCGAGACCGCGCTGGCAGGAGATCAGCGTGACGATCACCCCGAACAACCATGTCTTGAGCAGCGCCACAACGAGATCGGCGACAGTGGCGAACGATCCGAACGAGGCGATGTAGCTGCCCGGTGTGCCGGACTGGTAACCGACATTGATCACGTAACCCGCGGCCAGTCCCATGAAGACGATGAAGACGCACAGCAGCGGCGCCACCAGCAGCATCGCGGCCAGGCGCGGCGTGACGAGCCGTTGCACCGGATCGATCCCCATCACGCGCAGCGCGTCGACCTCGTCGCGGATGCTGCGCGCGCCCAGGTCGGTGGTGACCGCCGCACCCGCCGCACCGCCGAGTAACAGCGCGCAGACGATCGGCGCGGCCTGCCGGATCACGCCGAGTCCGCCCGCCGCACCGGAGATCGACGTCGCGCCGACTTGCTGGATCAGGCTGCCCACCTGGACGGCGACGATGACCCCGAACGGAATGGAGATGAGCAGCGCGGGAATCGCGGTGACGCTGACGATGAACGCCGCCTGGCTCAGGGTGTCCCGCCACGGATGACGCAGCCGGAATAGGTCGGTGATCATGTAGACGGTTGTCTGCACGGCCAAGTCGAAGAAGCGGCCCAGGGTCTGCAACGAACCGTCGGCCTTTGCAAGCGCGCATCGCAACCATTTGACGACGACGCCGGCCGGCCGCCCCGCGCTGCCGCGCACCGCCGTCACGGCTGCCCCCAATGTCGGCCGAGCGGCCGATCGGACAGTCAATAGCGACATGACGAGGCCCCGATCAGAATAGGAGTGGGGTGGCTTGTGGTGAGTTCGCACAGTACAACACCGCATATCGTTTTCGCGAGGCCGAATCGGCATTTTTTCGAGCGCTCATTGAACGCGTCCAGGGACTTGACAAATCGTGGCGTCATGCAATTGTAAAGTTTATTTACAGGCCGTGAATTCGGCGCCCGTAAACCAGGCCGAGTAAAGCCGTCGGATTTTCTCTGTGAATATCTCGCTAATCGCCGAAACGCGGTTTAGGCTGCGCATCACATTCACCTGGATTTGAAAGGGTTGCCATCATGGTGCAGACAGCAGCGGAGTTGGCGACACCACTAGGTGCGTTGCGTAGCGAGTACGACGTGCTGGTCGTCGGCTCCGGGTACGGCGGGGCTATCACCGCCGCGCGGCTCGGTGTGGCCAATGCGCGCGCTGGCGGCAAGCTGGACATCGCGGTGCTCGAACGTGGTGCCGAGCATCCGACCGGAACTTTCCCGGAGACCGAGAAGGCGGCGGCGGCCGAACTTCGCTCGCCGTTGAATCCGCTCGGACTTATCGAGCTGGAGCGCTTCAAGACCATCGACGTCATCCACGCGAACGGTCTGGGCGGCACCTCGCTGATCAACTTCAATGTCGCGATCGTGCCGGACCGGGAAGTGTTCCTGGCGTCGTGGCCGCGGGAGTTCCAGCAGCTGGTGGATCAGGAACCCAACGGCCTGGGCGGCCTGGAGGAATACTTTGCGCGGGCCAGGCTCATGCTCGCCGCCGTACCCTACGCCGAGAACGTGCCGCTGCGCCGGGTCGAGGCATTCACCCAGATCGCCAAGAACGCCGGCGCCCAGCTGCAGCTGCTCGACATCACGGTCAGCACCGAGGACCGGGTTACCAAGTACGGCGTGCTGCGGCGGCGCTGCCCCAATCACGGGGGCGATGGCACTGGCGACAACACCGGTTCGAAGAACACCTTGATGACCAACTACCTGCCGATGGCCGCGCATTTCGGGGTGGAGTTGTACGCGGGAATCGAGGCGCAGCGGATCGAGCCGACCGACGACGGCCGATGGCGGGTGATCACCCGTCGCACCGGCGAGAAGGGCAAAGAATCCGCGGTCGTCGCGCGGCGGGTGGTGGTGTCGGCCGGCACACTTGGCAGCAATGGAATCCTGCTGCGCTCCGCCCAGGCCGGGCTGCAGCTGTCGACGCGGCTGGGCAAGAACTTCAGCGGCAACGGCGACAACTTCGGCATCGCCTACAACACCGACATGCGGACCGACACCCAGTCGTGGGCGAGCACTGACGGGCCGCCGCGTTCGCTGCTGGCCTGCGGGCCGAGTATTACGGCGGCGATGCGTTTCGGCGCCGACCAGTCCGACCTGCGCAAACGATTCACCGTGCAGGATCTGTCGCTACCGCACGCGTTGATCGACAGCTTCCGGCTCGGGTTGATGGGCCTGGCTGCCACCAGCTACCGCGACTACCGCAAGGCCAAGCTGGACCGGTGGCGCCGCGACATCACGTTCAACACCGACGGCGCGATGAACCACTCGCTCGGGTTCTTGATCATGGTGCACGACAACTCCGACGGAGAGCTGGTGCTGCGCAAGAACGGCACGGTCAAGGTCGACTGGCCGGGCGCGCCTACCGAGCGGGTCTACAAGGACGTGGATGTCGTCATGCGGTCGGCAGTGGCGGCGATCGGCGGCACGTATATCAAGAACCCGCGCTGGGACAAGCGCTTCCTGGGCAAGCACCTGATCACGGCGCACCCGATGGGTGGCTGCGTCACCGCCGACAACGTCGACGCGGGAGTGGTCGACCACGCCGGGCGGATCTTCCGACCCGACGGCGGCACCTACGACGGGCTGTACGTCTGCGATGCGTCGGTGATCCCACGCGCGATCGGGGTCAACCCCTTCCTGACCATCTCGATGTTCGCCGAGCACACCGCGGAGCTGATGCGCGAAGAGCTGGACCTGCCCGGCTACGACCCGGCCGTCGAAGCCGACGACCGGGCCTGAGCCCGGCGGTCACGTGCGCAGCGCGAAGAAGCCGATCATCTCGTAGCGATCGCGGGGCAGCCGGAACAGGATCTTGCCCAGATAGGTGCCCGGCACAACCTCGACCAGCTCGTCGCGGATGCTGCGGATGATGACGTAGGGGTTCTCCTTGACGTCGGCGTAGTCGATGACCATTACCTGCACGTCGGGATCCAGCTTGCCGGCGTCCTGGTAGGTCTTAAAGTCGAATGCCAGCCTGCCGCCCGCGGCGTCCTTCATCTTGTAAAGCGGCCAGAGCAACTTGGACGGCAGCTTGGCGCTGTTCGTCATCCGGTTGTCACCGGCATTGGCGGTCAGGTCGAACCGCTTTCCCTGCCACGGCATCCACAGGCCGGTCACGAAGCGGACCGCAGCGTCGACGATCGGATTGGTGGTCGTCATGACCAGGATGCCGTCGGTCGGACCGTCCAGGGTGGCCGGCGGCGTCCCCTTACGGAAGATCGCGTCGAGTTGCGCCTCGGCGGCCGCGCCGTCGGATTTCGCCTGTTCTTTCAGGTCGACGATCCATTGCCAGGCTTCCTCGGCGGCGTCGCGTTCCCGGAGTTCGGAGAGACGAGATTCGGCTGCTTCGATTGACATTTCATACCCTTTTCTGTGAGGCGGAGCGCATTGGCCCAGATGCTAACTCCGGCACCGCAGAATTGAACAGCATTTTTCCAAAATTGAAATACGACAATCGAGAGGAGTGATTTAACAAACAAAAGTAAATTTTCTTTACAGCATCGCTTTTTATGCGCGTTGCGCTAGAGCATTGACAATGGCCCGATTCGCGGGGCTCGGCCCGCCCGTGGGTTAGAGCCAGGTGTCGTCGGTAGTGGTGGTCAGAAACGCCTCCAGGTCGTCGCGCCACTGGGCCGGCGTGTTCTTGTCCGGTTCGATTCCGGTGTATTCGCCGCGGTAGAACAACAGCGGCCGCGGTTTGATCTTGGGCGCCTCCGAGAGCGACTGGACCGCGCCGAACACCACGAAGTGGTCCCCACCGTCGTGCACCGACGCCACCGTGCAGTCGATGTGGGCCAGTGAGCCGTCGATGATCGGTGAGCCCAGTTCCGAAGGGTGCCAGTCGATTCCAGCGAACTTGTCGGGCTCTCTGGAGCCGAAGCGGGCCGAGACGTGTTGCTGCGCCTCGGTCAGCATGTTCACGCAGAACCGACCGCTGGCCTCGATCGCCTGCCAGGACCGCGACACCTTAGTCGGGCAGAACAACACCAGCGGCGGCTCCAGCGACAACGCCGCGAACGACTGGCAGGCGAAGCCCACCGGCACGTCGCCGTGCACGGTGGTGATGATGGTGATTCCGGTGCAGAACTGACCCAGCACGTTGCGGAACGCGCGCGGGTCGATCTGCGGGGCGGTCATGATCGGCGGAGCGACTTAACCCTTGAAACCGACGCTGAAGTCGTGCCCCCACAGACTGATCGCCGTGCTCTCTCGGGCGATCCAGTCGTCGTCCTCGACTTGTCGTCCCTCACAACCGAACTCGACATCAAATCCGCCGGGAGTTTTCATGTAGAAGGACAGCATTAGGTCATTGACGTGGCGGCCCAGCGTCGCCGACATGGGCACCTTCTTTCGCAGCGCCCGATCCAGGCACAACCCGACGTCGTCGGCTTCGCCCACCTCGACCATCAAGTGCACGATTCCGCTTGGGGTCTGTCCGGGCATGAACGCGAGACTGTGGTGACGGGGATTGCAGCCCAGGAACCGCAACCAAGCCGGCGGGCCGTCGGCCGGCCGGCCAACCACCTGCGGCGGCAGCCGCATCGAGTCACGCAGCTTGAAATCCAAGACATCCCGATAGAAGTGCAACGTCTCCGCGTCGTCGCGGGTGGTCAGCACCACATGACCAAGCCCCTGCTCGGCGGTGACGAACCTATGGCCGTACGGGCTGACCACTCGGCGGTGTTCCAAAGCGGCGCCGTGGAAGACCTCCAGGCAGTTGCCGGACGGGTCGGAGAACCGGATCATCTCATCGACGCGGCGGTCGGCCAGTTCGGCCGCGGTGGCCTCTTTGTACGGCGTGCCCTCGATGTCGAGGCGGTTCCGAATCTCCTGCAGCCCAGCGGCATTCGCGCATTCCCAGCCGGCTTCGATGAGGCGGTCCTGCTCGCCCGGGACGATCACCAACCGGGCCGGGAAGTCGTCCATCCGCAGATAGAGGGCGCCTTCGGTGGCGCCTTTGCCCTCGACCATGCCGAGCACTTTCAGGCCGTATTCGCGCCAGGCGGCCATGTCGGTGGCCTCGATGCGCAGGTAACCCAACGACCGGATGCTCATCTGGCACCTCCCAGGAAATCGATGGTCAGGTTGTTGAACTCGTCGAACTTCTCCACCTGAGCCCAATGTCCGCACTGCCCGAACACGTGCAGCTGCGCGCGGGGAATGGTCTTGAGCGCCACGAGTGCGCCGTCGAGTGGGTTGACCCGGTCCTCCCGGCCCCAGATCAACAGCACCGGCTGGCGCAGCCTATACACCTCGCGCCACATCATGCCGAGCTCGAAATCGGCGCCGGAGAACGACATTCCCATCGCTCGGGTGGCGGTCAGCGACTCCGGCGTACTGGCCAGCTCGAATCGCTGGTCGATCAACTCGGGGGTGATCAACTTCTGGTCGTACACCATTACCCGCAGAAAAGCCTCGAGGTTCTCCCGGGTGGGTTCCACGGAGAACTTGCCCAGCCGCTTCACCCCTTCGGTGGGGTCGGGCGCAAACAGGTTGACACTCAACCCACCCGGGCCCATCAGCACCAGCTTGCCGGCCAGCTCAGGATAGTCCAGCGCGAACCGCACGGCGGTTCCACCACCCAACGAATTGCCAACCAGCGGAACACGTTTGAGGCCGATCTGGTCGAACAGGCCCTTGAGCGCCCGGGCCGCGTAGCGGTTGAACTGCCCGTGCTCGGCGCGCTTGTCGGAGTGCCCGTAGCCGGGCTGGTCGACGGCCAGCACGTGAAACTGCTGAGCAAGGACCGCAATGTTGCGCGAGAAGTTCGACCAACTCGACGCCCCGGGTCCACCGCCGTGCAGCAGCACCACCGTTTGCGGGTTGCCTTCACCCGCCTCGTGATAATGCAGCTTCAGCGGTCCGTCCACGTCGACTTCCGCGAAGCGCGAAGTCGATTCGAACGTGAGCTCCTTCGTGCTGGTCATCAGACCATGGTGTCGCCGGGCGGCAACCCGAACTCGTTGTTGCCGAAGATCACGTACGCCCGCTCGGGATCATTGGCCGCGTGCACCCGGCCGGCGTGAGCGTCGCGCCAGAACCGCTGCACCGGTTGGTCGATGCCGAGCGCGGTAGCACCCGACGCCTCGAAGAGCCGGTCGATCGACGCGATCGCGCGGCCGGTGGCGCGCACCTGGTCGCGGCGGGCGCGGGCCCGCAACTCGAACGGAATCTCCTTGCCTGCCGACAACAGCGCGTATTCGTCGGCGACGTTGCCGCGCAGCTGACGCCACGCGGCGTCGATGTCGCTGGCCGCCTCGGCAATGCGGATCTTGGCGAACGGGTCGTCCTTGGCCTTTTCGCCGGCGAACGCGGCCCGCACCCGCTTGCCTTGGTGCTCGACGTGCGCGGCATAGGCGCCGTAGGCCATGCCGACGATCGGCGCCGAGATTGTAGTGGGATGCATTGTGCCCCAGGGCATTTTGTAAACAGGCGCGGTGTTGCGCTGATAACCCCCTGCGGTGCCGTCGTTCATCGCCTTATAGGACAGGAACCGGTGCCGGGGCACGAACACATCTTTGACTACGACGGTGTTGCTGCCGGTGCCCTTCAACCCGACCACGTGCCAGACGTCGTCGATGCGGTAGTCGCTGATCGGGATCAGGAAGCTGCCGAAGTCCACCGGCCGGCCGTCCTTGATGACCGGGCCGCCCAGGAAAGCCCATGTGGCGTGGTCGCAACCCGAGGACCAGTTCCAGGAACCGTTGACCAGGTAGCCGCCGTCGACCACCACACCGGCACCCATCGGGGCGTATGACGAGGAGATGCGCGTCTTGGTGTCCTCGCCCCAGACCTCTTCCTGGGCCTGCTGGTCGAACAATGCGAGGTGCCAGTTGTGCACGCCCAGGATCGAACTCACCCAGCCGGTCGAGCCACAGGCGCTGGCGATCCGCCGCACCGCTTCGTAGAACAGCGCGGGATCGCACTGCAGACCGCCCCACTGTTCGGGCTGTAACAGCGTGAAGAAGCCCGCCTCGTCGAGTTCGGCCACCGACTCTTCCGGCAGCCGGCGGAGGTCTTCCGTCTGTTGCGCACGTTCGCGAATCCGCGGGAGCAGATCGTCGACGGCAGCTAACACCTGCTGCGCATCACGCTGTTGAATGGTGGTCACTTACGTTTGCCTCCTGTGGGAGTGCGGGCTGAGTCGCACCTAGACCAAGACTAGACCAAAGACTAGAACACGTTCCGATTTGTGTCGAGCAGCGTAATCCTGCGGCTGGTAGAGATATTAATCGGGTTTTCTATAACATGTTCTAGTTGAGACGGAAGAGAGGGCACGCCTTGAGCGAGGCGGATCTGGACCAGGCACCCGACGAGCCGCTCGGCGACCACGTCCTTGAGCTGCGGGTCGCCGAGGTCGTCGCGGAAACCGAGGATGCGCGATCGTTGGTGTTCGCGGTCCCCGACGGACCCGGCGACCCGCAGATCCCACCCGCGCGGCTGCGCTACGCGCCCGGCCAGTTCCTCACCTTGCGGGTGCCCAGCGAACGCACCGGGTCAGTGGCGCGCTGTTACTCGCTTTGCAGCTCACCGTTCACCGACGATGCGTTGACGGTGACGGTCAAGCGCACCGCGGACGGGTATGCCTCCAACTGGCTGTGCGACCACGCACACCCGGGAATGCACATTCACGTACTCGCCCCGTCGGGCACCTTCGTGCCCAAGACCCTGGACCAGGACTTTCTGCTGCTCGCCGCCGGCAGCGGCATCACCCCGATCATGTCGATCTGCAAGTCGGCGTTGTCCGAAGGCAGCGGCCAGGTGACGCTGATCTACGCCAATCGCGACGAGAACTCGGTGATCTTCTCCGAGGCCCTGCGGGAGCTGTCCGCAAAATACCCCGACCGGCTCACAGTGCTGCACTGGCTGGAATCGCTGCAGGGACTACCCAGCGCGGCCGCGCTGGCCCAACTGGCTGCCCCGTTCACCAGCCGGCCGGCGTTCATCTGCGGGCCCGGCCCCTTCATGGAGGCCGCACGGCTGGCGCTGGAAGCGCTGAACGTCCCACCGCAGCAAGTGCACATCGAAGTGTTCAAGTCGCTGGACTCAGATCCGTTCGCAGCGATCAAGATCGACGACACCGCCGATGACGACGAAGCCGGCCCGGCCACCGCGGTCGTCGAACTCGACGGCGAAACCCACAGCGTGTCGTGGCCGCGCAGCGCCAAGCTGCTCGACGTCCTACTGGCCAAGGGCCTCGACGCGCCGTTTTCCTGCCGCGAAGGCCACTGTGGTGCCTGCGCCGTCACGCTGCGCGAGGGCAAGGTCAGCATGGAGGTCAACGACGTGCTCGAACAGGAGGACCTCGACGAGGGTCTGATCCTGGCCTGCCAGGCGCACCCGGAGACCGATTCGGTGGAAGTCACTTACGACGATTGACCACAACGGTTAAGTTCAGCTAGGCCCGGCGGAAGGGGAGCAGGATGAAGCGACTAATACCGGGTGTTGCCCTGGCCGGGCTCCTGACGGCTCTGCTGCCCGCTCCACATGCGGCCGCCGGCGCCAACACCGCGACCACGCTGTTCCCGGTGGACGATGTCAACCAGATTGAGACGCACACTTTCGTCGACTGCCACGGCAACGGCAGCTGCGACTTCGTGGCCGGTGCCAACCTGCGTACCCCCGACGGTCCGGCCGGCTTTCCGTCCGGTCTGTGGGCACGCCAGACCACCGAGATCCGGTCCAACAGCCGGACGGCGTATCTGGACGCGCACGCCACCAGCCAGTTCGAGCGGGTGATGAAGACGGGCGGCGGCGACGTGATCACCACCGTCTATTTCGGTGACGGCCCGCCGGACAAGTACCAGACGACCGGCGTGATCGACTCGACGAGCTGGTCGACGGGACAGCCAATGACCAACGTGACGGTGTACGTCTGCACCCACATGCAGGTGGTCTACCCGGGCGTGAACCTGACCTCGCCGAGCACCTGCGCGACCACGAACTTCTCCTAGGTCGGCCGAGTTAACCCCGCTGCGAAGCTGGGCACCTGCTTTCGCGGTGTGGCTACATTCGCGGCGACTGGAATTAGCGCGGGAGCCCCAGCAACCGCTCGGCGGCGACAGTGAGCAGGATCTGCTCAGTGCCGCCGGCGATGGTCAGGCAGCGCGTGTTGAGAAAGTCGAAAACCGCCTGGTTGTGCACCAGACCGCCGCCCGGGCAGACATCCATGGTGAACTCAGCCAACTCTTGCCGGTAGCGCACCCCGATCAATTTGCGCACGCTGGACTGCGCCCCGGGATCCCGGCCACCCACAGCCAACTGGGCGATGCGCTGATCGAGCAACGCGCCGGTCTGGGCCAACAGGATCAGCGCGGCGAGCCGTTCCTGCTGGGACACGTCGAGATCGAGCTCGGCCAGTACTTTGAGCAGCTCCTCCATCGGATTGCCCAGCGCGGTGCCGTTGGCCATCGCGATCCGCTCGTTGGCCAAGGTCGTCCGGGCCAGCCGCCAACCGTCGTTGACGTTGCCGACCACCATCTCGTCCGGAACGAACACATTGTCCAGAAACACCTCGTTGAACAGTGAGTCGCCGGTGATTTCGCGCAACGGCCGGATCTCGATGCCGGGCGATTTCATGTCGACCAGAAAGTAGGTTATGCCCTTATGTTTCGGTGCGTCTGGCTCCGTTCTGGCGAGACACACACCCCAGGCCGCTTTGTGCGCGGCCGACGTCCACACCTTCTGCCCGGTAAGCAGCCAACCCCCGTCCGTGCGGACTGCTTTGGTGCGCAGCGATGCCAGATCCGACCCGGCGCCCGGTTCGGAAAACAGCTGACACCACAGGAAATCACCACGCAGGGTTGCCGGCACGAAGCGCTCGATCTGCTCGGGCGTACCGTGCTCGAGGATCGTCGGCGCCGCCCACCAACCGATCACCAGATCAGGTCGCTCGACACCGGCGGCCGCCAGCTCCTGGTCGATCAGCAGCTGTTCGGCCGGCCCTGCGCCGCGCCCGTGCGGAGGCGGCCAGTGCGGTGCCTGTAGGCCCTTTTCGGCTAGCGCAGCCTGTCGCTGGTCGGCGGGTAGCGCGGCGACCTCAGCGACAGCGGTGGCAATCGCCGGCCGGTCTGCCTCGACGTCGGTGAGGTCGACCGACAACCGGCGCCGGACACCGTCCTGAGTCAACGCGGCGACCCGGCGCAGCCAGTGTTGCGGACCGCCCAGCAGCCGACCGATGCTATGCGCGCGTCGCAGATAAAGGTGCGCATCGTGCTCCCATGTGCAGCCGATGCCGCCAAGGACCTGGATGCAGTCCCTGACGTTGGCTTTGGCGGTGTTGATGGTCAAACTGGCCGCCAGGGCGGCGGCGATGGCGAACTGTTGAGTATCGGATTCACCGGCCGCCCGCGCGGCGTCGGCGGCGGCCACGTCAGCCTGCTCGGCGCGGCAGAGCATCTCCGCGCAGATGTGCTTGATCGCCTGGAAACTACCGATCGGCTTGCCGAACTGCTCACGCACTTTGGCGTAGGCGACCGCGGTCTCCAGTGCATAGCGAGTGATACCGGCGGCCTCGGCGGCCAGCAGGGTGGCCGCAAGGTCTGTCAGGTTCGTGGCGTCGAGTTGGGTGGCGGGCACCGACGTCAGCGTCACTGCGGCCAGCGGCCGAGAGAAATCGGCGGCCCGCAGGGGTTCCAGCGCCACGCCGCCGGCGTCAAGGTCGATTAGCAGCCAGGTTCCGGCGGCGGGTAACAGCAGCAGACCGCCGGTGGCCGCGCCTGATGCCCAGGGCAGCATGCCGGACGCCACCTGTCCGTCGAACCGCACGTCGCCCTCCAGCGCCAGGCCGGCGAAGCGTTCACCCGAGGCCAGTGCGGCAAGCACTTCGGGGTCGTCGACGACGAGGGTGGCCAGCGCCGTGGTGGCTACCGGGCCCGGTACCAGCGCCTTAGCGGCCTCCTCGACCATGGCGCAGAGGTCCTCGACGCTGCCCCCGGCTCCTCCGGCATCCTCATGAACGGCGACACCGAACAGCCCGAGGTCGGCCAGCCCGGCAAACACCGGCCGCCAGGCGTCGGGGTCGCCCACTTCCACGTCCCGGATCGCGGCGATCCCGGCCGCACTGCGCGCCCAATCGCGCACCAGCTCGCGGGCCGCGAACTGTTCATCGGTGACGGTCGCTACCACCAGCAGTCCTCCGAGTCGTCAAATTCACACACCAAGATATCTTTTCTTAACACTAGAACGTGTTCTAATAGTGCATACGATCAACCGTCAAGTTGGCGATAATCGAGCCAGTACAAGTCGTTGTCCCGGCTGCGGGGAGGTGGGAGATTTACGCCGAGAATGCGTATCGTTTTCAACCATGTCGCCACCGAATGCCAGCCAGGGCCGTGCTCCTGACATCCAGCCTCGCGAGGTCGTGAACGTGGCGGTGCTGGCTGAGTCCGAACTCGGTTCGGAGGCGCAGAGAGAACGACGCAAGCGGATCCTCGACGCCACCATGGCGATCGCCTCCAAAGGGGGCTACGAGGCGGTGCAGATGCGCGCGGTCGCTGATCGCGCCGACGTCGCCGTCGGCACCCTGTACCGGTACTTCCCCTCGAAGGTGCACCTGCTTGTCTCGGCGCTCGGACGGGAATTCAGCCGCATCGACGCCAAGACCGACCGCTCCGCCGTCCCCGGGGGTACGCCCTTTCAGCGGCTGAATTTCATGGTCGGCAAGCTCAACCGGGCCATGCAACGCAATCCCCTGCTCACCGAAGCGATGACGCGCGCCTACGTGTTCGCCGACGCGTCAGCGGCCAGCGAGGTCGACCAGGTGGAGAAGCTGATCGACTCGATGTTCGCCCGCGCGATGGCCGACGGCGAGCCGACCGAGGACCAGTACCACATCGCACGGGTGATCTCGGACGTATGGCTGTCCAACCTGCTGGCCTGGCTCACCCGCCGCGCCTCGGCCACCGACGTGAGCAAGCGACTCGACCTTGCCGTACGGCTGCTGATCGGCAACCACGAGAACTGCTAAGCGGGCGGCCCGGAAGTACGACCCCGGATCAGTTCGGTCTGTAGCAGCTCGACGACGGGCAGACCGTTGCGGGGCGGCTTGAGCACCAACTCCCCCGCCCGCCGGCCCTTCTGCAGACTAGGTTGCGCGACCGTGGTCAGCCCACGCCCGAGCGCGTCCTGCACACCGTCGAAGCCGGTGACCGTCATCTGGCCAGGCACGTAAATGCCATGTGCACGAAGGTAATCCATCGCCGACAGGGCCAGGATGTCCGCGGTACACAGCAGCGCGGTGATACGCGGATTGGCCTCAAGCGCCACCTTGGCCGCGTCCCCGCCCGACGTCGGCAGATGCTCGTCGCTTTCCACCACGGTCAGCGACTCCGGGTCGACGCCGGCGCCCGCCATCGCCTCCCAGACACCGACGATGCGCTCCCGCTGCACGTCGAACGTCGGGGAGCTAAGCCGCTCGGCGTCCACCAATCCCTGCCGCCGGTCCCGGCCCAACCGCATGGTCAGCAGCCCGATCTCGCGGTGCCCCAGCCCCAGCACATATTCGGCGAGCTCGCGCATCGCGGCCCGGTCGTCGATGCCGACCCTGGACACCCCTGCTAGACCCACCGGCTGATCGACCACCACCACCGGCAGCCGCCGCTGCAACACCACCTGCAAATAGGGGTCGTCGTCGCGGACCGAATACACCACGAAGCCGTCCACCCCGGCGCCCAGGATGGCGGCGGTGCCGTCCTCGATGCTGCGATTGGGCCCGACAGCCACGAGCAGCAGGCCCTGCCCCAGTTCTTCGCACGACTGCGCCACTCCCGCAACGAAATCCCGTGCCGCCGGATCGCTGAACGAGTAGGTGAGCGCCTCGGTCATCACCAGACCGACGGCACCGGCCTTGCGGGTGCGCAACGACCGCGCCACCGGGTCGGGACCCGCGTAGCCCAGCCGCTTGGCGGTGTCCAGCACCCGCTCACGAAGTTCGGGCGAGAGCTGATCCGGCCGGTTGAAGGCGTTCGAGATCGTGGTACGCGACACCTTGAGCTCCGCCGCCAACGACGCCAGAGTCGCACGCCTGCGTGGTGTGGGACTCACGTTCGGTGAGGCTACCGGGCGTTGTGCTGCTGTTCACACCGGACGACACCGCCGACTTTCTAATGGAAACGATTTTCATTAGTATGGTAAGTCGGCTTCCCGGTCCGCTGAAAGGACACCCAGGTGCGAATGAGCTGGCGCAGACTGCTGCGCGTCGGCGTTCCCGCGTTTGGCTCCTGCCTGCTGGCCGCGACCGCCCTGAGCGGCTGTGGGAGCAGCGGTCCTTCCCACCCGGGTGCCGTTGCGGTGGTGGCATCCACCGAGGTGTGGGGCAGCGTGGCACGCGCCGTTGCCGGCGACCACATCGCCGTCAAGTCCATCCTCACCGGCGCGGGTACCGACCCACACTCCTACCAGGCCACTCCAGCCGATGCGGCCGCCCTGGCCGACGCCGACCTGGTGGTCTACAACGGCGGCGGCTACGACCCCTGGGTGGACCGAGTGCTCGCCGGCCACAACGACATTCAGGTAGTAGACGCCTACAGCTACCTGGGACCACACTCCGGGAGACCCGACGAGCACGTCTTCTACAACCTCGGCGTCGCCAAGGCGGTGGCCACCGAGATCGCCGAACGACTGGCGGTCATCGACCCTGAGCACGGCATGGACTATCGCGCCAACGCGGCCACCTTCGGACAGGGCGCCGACGCGATCGCCAACGCCGAACGCGCGATCGCCGCCAACTACCCCGCCGCCGGGGTGATCGCGACGGAGCCCGTCGTGCATTACCTGCTGGATGCAGCTGGACTGATCGACCGCACCCCGGTTGCCTTCACCGTCGCCAACGAGAACGACAACGATCCCGCCCCCGCCGACCTCGCGTCGGTACTCGACCTAATCAACCGCAGGCAGGTCGCGGCGCTGCTGGTCAACCCGCAGACCGCAACCGCAACCACCGCCGACCTGCAGGCCGCCGCCCGCCGGTCCGGGGTGCCGGTGACCGAGGTGTCCGAGACCCTGCCCAATGGTTCCGACTACCTGACCTGGCAACGCGACACCGTCAACCAGCTGGCGGCCGCGCTGCGGTCGGCCCGCTGATCACCGCGCTATGACTGCCGTCGCGTTGACCGGTGCCCGGCTGGCCTTCGGGACCCGCGTGCTATGGGAGCATCTCGACCTGTCGGTGGCAGCCGGTGAGTTCATTGCGGTGTTGGGCCCCAACGGAACCGGTAAGACCTCACTGCTCAAGGTGCTGCTCGGTCAGCTGCGGCTCAACGCCGGCACGATGCGGGTACAAGGGCCGATAGGCTATGTGCCACAACATCATCCGATTGACCCGGACGTGATGGTGCGGGGGCGTGATCTGGTCACGCTGGGGGTCGACGGGCAGCGCTGGGGAGCGGCGCCGCTGCGCCGGGCCGCCCGGACCCGCCGGCGCGAGGCAGTGCAAGGGGCGCTGCACCAGGTCAACGGTGAGCCGCTGGCCGACGTGCGGGTTGGACTGATGTCCGGCGGCGAGCTACAGCGGGTGCGCATCGCTCAGGCGCTGGTCAGCAACCCGACGCTGTTGCTGTGCGACGAGCCGCTGCTGACTCTCGACCCAGCCAACGCCCGGCTCATCGCCGATCTGATCGACCGCCGCCGGCGCGAAGCCGGAACTGCGGTCATCGTGGTCACCCACGAGGTCAACACGCTGCTCCCCTACGTCGACCGGGTGCTCTACCTGGTCGACGGGCGCTTCCGGATCGGCACCGTCGAGCAGGTGATGACCAGCGAGACGCTTTCGATGCTGTACCGATCCGACATCCAGGTGGTGCGGGTCCAGGACAACTACATCCTGGTCGGCGGGCCACCCGAGCAGGGCCGATGAACGACCGGCTCGCCGACATGCTCGGTCACCTGTTTGCCTTCGACCTCACCGCGCATCTGCTGCGACACGACTTCGTTCAGCAGGCCCTGGTGGCGGCCGCGCTGCTGGGGTTGGTGTCCGGATTGATCGGTCCGTTCATCGTGATGCGGCAGATGTCGTTCGCCGTGCACGGTTCGGCGGAATTGTCTTTGACCGGAGCGGCATTCGCGTTGCTGACCGGCTTCGGGGTGGGAATGGGGGCACTGGCCGGCAGTGCGTTGGCCGCAGTCTTGTTCGGCGTCCTCGGCCGACGGGACCGCGAGCGCGACTCGGTGATAGGTGTGGTGCTGGCATTCGGGCTGGGGCTGGCAGTGCTGTTCATCCACCTCTACCCCGGCCGCAGCGGAACCAGTTTCGCGCTGCTGACCGGCCAGATCGTCGGGGTGGGTTATTCCGGACTGACCATGCTGGCAGTGGTGTGCGTATTGGTGATCGCCGTGCTGGTGAGCTGTTACCGCCCACTGCTGTTCGCCACCGTCGACCCGGACGTGGCAGCGGCGCGCGGAGTGCCGACGCGCGCACTGGGCATCGTGTTCGCCGCGCTGGTCGGGGTGGTCGCCGCCCAGGCCGTGCAGATCGTCGGGGCGCTGCTGGTGATGTCATTGCTGATCACCCCGGCCGCCGCGGCCACCCGGGTAGTGTCCGCTCCGGTGGCGGCCATCGTCATCTCGACAATTTTCGCCGAGGTCGCAGCGGTGGGGGGAATCGTGCTGTCACTGGCGCCGGGAGTCCCGGTCTCGGTGTTCGTGGCCACCATCTCGTTCATGATTTACCTTGTTTGCTGGCTACTCGGGCGACATCGCCGGGGCCAGCGCATAAGCTGATGAACGCCCGGGTTGTGGAGGTGGGGAAGGGGAACGATGCGCCAGCAGATCGCCGCAGTGACCGCATTAGCCGGTGCGTGCGTGTTCCTTGCCGCCTGCACGAACATCGTCGACGGTAAGGCCGCGCCGGGCGCGAAGGCCGGGCTGGCAAATCAAGTCGAAATTCCGGTCGGTTCGCTGGACAACGTCTTGCTGGACACCAGCCAAATCAACACCGCGGTGGGTGCGACCTCGATGAAGGTGTGGTTCAGCGCCAAGGTCATGTGGGACTGGAGTAAGAACGTGACCGACATCGGCTGTCTGGCGATCGACGGTGCCGCACAGGAAAAGGTGTACTCCGGCACCGGCTGGACGTCGATCCGCGGACAACGCCTCGACGACAGCCCCGACAACAGCACCAATCGCTCGCATCTCGCGATCCAGGCCGTCGTCGCTTTCCCGAAGGCCGCCGACGCCAACAACTTCTACAACAATTCGGTCCAGAGCTGGAAATCCTGTTCCAATCGTCAATACAGCGACGTCAACAGCAGCGGGCACGAAACCGTCTGGGCGGTGAGCGCCGCCAGCAGCGACAACGGCATGCTGAGTTCCGAGCAGGTGGAACAGGGCGGTAACGGCTGGGGCTGCCAGCGTGCCCTGACAGTCCGCAGTAACGTCGCGATCGACGTGATGACGTGCAAGGGCAACGCGAATAGCAACCCCGCGGTCGACATTGCCAACCAAATCGCCGGCAGGATCGCCAAGCTGTAGACGTCTAGGCTGGCGCAGTGACCCGCATCGACCTCAACGCGGACTTGGGTGAAGGATTTGGCGCCTGGCAACTCGGTGACGACGACGCCATGCTCGAGCTTGTCACCAGCGCCAATCTGGCCTGCGGCTTCCACGCCGGTGACCCGGCCGGGCTGCTCCGAGTATGCCGGTCGGCAGCCGAACGCGGCGTATCCATCGGTGCGCAGGTCGGCTACCGCGATCTTGCCGGATTCGGCAGAAGGTTCATCGACGTCGCGCCCGAGGACCTACTCGCCGACGTGGTGTACCAGATCGGCGCGTTGCGGGCACTCGCACAGGTTGCCGGCTCAGCAGTGCGCTATGTCAAACCTCATGGCGCACTTTATAACTCGATTGTGAGCCACCGGAACCAGGCCGCGGCCGTCGCAGCGGCGGCGCATCAGGTGGACCCCTCGTTGCCGGTGGTTGGCATGACGGGATCGGTGTTCTTCGAAGAAGCCGACCGGCTCGGATTACGCACCGTCGCCGAAGCATTCGCCGACCGTGCCTATACACCCGACGGCCGGTTGGTCTCCCGCCGCGAACCGGGCGCGGTGTTGCACGATCCGGCGATGATCGCCGAGCGGGTATTGACAATGGTCACCTTGGGAGAGGTGGCGGCCGCCGACGGCACAACGGTCAAAGTTAACGTGGAATCGATTTGCGTGCACGGTGATTCACCAGGCGCGGTACAGATTGCGGCCGCCGTACGCGACAGACTCGAATCCGCCGGCCTCGTTCTGAAAGCGTTCTGCTGATGCGCCTCAAACTGGGCCGCCCCAACCTAGCAAACTATGCAGAACGCTTCGACGTACCTGTTGCAGAACATGATTCGCCACTTTGCGCAACCTGGTTGGGGGTAGCCAGCCTGCTGCTCGACGACGGCGCTTCGGCACTGATGACCGACGGCTACTTCTCCCGCCCGGCACTGGCTCGGGTGGCGGTCGGCAAGGTCGCACCGTCGACGGCACGGGTGGACGGTTGCCTGGCCCGGGCGAAAGTATCCCGGCTGGCCGCAGTGATTCCCGTCCACACCCACATCGACCATGTCATGGACTCCGCCCTGGTGGCCGAACGCACGGATGCTCAGCTGGTCGGTGGCGAGTCGGCCGCCAATATCGGCCGGGGACACGGACTTTCCGAGGACAGGCTCGTCGTCGCAGTCTCTGGCGAGCCAATAAATCTGGGCGCGTTCGAGGTTACGTTGATCGAGTCCCATCACTGTCCGCCCGACCGATTTCCGGGCGTCATCGACGCGCCGGTGGTGCCGCCGGTGCGGGCGTCCGCGTACCGCTGCGGCGAAGCGTGGTCCACACTGATCCTGCACCGCCCCTCCGGCCGGCGGGTGTTGATCCAAGGCAGTGCTGGATACGTCCCTGGAGCGCTGCGGGGCAGGCGTGCCGACGTCGTCTACCTGAGCGTGGGCCAACTGGGTGTCCAGCCGCGGTCGTATCTCGTCGATTACTGGAACGAGACGGTCCGCGCCGTGGGGGCCCGGTGCGTCGTCCTCATCCACTGGGACGATTTCTTCCGCCCACTGTCAAAGCCGTTGCGGGCCTTGCCGTATGCCGGTGACGACTTGAACGTCTCGGTCCAGGTGCTCGACGAATTAGCTGCGCAAGACGGAATCGCCGTGCACCTGCCTACGTTATGGCGACGCGAGGATCCCTGGGTTCAGCCGGGCTGACCGCGGTGACTCGCGCTCGGATGGGAGCCGCAGCAACCACCTTCGATGTAGGACCGCACCGCCTTGAGTTGCCTCCAGTACGGGAGCGGATGCTTCGGTGGGTTAGCGCCTGCGCTGGCGCGCGATTTCGGCGAGTACCACCCCGGCGGCCACGGCGGCGTTCAGCGACTCGGTCTGACCGGCCATCGGGATGGACACCACCTCGTCGCAGGTCTGGCGTACCAGGCGGGATAGGCCTTTGCCCTCCGAACCGACCACTACCACGATCGGGTCGCTGCCGTCGAGATCGTCGAGCACCGTGTCACCCTCGGCATCCAGGCCGACCACCCGAAGCCCACGGTCGGCCCAATCCTTCAGCGTCCTGGTCAGATTGGTCGCCCGGGCTACCGGGATCCGCGCTGCCGCCCCGGCGCTGGTGCGCCAGGCCACCGCCGTCACCGAGGCCGACCTCCGTTGCGGAATGACCACGCCGTGTCCACCAAAAGCCGCGACTGACCGCACGATCGCACCCAGGTTGCGCGGGTCGGAGATGTTGTCCAGCGCGACCAACATTGCGGGCGGCGATGCAATGGCGGTCGCAACCAGGTCGTCGGGATGGGCGTAGTTGTAAGGCGGCACCTGTAACGCGATGCCCTGGTGCAGATGATTGGCCGTCATCCGATCCAGGTCGCCCCGTGGCACCTCCAGGATTGGGATACCGGAATCGGCTGCCCGAGAGACGGATTCGGTAAGTCGCTCATCGGCCTCGGTACCCAACGCAACGTAGAGTGCGGTCGCCGGAACCCCGGCCCGCAGGCATTCCAGCACCGGGTTACGACCGAGCACGGTCTCGGCTTCGTCGACCCGCTTGGATGAGCGCGTCGGCGCGGGCTTGGACCGTTTGGCGGCCGGATGGTTGGGCCGCATATGCGCCGGCGGTGTGGGACCACGGCCTTCCAGGGCGCGGCGCCGCTGGCCACCCGAACCGACGGTCGGCCCTTTCTTGCTGCCGGACTTACGGATTGCCCCCCGGCGCTGCGAGTTGCCGGCCATCTATTTGCCGTCACCGCTTAGCGTCCACTGCGGCCCGTCTGCGGTGTCGGTTACCTCGATGCCGGCTTGCTTGAGCCGGTCCCGAATCTCGTCGGCCAACGCCCAGTTGCGCTCCGCACGAGCCTTCTGCCTGTTCTCCAACTCGGCCCGTACCAGCACGTCCACCGCGGCCAGCGCGGCCAGTGTCTCGTCCTTGGATTCCCAGCGCTCGTCGAGCGGGTCACAGCCCAGAATGCCCATCATCGCGCGAATCGAGGCCGCGCTGCGCAGGGCACCCTCATGGTCCCCGGCGTCCAGTGCGCGGTTTCCTTCGGCCCGGGTCTGGTGGATCTCGGCCAGTGCTGCCGGCACAGCCAGGTCGTCATCCAGGGCCGCGGCGAATCGCGGCGTCCATTCCCCGGGGCACACCGCGCCCACCCGACTGCGCACCCGGTGCAGAAAATCCTCGACACCGACGTAGGCGTTGACCGCGTCCTGCAGCGCTGTCTCGGTGAACTCCAGCATCGAGCGGTAGTGCGCGCTGCCCAGGTAGTAGCGCAGTTCGGCAGGACGCACCCGTTGCAGCATTGCCGGAATGGCCACCACGTTGCCCAGCGACTTGCTCATCTTCTCGCCACCCATGGTCACCCAGCCGTTGTGCAACCAGAAGCGGGCGAACCCGTCCCCCGCCGCGCGGCTTTGGGCGATCTCATTCTCGTGGTGCGGGAAAATCAAATCCATTCCACCGCAATGGATATCGAACTCGGGGCCCAGATAGGTACGGGCCATCGCCGAGCATTCGATGTGCCAGCCCGGACGTCCACGGCCCCACGGCGACGGCCAGGACGGCTCGCCCGGCTTCTCGCCCTTCCACAGGGTGAAGTCACGCTGGTCACGCTTGCCGGTGGCCACTCCCTCGCCCTGGTGGACGTCGTCGATCCGGTGCCCGGATAGCTGACCGTAGTCGGGATAGCTGAGGACGTCGAAGTAGACATCCCCGGCCGCAGCGTAGGCGTGACCGGTTTCGATCAGGCGTTGCATCAATTCGATCATCTGGGTGATGTGGCCGGTCGCCAGCGGTTCCGCTGAGGGGGGCAGCACATCCAGGGCGTCGTAGGCCGCGGTAAACGCCCGCTGATGGGTCGCGGCCCATTCCCACCACGGCCGGCCGGCCGCTGCCGCCTTGTTCAGGATCTTGTCGTCGATGTCGGTGACGTTGCGGATGAAGGCGACGTCATATCCGCGGGCCATCAGCCAGCGGCGCAGGATGTCGAACGCCACCCCGCTCCGGACGTGGCCGATGTGCGGTAGCCCCTGAGGGGTGGCGCCGCACTGATAGATCGAGACGTGCCCGGGCCGCAGCGGTTGAAAATCGCGCACGGCGCCGGTCGCCGTGTCATGGAGCCGCAGGACAGCGCGATCGGTCACGACGTGCCAGCTTACTGCCTAGGCCCGGCGGCACGATTCAGCGGAGCGGTATCACCATCGCGGTCGCAATGGCTGCCAGGCCCTCGCCACGCCCGGTGAGACCCAACCCGTCGGTGGTAGTGGCCGCCACCGATACCGGCGCGTTAAGCAGTCGGGACAGCACCGCCTGAGCCTCCAATCGGCGCCAACTGATCTTCGGACGGTTGCCGATCACCTGCACCGCCGCATTGCCCACCCGGTATCCCTCCGCAGCCAGCAGCTTGACCACGTGCCGCAGCATGTCGGCCCCGCTGACTCCCTGCCAGCGCGGATCGTCGACGCCGAATACCCCGCCGATGTCGCCGAGTCCGGCAGCCGAGAGCACCGCATCGCACAGCGCATGCACCGCCACGTCACCGTCGGAGTGGCCGGAGCACCCGTCGGCGCTCGGGAACAGCAGGCCCACCAGCCAGCACGGCCGCCCGGGTTCGATCGGGTGAACGTCAACACCCAGGCCCACCCGAGGCTGCTGCATCACGGGCGCACTATCGACTTAGCCAGCAACAAGTCGAGCTGGGTGGTGATCTTGAACGCCAACGGGTCGCCGTCGACTACCTGGATCTGACCGCCGATCTGCTCCACCAGCGCTGCGTCGTCGGTGAAATCGGTGGCCCCCGTCCGCGCCAGGGCCTGTTGATACGCGCGCAACAGCACGTCGGTGGCGAAGCCCTGGGGCGTCTGCACCGCCCGCAACCCGGCCCGTTCGGGCGTACCCAGCACCACCCCGTTGGCGTCCACGGCTTTGACGGTGTCCGCGAGGGGCAACCCCGGCACGACGGCGTCGTGGCCTGCCCGCAGCGCCTCGACCACGCGCACGATCAACGACGGAGGCGTCAGCGCGCGCGCCGCGTCGTGTACCAGTACGAACTGTGGACGCGGTTCGGAAATCGCCGACAGCGCCAGCTTCACCGATTCGGTACGACTAGGACCACCGGCGACGATTGTGGCGGAATGGCCGAGTATCAATTTGGCTTCATCGGTGCGGTCGGGGGGCACCGCGACGATCACATCGTCAACTACGCCCGACGCCTTCAGGCCCGCGACGGCCCGCTCGACCAGCGACTGCCCCTCGAGTTGATAGAACGCCTTGGCCACCCCCGCAGCCAACCGTTCACCCGACCCCGCGGCCGGAACAACCGCAACAGCGTTTCCGCTGCCCGCGCTCACTCAGAGCCCCGGGCTATTCAGGAGGCGGCAGCCAGAACCTCGTCCAAGATGGTCTCGGCTTTGGCGTCGTCGGTGCTCTCGGCCAACGCCAGCTCACCGACCAGGATCTGCCGTGCCTTGGCCAGCATCCGCTTCTCGCCCGCCGACAGGCCCCGCTCCTGGTCACGCCGCCACAGGTCACGCACGACCTCGGCAACCTTGTTCACGTCGCCGGACGCCAGTTTCTCCAGGTTGGCCTTGTATCGACGCGACCAGTTGGTGGGCTCTTCGGTGTGCGGAGCCCGCAATACCTGGAAAACCTTGTCGAGACCTTCCTGGCCTACGACGTCGCGCACGCCCACGTACTCGGCGTTGTCGGCAGGGACACGAACGGTCAGGTCGCCCTGGGCGACCTTCAAGACGAGATACTCTTTTTGCTCCCCTTTGATGGTTCGAGTTTCGATCGCCTCGACTAACGCGGCACCGTGGTGTGGATATACAACGGTGTCGCCGACCTTGAAGATCATCTGATTCGAGCCCCTTTCGTTAACTCAGTCTAACACGCGGGACCGACGCGTGCGGATCAACGGTGCAGGTCAGGGGCATGCCACGCGCACATTAGGGGTTGACAGGCGGGCTCTGACGTGCAGGGGGACCAGCTCTGGCGTCGCATTCGGCCCCGGTGCACGGGCCCGAATCCGCCCTAAAAGAATAGCTGGTCGAGCGGGCCAGATTTCAGCGGGGACCGGCGCGCAAGCCGGCGCGGATCGCGCGACGGCAACGTCGGGTGTCCCGCCGCTACCGCGGACGGTACCTTGCTACTACTGTGCATAGTTGACATTCAGGGTTGAGCAGCAGGAGGCATTGAGTGAACCGCTTGAACATCCGCCTGCCGTTCCGCCTGGCCAGGCTCGCCGCCTCGGCGGCGGCCGTGGGCGTGGCCACGGCCGTGCTGACCGGCTGCGGAACCGGTCAGATCGCTCAGACCGCGGCGCAGGAGCCCGCCGTCAACGGCAACCGGATCACCATCGGCAACTTGGCGCTGCGCAACATTCGCATCCAAGCCACCCAGACCGGTGACTTCCTGCAACCCGGCCGCACCGTGGACCTGTCCTTCGTGGCGGTCAACAATTCGGCGGACGTCAACGACCGTCTCACCGGCATCACCAGCGATGTCGGCCCCGTGACCCTGTCCGGTGACGCGAAATTGCCGGCCGGCCGGATGCTGTTCGTCGGGGCGCCGGAGGGTCCGGCGGTGGCGCCGGGACCCCCGGGGCCCAACGGCGCGGCCAACGCGACGGTCAACTTGTCCAAGGCGATTAGCAACGGTCTCACCTACAAGTTCACCTTCAAATTCGAGAAGGCCGGCGAGGGCAGCGTCGAGGTGCCCGTTGCGGCCAACTCGGAACAGCCGCGCCAACCCGGACCCAACCACTCCTAGCGGCCTGTCGTCGCCCGGCCTGTCAGACCCCGGGGATACGGTCACGACGTGGCCAACGCGCGCTCGCAGTTCCGCTGCTCGGAATGTCACCACGTCAGCGCCAAGTGGGTGGGGCGGTGCATGGAATGCAGCAGCTGGGGCACTGTCGAAGAGGTCGCCTTACTCGCCGCCGTCGGCGGCGGACGTCGCTCGGCGCCCACCGGATCGCAGGCGGTGCCGATCAGTTCCGTCGAGCCCAACCTCAGCCGGCATCGCTCCACCGGAGTCGACGAACTCGACCGGGTCCTCGGCGGCGGGGTGGTGCCGGGATCGGTAACCTTGCTGGCCGGCGAGCCCGGTGTAGGCAAGTCGACGCTGCTGCTGGAGGTGGCGCACAGCTGGGCGCAACGCGGACAGCGAGCCTTGTACGTCTCCGGCGAGGAATCCGCCGGACAGGTGCGGCTGCGCGCCGACCGCATCGGCTGCTGTGGGGCCGCCGGATTCGACGAGGTCTACCTGGCCGCTGAGTCCGACTTGCACACCGTTCTGGCGCACATCGACACGGTGCGGCCGGAATTGGTCGTCGTCGATTCGGTGCAGACGATGTCCACCAGCGAGTCCGACGGCGTGGCCGGCGGCGTCACCCAGGTGCGCGCGGTGACGGCCGCGCTGACGGCTGCAGCCAAGACCAAGGGCGTCGCGATGATCCTGGTCGGGCACGTCACCAAGGACGGGGCGATTGCCGGCCCGCGTTCGCTCGAGCACCTCGTCGATGCCGTCCTGCATTTCGAAGGCGACCGCACCAGCTCCCTGCGCATGGTCCGCGGCATCAAGAACCGCTTCGGCGCAGCCGACGAAGTCGGGTGTTTCCTGTTGCACGACAACGGGATCGAGGGTGTCGCCGACCCGTCGCACCTATTTTTGGACCAGCGTCCGACGCCGGTTCCCGGCACCGCAATCACCGTGACCCTGGACGGCAAACGCCCGCTGATCGGGGAAGTCCAAGCCCTGCTCGCCGTCCCGAACGGCGGTTCGCCACGAAGGGCCGTCAGCGGTATCGACCACTCCCGGGCCGCGATGATCACCGCGGTCCTGGAAAAGCACGGCCGGCTCAAACTCGGTGCGGTCGAGATCTACCTTTCCACCGTCGGTGGCATGCGATTGACCGAGCCGTCGTCGGATTTGGCGGTCGCCGTCGCGTTGGCCTCGTCCTACACCGGGATGCCACTGCCCACCACCGCGGTGGTGATCGGAGAGGTCGGGCTAGCGGGCGACCTACGCCGCGTCCACGGCATGGAACGACGGCTGGCCGAAGCCGCCCGGCAGGGCTTCACCGTTGCGCTGATCCCGCCGGGCTGCAAGGAGATCCCGGCCGCGATGCGGGCGTTGAGCGCGGCCACCATCGGCGAGGCGCTGCGCCACATGGTCGACATCGCCGAACAGCGCGACCCCACCGGCGCGGAGTCGTATCGGCTCGACAGCGCCCACTAGGGGTCCCGCTTCGCTGCGCGGCGTAGCAGAATGCACGCTGTGACTCGTCCGACCCTGCGTGAGGCCGTCGCCCGCCTGGCTCCCGGAACCGGGCTGCGCGACGGCTTGGAGCGCATCCTGCGTGGCCGCACCGGCGCCTTGATCGTCCTCGGGCACGATGAGAACGTCGAGGCCATCTGCGACGGCGGTTTCGCGCTCGACGTGCGCTATGCGCCGACCCGCCTGCGGGAACTGTCCAAGATGGACGGCGCGGTGGTGCTGTCCACCGACGGCAGCCGCATCGTGCGGGCCAATGTTCAACTGGTTCCGGATCCCTCGATTCCCACCGACGAATCGGGCACCCGGCACCGCTCGGCCGAGCGGTCGGCAATCCAGACCGGATACCCGGTGATCTCGGTCAGCCACTCGATGAACATCGTGACCGTCTACGTTGCCGGCGAGCGCCACGTGCTGACGGACTCGGCGACCATCCTGTCTAGGGCCAATCAGGCCATAGCGACCCTGGAGCGTTACAAGACCAGGCTCGACGAGGTGAGCCGGCAACTGTCCCTCGCCGAGGTCGAAGACTTCGTCACGCTGCGGGATGTGATGACGGTGGTACAGCGTCTCGAGCTGGTCCGCCGCATCGGGTTGGCGATCGATTATGACGCCGTAGAACTGGGCACCGACGGACGGCAGCTGCGCCTGCAGCTGGAGGAATTGCTGGGCGGCAACGACACCGCTCGCGAGCTCATCGTGCGCGACTACCATGCCAACCCCGAACCGCCGTCCAAGACCCAGATCGCGTCCACGCTGAGCGAGCTGGATGCACTCTCGGACAGCGACCTGCTGGAGCTGACCGCACTGGCCAAGGTTTTCGGCTATCCGACCACCGCCGAAGCCCAGGACTCAGCGCTGAGCCCGCGCGGCTACCGCGCCATGGCCGGCATCCCCCGGCTGCAATTCGCCCACGTCGACCTGCTGGTCCGCTCGTTCGGCACCCTGCAGGGGCTGCTGGCCGCCAGCGCCAACGACCTGCAGTCGGTGGACGGGATCGGTGCCCTGTGGGCCAGGCATGTGCGCGAAGGGTTGTCGCAGTTGGCGGAGTCGACGATCGCCGACCACTAGACCACTTTCTGCGAGCGTGACCAGGCTGCGATCTCCGGCGCCGAACTTTGTGGCGGTTTTACCTACGCCGGCTGCACGAAGTTAGCCGCCCTGGGCCGGCGGAGCTTCCGGTGGTGGCGCCTGGGCGGGCCCCGGTGCGGGCACCGGCCCCGGTGGCTGCGGCGGCTGGTTGAGCACGAACGGGACCGGCTGCGAACGCAGGTTCCCCAGCTGCACCACCAGGTTGTAGGTGCCCGGTCCGATCGCCGGACGCGGCAACGGGCACTTGGGTGCCGAGCCCATGCCGGTCCAGGTGACCGCGGTAGTCACCTGCTCGCCCGGTGTGAACGTCTTGACCAGTGTCTCGTTGGAGGGCGCGCAGTCCAGGTTGGACCAGAGACGCTTGTTGTCCAGCGAGTAGACGTAGGCGGCTAGCACGGCTGCACCGACGTCGCGCTTGCAGGACACCAGCCCGATGTTTGTCACCACCATGGTGAATTTCGGCTGGTCACCGATGTAGTACTGGGGCGCGTTGGTCAGGCCCTTGACGGCCAGCGTCGAATCGGGGCAGTCGTCGCCGTCCTTGAGAACGGGTGGTGGCTGCACCGCGGCCGTTGGGGTGGGCGACTCCGGGTTAAGGGTCCCCGGGGGTGCGCCGGGAGCCGGCGGCGCGGTCTGCCCAGCCGGTTCGGGGCTGGCTGGAGCGCCGGACGCCGGCGACGGGCCAGCCCCTTGGTGCCCCTGGGCCGCGGTGGCCTTGTTCGCGGGCTTGGAGCCCGAGCTACTGCTGACGACGGCGATGACGACGGCGACGGCGATACCGATCACGACGGCCGCGATGCCCAGGGCAAGCCCCCTGCGGCGCCAATAGATCTCGGTGGGTAGCGGGCCCCGCGGTTCTAGATCCAGCACGTTCACACCGTAAGGCCAGGTCACACCGACTCGGCTGACCCGCCTCGGCGTGTCGTCAGGTTGGTCGGTCAGCGGTCGTGTAGTGACGGTCAGGCTTGGTCGCCGATGTCACCGATGTGGTCGACCAGAGCTGCCTTTCCGTCGGCGAGTTTGTAGGTGACCCCGGCAAGGGCGAGGCTCCCCGCATCGACCCGCTCCGCGATGGCCGAGGAGCGCGACACCAACTGCGCCAGTGTCTCGCTCACGTGCCGCGCTTCGAACTCATCGACGCGGGTCAGCCCCTCGCGCCGGCCCGCCAGCACCGACGGAACGACCCGCTCCACCACGTCCCGGACGAAGCCGCCCGGAATCTCGCCCTCATCCAGGGCAGCAATGGTGGCCTTGATCGCGCCGCAGCTGTTGTGGCCGAGCACCACGATCAACGGCACGTTAAGAACCGCAACGGCGTACTCGATCGAGCCCAGCACCGCGGAATCGATCGCCTGTCCGGCAGTGCGCACCACGAACACGTCGCCGAGGCCCTGGTCGAAGATCAGTTCAGCAGCGACCCGACTGTCTGCGCACCCGAAAATGACCGCGGTAGGCTTCTGCCCGCCGGCCAGGCTGGCTCGGTGGTCGATGCTTTGGCTGGGATGCACGGGCTTACCCGCGACGAATCGCTCGTTACCCTCTTTGAGTGATTTCCAGGCGCTTATCGGGTTGCTGCTAGGCATGGCACACATTGTGCCGCAAGGAACCGTGGCCGTCTCCCAAAACATATCGGCCACAAATCTGCTCGCCTGGTACCGCAGTTCGCGGCGGGACCTGCCCTGGCGGGCGCCTGGCGTCGACGCCTGGCAGATCCTGGTCAGCGAGTTCATGCTGCAGCAGACCCCGGTCGCACGGGTGCTGCCGATCTGGACGGAGTGGGTGCGCCGCTGGCCCACCCCATCGGCAACCGCGGCGGCCACCGCTGCGGACGTGCTGCGAGCGTGGGGCAAACTGGGCTACCCGAGGCGAGCTAAGCGTCTGCACGAGTGCGCAATCGTAGTCACGCGCGAGCACGACGGCGTGGTTCCCGACGATGTCGAGGTGCTGTTGACGCTGCCGGGCGTCGGAAGCTACACGGCGCGGGCGGTGGCCTGCTTCGCCTATCGGCGACGGGTACCGGTGGTGGACACCAACGTGCGGCGCGTGGTGGCCCGAGCAGTGCACGGTCGCGCCGACGCGGGCTCGCCGTCGGCCACCCGCGACCATGCCGACGTTGCCGCGCTGTTACCGAATGACAAACGCGCGCCGGAGTTTTCGGTGGCCCTGATGGAGCTGGGTGCAATGGTGTGCACGGCGCGAGCACCGAAGTGCGGCCTGTGCCCGCTTGATTCCTGCGCCTGGCGCCAGGCTGGCTACCCGCCAGCGACCGGCCCCGCCCGCCGGGTCCAGACGTACGCCGGTACCGACCGTCAAGTCCGCGGCCGACTACTCGATGTGCTGCGTGACAACAACTCTCCGGTCACGCGAGCCCAGCTCGACGTGGCGTGGCTGACCGATACCGCGCAACGGGACCGGGCACTGTACTCATTGCTGGCTGACGGCCTGGTGACACAGACCGCCGACGGCCGTTTCGCGCTGGCAGGCGAGGAATAGCCAGCTAGTCCAGTCCGCTCACGAAGGACTCGACCGCGCGCCGATATACTTCTGGCGCATCGTCGTGCACCAAATGGCCGGCCCCGGGGACATGCAAATACGTTGACGCCGGCGATAGTTCGTGCATCCGTCGCATCTGCCCCGGCGGCGTTACCGAAACGCCTGCCTCGATCAGCAGCGCCGGTGCACGCACCGCCCGCCACTGCGACCAATAATCGCGGGTACCCCATTGCGCCGCGATCTCGATCCAGCGCGCCGTATGCCCGTGTAAGCGCCAGCCGCTGGCGGTGCGATCGAACGCTTCCAGGAAGTACTGCCCGGCAACCGGCCCGAACTCGGCGAATACCCGCTCAGCAGAATCGAATTCGACGGGAAGAGCGTGCAGCCAAGGCTCCCACGGTCCCGTGGTCCGCCCGACGAAATCCGGCGCCATGTCCTCCACCACCAGCGCCCTGACCAGTTCCGGCCGCTCGGCGGCCAGGCACCAGGAATGCAGGCCCCCCATCGAATGCCCGACGAGCGTGACCGGCGCCCCCAGCCCACTCACCGTGTCGCCCAGATCGGTAACGAAGCGCTCGGTGCTGATCGGGTGCGGGTCCTCGACGTCTCGCCCGCGGTGCCACGGCGCGTCGTAGGTGTACACCGCGCCCAACCGAGTCAACCACGGCAGCTGACGTGACCAGGTCGTTCCCCGGCCCATGAGCCCGTGCACCAGCACCAGGGGCCGGCCCCCTCCGCCGCGATGGGTCAACAGATCGGTCGGCATCCGTGGCACGGTAACCTAACGGAATGCCAGTGGTGAAGATCAACGCAATCGAGGTGCCCGCCGACGCTGGCCCGGAGCTGGAGAAGCGGTTCGCTCACCGCGCTCACGCGGTGGAGAATTCCCCCGGGTTTCTCGGATTCCAGCTGCTGCGTCCGGTCAAGGGTGAGGACCGCTATTTCGTGGTTACGCACTGGGAGTCCGAAGAGGCCTTCCAGGCCTGGGCCAGCGGACCCGCCATCCACGCGCACGCCGGGGAGCGGGCCAACCCCGTGGCAACCGGCGCGTCGCTGCTGGAATTCGAGGTTGTGATGGACGTTGCCGGGAACGCGAAGGCTGAATAGCCGCCTTAGTCCCCGGCGTGCCCGGGTATTGGCGACGAGCACCGCGGCGGCGCTGGTGATGGCACTGGCGCCCGGATGCACCGCCTCACCCACCCCGTCGGCGAACGCGGCCAACGTCGGGCATCGGATCGACACCACGACTCCACCGGGTCTGCGGGCGCAGCAGACCATGGACATGCTCAACTCCGACTGGCCGATCGGCCCGGTCGGAGTTGGCACACTGGCCGCACCCGACAAGGTGGACGCGGTAGAAGCCACCATGGAAAGTCTGTGGTGGGACCGTCCGTTCACCCTCGAGGGCGTCGACGTCGGCGCCAGCGTGGCTACCCTGCACCTGACCTCCTCCTACGGCGCGCGCCAGGACATCCGGATCCATACCGACGAAGCCGGCCGGGTCGACCGCTTCGAACTTGAAACGCAACCGCCACCGACGATCAACGCCTGGCGTGACATTGATGCCGTGCTGAGCAAGACGGGAGCCCGCTACTCTTATCAGGTGGCCAAGGTCGACAACGGCCAGTGCACCCGGGTAGCGGGCACCAACACCGGCGAATCGCTGCCGCTGGCATCGATTTTCAAGTTGTACGTGCTGCACGCGGTCGCGACTGCCATCAAGAACGGGACCGTATCCTGGGACGATCAGTTGACGGTTACCGCCAAAGGCAAGGCAGTCGGCTCTTCTGGCTTGGAACTTGCTGTTGGCGAACATGTTTCGGTGCGTACGGCGGCCGAGAAGATGATCGCCACCAGCGACAACATGGCCACCGATCTGCTGATCGGCAGATTGGGGACCCACGCCATCGAGGAAGCGTTGGCCACCGCCGGTCACCACGATCCGGCCAGCATGACGCCGTTTCCCACAATGTATGAACTGTTTTCGGTCGGCTGGGGCCAGCCCGACCGGCGGGAACGTTGGAAAAACGCCTCCCAGCAGGAACGCGCCGCCCTACTAGAACAAGCGAATTCGGCTGCCTACGAACCTGATCCGACGCGCGCCCACACCCCCGCCTCCGCCTACGGCGCCGAGTGGTACGGCAACGCTGACGACATCTGCCGGGTGCATGTGGCGCTGCAGGCGGACGCCGTCGGCAAAGCCGCTCACGTCCGGCAGATTCTGTCCGCAGTCGCCGGCATTCAGCTGGACCGCACCATGTGGCCCTACATCGGCGCCAAAGCTGGTGGCCTACCCGGAGATCTGACCTTCAGCTGGTACGCCGTCGACAAGACCGGGCAGCCCTGGGTAGTCAGCTTCCAGCTGAACTGGCCACGTGACCACGGCCCGACGGTAACCAGCTGGATGTTGCAGATCGCCAAGCAAGCCTTTGCGTTGGTCGCCCCCAAGTAGGGGCCATACAGTTCTCACATCAACTCGGCCCAGGGGCCGCCGGCGGCTATGCGTTCGGTATGCCTGGCCGCGATTGGCTTGCCCACCATCCGGTGGAAAAATAGCGTGCACCTAACTCCGCGAAAGGGTTGGCGTTGTACGGGTCAGATCTGTTTGTGCACCGGCGCGTCAGGAACCAGCGGTTGTTGACCGCGATACTGACACCCGGGCAGTCGGCGATGCTACATTCCCGGCCGCGTCGACTGCTCCTGCATACGGTCCTCAACGCTGCCGTCGTCATCGGCTGCTGCATCGCAACAGAGCGCTGGCACAACTAGAGCCGCAGCGTCCAGCGCTGACCGCGAAAGTACAGCATGGTCCGGCTCAGCGGGGCAACATCGATGCGCCAGAACGACTTCGGCGGTATTTCCAGAGCCGTCAGCAGCGCGGCCCGGACCACGGCCGGATGCGTTACCGCCACCGTCCGAGCGGCCTCGGAGGTCACCGTGGCCAACCAGCCCCCAACGCGGTCGATGAGCTCGACAACGGTTTCGCCGCCGTGCGGCGCCTGGCCCGGGTCGGTCAACCACGTCTCCAAGTCGGCGGGGTGAAGGTCGGGCAGCGACGCCCCGCGCCACATTCCGCAATCCAGGTCAGCCAGCCGTGGTTCGATAACCGGTTGCAGCCCAAGTAGTTTCGCAGTTTCGCGGGTCCGCTGCTCTGGCGCGGCCAGCTGCCGGGTATTACCGCTCAGCCGCAGCGGCGCGACCTGGCCGCCGGCGCTGAGCGGCTCGTCGGCGGGAAAGCGTCCGGCCGCCATCGCGACCGTCATGGCGTGCGACACCAGGGTCAGCCGCGCCACCCCGCTCACGGCGCGGTGCTCGGAGCCTGCGTATCACCGGCATTGAGCGCCTGCCCGGCGAGCACGCCGAAGGCCAGGCCGATGCTCACCCACAGCACCAGTTGAGTGCCCAGCGAAACCAGCCTGAATTCGTAGAGGACGTCCGCGGGAAAGCCAGGCGGTGTCTCTGCCACCGACGGCAACACCAGCGCAATCAGCGCGACCGCTGCGGCGTAGGCGGCCACAGCCAGACAGCCGGCATTAAACGCCCCGAACCGCTTCCTCAGGCGCCTCGACAGCCGCACCGCAGCGATGGCCAGCACCACCGACGCCAGCACCAGTACCAAATACCACGAAGTGCGCGAACCGATGGTGTCCGCCTGACCGACAGCGGGCGGATTCGCCGGATATTTCAGAAACGGCACCAGATACGCCGCGACAAACCCGCCGACCGCCAGTCGAATCGAAAGTAGCTGCGGTGCAGTGTTTTCCGATCGTGGATAAACAACGCCGAACAATACCGCGAACAGCGCACCCAGCGCGACTCCGAAGAGCAGCACACCAAACCCCAACCCGGCGTTGCCCTGCACGCCGCGGGAGAATAGTTCGGCGCCGTGTTCGTGCACCCCCGGCGCCCGTTCAGCCCGGGCTTCCTCGAATTCCACCGCGCGGGAGATGACGGGCTCGGCGAACAGGCGGGCGAAAACGAACGCCAGCATCGCGCCGAGTACACCCGCCAGCAGCCCGCGCAGTATCAGACGCTGCTCCACCGGGTCAGGCCAGCCGCGGGTCAGTGGCAGGGGAACCCGAGCAGATGCCTTGCATCATGGAAGAATTCGTGCACATGTGTGTCGCTGCCGAACAGCGATACTGCGCCCTGGTCGATGCCGACGAAGTAGATCGCTAGCAGGGCCAGCACGACGGTGGCCGCCAGCCACACCGCTGCGCGGGCGCCCGACAGGTCAACCGATCCGGCTCGGGAGGTCTGCGAAGTGGCCACAATCAACTCCTTCTGGGATCTCGCGTCCCACAGTCACTGCTAGCGCGTGCTGAAATCGGGCACCAGGTCTGACTATCGACAGTGGCGCGACCGTTCTGGAGTTTCACCAGATTCCGGGTACCCGTCCGACAACAGTGGCCAGTGTAGACCCGCCCGCCAAAAGCAGCATCGGAGTAAGCCCCAGGTTGGGGCTTACTCCGATGCAGTCAGGTTGGTGCGGCTACTGGGCTTCGTGCGCTCCGGCCTTGGCCAGATCCACGTCGACCGGCGGCTTGCGAGTGCCGACGAAGGTGAACTTCGCGTCCTCGCCGGGGCCTTCGCCGTCCCAGTCCTCCACGTCAACCGTGACGACCTGACCCGGACCGACCTCGTCGAACAGAATCTTCTCCGAAAGTTGGTCCTCGATCTCGCGCTGGATGGTGCGCCGCAGCGGACGGGCACCCAACACAGGGTCGAAACCACGCTTGGCCAGGAGGGCCTTGGCCTTGTCGGTCAGCTCGAGCGCCATGTCCTTGCTCTTGAGCTGGGTGGCGACGCGCCCGATCATCAGGTCGACCATCTGGATGATCTCGTCCTTGGTCAGCTGGTGGAAGACGATGATGTCGTCGATACGGTTGAGGAACTCCGGACGGAAGTGCTTCTTCAGCTCGTCGTTGACCTTCTGCTTCATCCGCTCGTAGTCGTTGGCACCGCCACCCTGAGTGAAGCCGAGGCCGACGGGCTTGGAGATGTCGGATGTCCCCAGGTTCGAGGTGAAGATCAGCACGGTGTTCTTGAAGTCGACCGTGCGGCCCTGACCGTCGGTGAGGCGACCGTCCTCGAGAACCTGCAACAGGCTGTTGTAGATCTCTTGGTGGGCCTTCTCGATCTCGTCGAACAGCACCACCGAGAACGGCTTGCGCCGCACCTTCTCGGTGAGCTGACCGCCCTCCTCGTAGCCGACGTATCCCGGAGGCGCTCCGAACAGCCGTGAAGCAGTGAAGCGGTCGTGGAACTCGCCCATGTCGATCTGGATCAGCGCATCGTCGTCACCGAACAGGAAGTTCGCCAGCGCCTTGGACAGCTCGGTCTTGCCGACCCCGGACGGCCCGGCGAAGATGAACGACCCCGACGGCCGCTTCGGGTCCTTCAGCCCGGCACGGGTGCGACGGATCGCCTTCGAGACAGCCTTGACGGCGTCTACCTGGCCGATGATCCGCTTGTGCAGCTCATCCTCCATCCGCAGCAGGCGCGTGGTCTCGGCCTCGGTGAGCTTGAACACCGGGATGCCGGTCCAGTTGCCCAGCACTTCGGCGATCTGCTCATCGTCGACCTCGGCGACAACATCGAGGTCACCGGATCGCCACTGCTTCTCCCGCTCGGCGCGCTGGGCTACCAGTTGCTTTTCCCGATCGCGCAGGCTGGCGGCCTTCTCGAAGTCCTGGGCGTCGATCGCGGACTCTTTCTCCCGGCGAGCCTCGGCGATCTTCTCGTCGAACTCGCGCAGGTCTGGCGGCGCGGTCATGCGGCGGATTCGCATCCGTGCGCCGGCCTCGTCGATCAGGTCGATCGCCTTGTCCGGCAGGAACCGGTCGTTGATGTAGCGGTCTGCCAGGGTGGCCGCAGCCACCAGTGCGCCGTCGGTGATCGACACGCGGTGGTGCGCTTCGTAGCGGTCGCGCAGACCCTTGAGGATCTCGATGGTGTGCTCCACTGTCGGCTCGCCCACCTGGACCGGCTGGAAACGGCGCTCAAGCGCGGCGTCCTTCTCGATGTACTTGCGGTACTCGTCGAGGGTGGTGGCACCAATTGTCTGCAGCTCGCCGCGGGCCAGCTTGGGCTTCAGGATGCTGGCCGCGTCGATGGCACCCTCGGCAGCACCGGCACCAACCAGCGTGTGCAGCTCGTCGATGAACAGGATGATGTCGCCGCGGGTGTTGATCTCCTTGAGTACCTTCTTGAGGCGCTCTTCGAAGTCACCGCGGTAGCGGGAGCCAGCGACCAGCGAACCCAGGTCCAGGGTGTAGAGCTGCTTGTCCTTGAGCGTCTCGGGAACCTCGCCGTGCACGATGGCCTGCGCCAGGCCCTCGACGACGGCGGTCTTGCCGACGCCGGGCTCGCCGATCAGCACCGGGTTGTTCTTGGTGCGCCGGCTCAGCACCTGCATGACCCGCTCGATTTCTTTCTCACGGCCGATGACGGGGTCGAGCTTGCCTTCCATGGCCGCGGCGGTGAGGTTGCGGCCGAATTGGTCGAGCACCAATGACGTCGACGGGCTGCCAGACTCGCCGCCGCGACCACCGGTGCCGGCCTCAGCGGCCTCCTTGCCCTGGTAGCCGGACAGCAGCTGGATCACCTGCTGACGCACCCGGGTCAGTTCGGCGCCGAGCTTTACCAGCACCTGGGCCGCCACGCCTTCGCCCTCGCGGATCAGCCCCAGCAGGATGTGCTCGGTGCCGATGTAGTTGTGACCGAGCTGCAGCGCCTCGCGCAGGCTCAGCTCCAGGACCTTCTTGGCGCGCGGCGTGAAGGGAATGTGACCGGACGGCGCCTGCTGGCCCTGGCCGATGATTTCCTCGACCTGGCTGCGGACACCCTCCAGCGAGATCCCCAGCGACTCCAGCGACTTGGCCGCCACGCCCTCACCCTCGTGGATCAAGCCCAACAGGATGTGCTCAGTGCCGATGTAGTTGTGGTTGAGCATCCGGGCCTCTTCTTGGGCCAGGACGACCACCCTGCGGGCACGATCGGTAAAACGTTCGAACATTGGTGGTTACCTGCTCTCCTCACCATGGGTACTCCGTGTCGCCAAGACTCTGTCGGCACAGGGGCCGACACCGCGTACCTGCCGTCCACTCTAATGGTCGGCCCGCCAGGGTTCATAACCTCACGGTGCGCAGCGGCGCCGAAGCACAAGACACTAACGCGGCAAAGCCCCGGTGTGTTTCCCGAGCGCAGCAAAGATCCGTTCGCCGCAAGCGAAAAGCAAGAAATCCGGCGCCCGAGCTGACATGAGCCCGGGCGCCGGCAAATGCTGGATCAGACGACGACCGCGACCAGAGTCAGGCCGAACAAAAGCCCTTCGCCTTCGATCGACTTAGGTCGCTCGCGATGACTTAGGTCGCGGCGTGGAACGCATCGATCACGTCGGCGGGGATCCGGCCGCGAGTCGATACGTTGTGCCCATTGCGACGCGCCCACTCGCGGATCGCGGCGCTTTGCTCGCGGTCGATCGCGCCACGGCCCCGGCCGGAACCCGCACGTCCGCGCCGCCTGCCACCAACGCGCCGCCCAGCGGCCACCCACCCCTTCAAATCATTACGCAGTTTCGCCGCATTCTTACTGGAAAGGTCGATCTCATAGGTCACCCCGTCAAGCCCGAATTCGACCGTTTCGTCGGCGGCGCCGGCACCGTCGAAATCATCGACCAAGGTGACCGTCACTTTCTTCGCCATTGGCTTACCCTCACGTTCTTCCTGATTGGTTACAGATTCCACTTTGGATAGATTCCCCCGGGCACCAATCTGCCATATCAAGGGCGAATACTCAATCCGACACAACTGGTCTTGTTCAGTTTGAGTGGGGACGAACAATCGGGAACAAAACTGTCTCCCTAATTGACAGGCCGGTCAAGCACATCAACAACCGGTCGATTCCCATTCCAGTTCCGGTGCATGGCGGCATACCGAACTCCAGTGCCGCAAGAAAATCCTCGTCCAGTTTCATCGCCTCGTCATCACCGGCAGCCGCGGCCCGCGCCTGATCGGCAAATCTTTCGCGCTGGATGACCGGGTCGGTCAATTCCGAGTATCCGGTGGCCAGTTCGACTCCGTGCAGGTAGAGATCCCACTTCTCGGTTACTCCGGCAATACTGCGGTGCTGGCGGGTCAAAGGGGTGGTTTCGACCGGGAAATCCCTGACAAATGTGGGAGCGGTCAAGCTCCTGCCCACCACATGCTCCCAAAGTTCTTCGACGAGTTTGCCGTGACCAAAGCCACGATCTGCCGGAATCTCCACGCCGAGTTGGTCCGCGATGGCTCGTAAGCGTTTGACTGATGCCTCCGGCGTGATCTCTTCCCCGAGTCCATCTGAAAGCGAGGAATACATCCCAAGAGTTGCCCATTCGCCGTCGATGTTGTATATGGAGCCGTCCGGCATCGGGAGTTCTCGAGTGCCGATCGCCTCGTCGGCAACCTCTTGAATAAGCTCTCTGGTGACGACGGCGGAATCGTCATACGTACCGTAGGTCTGGTAGGTCTCCAGCATGGAAAATTCCGGGGAATGCGTCGAATCGGTTCCTTCGTTTCGGAACACTCGATTTACTTCGAAGACCTTATCAAAACCTCCGACGATGCAGCGCTTGAGGAACAGCTCCGGCGCGATCCGCAGGTAAAGGTCGATGTCGAGCGCATTGGAATGGGTGACGAACGGTCGCGCGGCGGCGCCGCCGGCCAACGTCTGCAACATCGGCGTTTCGACTTCCAGGAACCCGCGACGTTCCAAGGAATTCCTTATCGCACGGATGACCGCGATCCGCTGCCGGGCCACCGAGCGTGCTTGCGGACGCACGATCAGGTCGACGTAACGCTGCCGTACCCGCGCTTCCTCGCTCATCTCCTTGTGCGCGACCGGCAACGGCCGCAGCGCCTTGGCGGCCATCCGCCAGGAATCAGCCAGGACAGACAATTCGCCGCGTCGTGAGCTGATTACGGTGCCGTGGACATAGACGATGTCGCCGAGGTCGACATCGGCCTTCCACGCGTCCAGAGCCTCCTGGCCCACCTTGTCCAGGCTGATCATCGCCTGTAACTGGGTGCCGTCACCGTCCTGGAGCGTCGCGAAGCACAGCTTGCCTGTGTTGCGCGCGAAGACCACCCGGCCGGCGACGCCGACTACGTCACCGGTGGCGGTATCGGTCGGCAGATCAGGGTGCGCGGCGCGAACCTCGGCCAGTGTGTGGGTACGTGCGATGGCTACCGGGTAGGGATCTTGACCCTCGTCCAGCAGGCGAGCTCGCTTGTCCCGCCGGATTCGGAACTGCTCGGGAAGGTCCTCGACAGGAGCTTGATCGGCGGCACTCACGACGTGCCAGCTTAATTCAACTCGTGGCGACGCTCAGCGCGCGGTCTTCAGCCGGCCGCGCTGGGCGTCGCGGTTGCGCTCGAAGACCAGCCGCAGACCGTGCAGCGTCAGGTGTTGGTCGTAGTGCTCCACACTGTGCAGTTCGGGCAATAGCAGCGGCGCGGTGTGTCCGGTAGCCACCACTGCGACGTCGTCGTCTGCAGAGAATCCCTTGACGTCGTCCCGGATCCGGCCGACCAGCCCGTCGACCAGGCCGGCGAACCCGAACACCGCGCCGGCCTGCATGCATTCCACGGTGTTCTTGCCGACCACCGAGCGGGGACGGGACAGCTCGACGCGGCGCAGCGCGGCCGAGCGGGCAGCGGCGGCATCCGAGGACACCTGCACCCCGGGAGCAATGGCACCGCCGAGGAACTCACCTTTGGCCGATACCACGTCCACGCAGATCGAAGATCCGAAATCGACGACGATCGCGGCCTTGCCGAACTTGCTGAACGCCGCCAGACAGTTGACAATCCGGTCGGCACCGACCTCTTTCGGATTGTCGACAAGCAGCGGGATGCCGGTCCGCACCCCGGGCTCGATCAGAACTTGCGGCACCGACGGCCAGTACTGCTCGAGCATGATCCGCACCTCGTGCAGCACCGACGGGACGGTGGACAGTGCCACAGCACCGGTGAGCTGTTCAGAGTCCTCCCCGATCAGCCCGTCGATGGTGAGCGCCAGCTCGTCGGCGGTGACTTCGGGTTCGGTGCGAATCCGCCACTGCTGCAGAACTTTCGCATGGTCCTTGACTCCGGACAACAGACCGACGACGGTGTGGGTGTTGCGGACGTCGATCGCCAGCAACACGATTACCGCACACCGATCCGGGGGTCGAGCAGTTCCTCCACGCCGTCCGGCACGAACGCCGGGTCGTGGCCCAGGTCGATCTGCTTGTTCGCCGCGTCGACAAATACGATCCGCGGCTGGTAGGCGCGCGCCTCGGCGTCCTCCATGGTGCCGTAGGCGATCAGGATCACCAGATCGCCGGGATGAACGAGATGCGCTGCGGCGCCGTTGATTCCGATGATTCCGCTGCCGCGGTCACCGGTGATGGCGTAGGTGACCAGCCGGGCGCCGTTGTCGATGTCCACGATGGTGACCTGCTCGCCCTCGAGCAGGTCGGCGGCATCCATCAGATCCGCGTCGATGGTCACCGATCCGACGTAGTGCAGGTCGGCCTGCGTGACGGTGGCGCGGTGGATCTTCGACTTGAGCATGGTCCGTAACATCAATTCCTCCATTGTGATTGGACGTCCGGCCCATTGGTGCCGGCGAGGTTACCGATTTGGATTGCGACGTTGTCCAGCAGTCGGGTGGTGCCTAGCCGAGCCGCAACCACCAGCCGGCCCGAACCGTCAGTCGGTTCCGGACCCAGCTCGGTGTCGCGCAACTGCAGGTAGTCGACGACCAAGCCGGGGGTGGCATCCAGCACTGCGCGGGCAGCGTCCAGCGCGGCCCGAACACCGTGCGACGCGGCATGCGCCCCTGCCGTCAGGGCCGCCGAAAGCGCCACGGCCGCTTCACGTTGCACGGGGTCGAGGTAGCGGTTGCGCGACGACCGGGCCAGGCCGTCGGCTTCGCGCACCGTCGGCACTCCGACGATCTGCGTGTCGACGTTCAGGTCGGCCACCATCTGCCGGATCAACACCAGTTGCTGATAGTCCTTTTCGCCAAAGAACGCCCGGTCCGGGCGCACGATCTGCAGCAGTTTGAGCACGACGGTCAGCACACCGGCGAAATGCGTTGGACGAATAGCTCCTTCGAGCTCGGCAGCCAGCGGCCCGGGCTGCACGGTAGTGCGCAGGCCGTCGGAATACATTGCCGCCGCAGTCGGGGCGAACACGATCTCCACACCTTCGCCGCGCAGCAGTTCGAGATCGTCGTCCAGGGTGCGGGGATAGGCGTCGAGGTCCTCGTTGGCGCCGAACTGCAACGGATTGACGAAGATCGACACCACCACAACCGAACCGGGCACCCGCTTGGCGGCGCGAACCAGCGCCAGGTGCCCGTCGTGCAGTGCTCCCATGGTGGGTACCAGCATGATTCGGCGCCCGGTGTGCCGCAGCGCACGCGTGACCTCGGTGATCTGCCGCGGTGCGGCATACACGTTGAGCCGGTCCCGCTCGAAGGTCGGGGACTTGGCCGCGCTCATCGGGCCAGCACCTCCACGACGTCCTGCGGGGCGTGGGCACGCTGCGCGGTGCGCAGCGCATTGACCCGATATGCTTGCGCCAGTTGCGGATCCGCCTCTGCCAGCGCCCGCAGATGCCCGGCGACGGCGGCCGCGTCACCACGGGCCACCGGTCCGGTGAGCGCAGCCTGACCGCGTTGCAGGGTGTTCTCCAGCGCGGCCCGGGCCAGTGGTCCGACGATACGTTCGGCGATTCCGCCGGGGTGGTTGTCCACCCGCTGCTGCCCCAGCAATTCGTCGCCGCGTACCGCGGCCCGCAATGCCTCCAATGCGTCTGCCAGCACGGTGACTAGATGATTGGAGGCGTGCGCCAGCGCGGCGTGGTACAGCACGCGCGCCTCCTCGCGCACGCAGAACGGCTCCCCGCCCATCTCCAACACCAGCGACTGGCCGATCGCGTATCCGACTTCGTCGGCGGCGGTGACCCCGAAGCAGGTGTCGGGCAACCGGGCGATGTCCTCGTCGGAACCTGTGAACGTCATCGCCGGGTGGATTGCCAGCGGAACGCAGCCCTGCTCGGTCAGCGGCGCCAGCACGGCGATCCCGTTCGCACCGGAGGTGTGCGCCACGATCGTCCCCGCACGCACTGCGGAGGTAGCGGCCAGACCGGACACCAGGCCGGCGAGTTCGCTGTCGGTAACCGCCAGCAACAGCAGCTCAGCGCCGGTGGCGACGTCGGGCGGTGCTAGCACGGGGGTGTCGGGCAGCCGGCGCGCGGCACGCTGCAGGGACGCCTGCGAGATAGCGCTACAGGCCACCACGACGTGGTCAGCGCGCTCCAGCGCGACCCCTAGCGCGGTGCCCACCCGGCCCGCGGAGATGATCCCCACCTTGAGCCTGGCCGGGCGCAAACCGTCGAACTGCTCCATCGCAGACGACCTCACAGTGATCTTCGTTCGTTCCAGTCCCACTTCTGGGGTACCGGACGGTCATAAAGACTGTAGTCGATGCACCGAACTCAGCGCAGCGTGTCAACCGTCACGCCGGCGACGGCGCCCGCCGCCACCTGGCTGCACCTGCAGCCGCGCCATCAGGTCGGCGACGGTCTGGCCACCGGATTCGGGATCGGTCTGGTCTGGCACGTTGCCCATCTCGTCGGCACTACGATGCCGGGGAGCGGGCGCCGGGGCCAACCGCGGCGGCGCCGGTTCGGGTGCCGGTTGCGCCGGCGGAGGTGGCGGCTCATCGACGCGTGCGCCGGCCTCCGACTCAGCCGGCTGCCCAAAATTGCCGACGCCGTATTGCCGGTATTCCGCCGAGTGCCGGGACCGCGACCGGCGACCTCCGTATTCGGCTGCGGCCTCGCGCGGCGGCGCGGCACCGGGCGGCGGGACATCGGCATTGGGCCGGACATTCATGGCGGTTGGGACGTTGGGTCCCGGCTGAACATTTTCGCCAGGCGCGACGTTGACGGCACCGAACGGCAGCCCGGCTTCCTCCGATTCGGAATGCCGGGCGCGCCGCCTGCGTCCAGACTGCTCCGGCGCATCAGCTGCGTCACCGGGCGCCCAGTGGCTACCGGGCGCTCCGGGCGGCAACCACTGGCCCTCTGCCGCGACCGGCTGCCACGGCGAGGGTTGAGACTGCCCAGCCGCCGGTGGGGGCGGGGGAACAGGCTGCTGCACCGGCGGCGGCCGATGACGCGGCGCGAACGCCGGTTCAGGCTGCGGGAACGACGGCTCCGGCTGTTGGAAAGGCGGTTCGGGCTGTTGGAACGGCGGTTCGGGCGGACGGGGGGGCGCGTACTCGCGCACGGGTGCCGACGGCCGAGGTGGCAACAGCGGCTCTTCCGGCACGTCGATGATCGCCGAATCGTCGGCGCGGGTAGGCCGGTCGTCCCGTCGCACCGCCGTGACCCGGTCGCTGGTGACCCAGTCGGCGGACGGCATCTCTCCGTTCTGAGCGCCGTGCCCCGTTCGATCGGTCAACGCCCGGGCCGATTCGCGGTCCAGTGTCTCCAGCGCCGGACGCTGTTCGAGGTCGGTGTCGAACAGGATCTCCAGGTTGGCGCGCAGCGAGGACAACTCGGCGCGTAGCGCCGCGATCTCATCGGCGGCCTGTGCGTGTATCTCGGCGGCCAACTCGCGGCGCAACTGCGACTCCACGGTCAGCTCGTACTCACGACGCGCCGAGATCTCCCGATCCAGCTGCAGGTCGTAGACGAGTTTCATGTCCCGCGCCCGCGCTTGGTCGGCCTCGGCCTGTCGTCGGTAGAGCACCGACACGAAAGCGCCAGCGACGGCGGCCCACAGCGCCAGGATCACAGCGAGCTTGAGAAGTTCCACGCGATCGGTGAAGACCAGCGCGGAACTCGCCCCGATCGCGAGGACCAGCAACGTCGTCAAGAGCACCCACCCCGGCCTGCGGCCGCCGCGCCGAACCCGGGCGCCGCGGGACAGAACGGTCATGGGCTGACTGTACCCGGACGAGGTCATTCCGCGTGTCGCGCCAGTCCGGCGATTCTCAGGTCGGGTCGCCCACGGTCAACTCTCGGCTCCCTCGCCATGCTCGGGCGGATCCGGCGGCGATTTGCAGCAATGCTGCAGCCACAGCGCGGCGAACACCAACGCCAACGCACTGACCGCGGCCACCACCGCTCCGGACGTATCCTCGGCGACCACCCGCAATGACCTGCGTGGCAAGAAATACACCAGCACCCCGAGCCACCACCCCAGCACCAGCGCCCCCACCCAGGCGGATGCCTTGGCCACAATCAGGCTGCGCGCCACCGCGAGCGGGTGGAGCCGGCCGGCGCCCTCACCGATTTCGCCGTCGTCAATCTTGGTTCGCACAAACCGGCCCCACCGCCATTCGGCCGCTGCGACGACCAACAGCGAAATCCCGGTCCACAACGTGATCGGCGGAAACCATCGGTACAGCACGGTGATCAGCAGGTAACCCAGTACCGCGGCACCGATCGCCACCGCCGTCAGATCGCGCTTGCGGGTCGGTCCCATCAGCGGCTCAGGGTCAGGGAAGTCGGCCGAACGCCAGCCCGGCCGGCGGGTTGCAATCGATACAGCAGCTCGACGACGGGGTGCCGGCCGTCGGCGAGCGTCAGCTCGGCGCCGGGGTCGACATCCAGCCACGGGATCAACACAAAAGCCCGCAGCTGTGCCCGTGGGTGCGGCAGGATCAGGTCGCGCTCGTTGCTGATGATCTCGCCGTCGGCGTCGTAACACGCGATCAGATCCACGTCCAGAGTGCGCGGGCCCCAGTGCACTTCGCGCTCCCGTTGCGCCGCCCGCTCATATTCACCGGCCCGGCGCAGCCAGCCACGGGCGTCGCAGGCCGGGTCGTCGGCGATCAGCACCGCGTTGAGGAACGGGTCCTGCTCGACCCCACCCCACGGGTCTGTTTCGTAGACCTGTGACGACGCCGCGACGGCGTCGCCGAGCCCGGTGATCACCGACTGCAGCCGGGCCAGCCGGTCGCCGAGGTTGGCTCCGATAGACAGCACCACCCTGGTCATCCCGCCACACCCGTCATACGCTCGCCGGAACCACCGAGCCTCGGCCGCCCCGCCGGGAGCGCCGAGTCACCACGGCCACGTCGTCGAAGCCCTGGGAAATGGGCGCCTGCGGCTTGTGCACAGTGACTTCGACGGCGTGCACCCGCTCGTCCTTGATCACCTCGTCGGCGATCTCGGCGCCGACTGTTTCGATCAGGTTGCGCGGGGTGCCGCCGACGACGTCGGCGGCCAATTGGGCCAGCACGCTGTAGTCGTAGGTGTCGGTCAGATCGTCACTCGCCGCGGCTTGTGCCAGGTCGATCCACACGATCACGTCGACGACGAAGTCCTGCCCATTACTTCGCTCGTGTTCGAAAACGCCGTGTCGGCCGCGAACTACCAGACCGCGCAACTCGATTCGATCAGCCATTGGTCGCCGTTCCTTTCCCCCAGGCGCGGATCACCTCGAGCGCGTCCGCCGAGGCGCGCACGTCGTGCACGCGGACCCCCCAAGCGCCGTGCAGCGCCGCCAACGCCGAGATCACCGCCGTCGCCGTGTCACGACCCTCGGGCGGCCGTGGGGTGCCGTCCGGGTCGGCCAGCAACGCACCGAGAAATCGCTTGCGTGAGGCGCCGACGAGCACCGGCACCCCGGTTCCGACCAGCTCGGGCAAGCTGTGCAGCAACGCCCAATTGTGTTGTCCGGTCTTGGCGAAACCCAGCCCCGGGTCGATCACCAGCATGGCCGGATCGACGCCAGCGGCTACCGCGTCGTCGACGCTGGCGAGCAGGTCGGCACGCACCTCGGACACCACATCCCGGTAGGCCGGAACGTGGTGCGGACGCTCTGCCGACACCGGCCGCCAATGCATCAGCACCCATGGCACTTTCGCCTCCGCCAGCAACGGGGCCATCGCCGGGTCGGCGCGGCCGCCGGACACGTCGTTGACAATCCGGGCGCCGCGCTCCAGCGCCTCAGCAGCGACCTTGGCATGCATGGTGTCAATGCTGACCGTGATTCCTTGCGCTGCAAGCCCTTCGATCACCGGAAGGACACGGCGGGCCTCGATGCCGGGGTCCACCGGGATAGCGCCGGGACGGGTCGACGCGCCGCCGACGTCGACGACCCCCGCACCCTGGGCGGCCAGCGCCAGACCGTGCTCGACCGCACCGCTGGGATCCAGGTAACGCCCGCCGTCGGAGAACGAGTCTTCGGTGACATTGAGCACCCCCATCACCTGCACGGGCGCCGAACTCACTTGCGCAGGATGAGATCGAGCGCTTCGGCTCGAGACGCGGCATCGGTCTTGAACTGACCGCGCACCGCCGACGTCGTGGTGGTGGAACCGGGTTTACGCACACCCCGCATCGCCATACACAGGTGCTCGGCCTCGACCACCACGATCACTCCGCGGGGATTCAGCTTCCGCACCAGGGCGTCGGCGATCTGGCTGGTGAGCCGTTCCTGCACCTGCGGGCGCTTAGCGTAAAGGTCAACCAGCCGAGCGATTTTCGACAAACCGGTGACCCGGCCGTCCGCGCCCGGGATGTAGCCGACGTGCGCCACACCGTGGAACGACACCAGATGGTGTTCGCAGGTCGAGTACATCGGGATCTCTTTGACGATCACCAATTCGTCGTGGTCTTCGTCGAACATGGTGTTGAGCACCGACGCCGGATCGGTGTAGAGACCCGCAAATATTTCGCGGTAAGCCCGGACCACGCGAGCAGGCGTGTCCCGCAGCCCATTTCGATCGGGATCCTCGCCGATCGCAATGAGCAGCTCGCGAACCGCGGCCTCGGCGCGCACTCGATCGAACTCGCCCACGCGGCCATCCCTGGAATCCAGCTGCGTCATCAAGCCTCCGTCGATCAGCCGTGGGCCGGGGGGTTGGACCGGGTCACGTCCTTGTCGCGCTGGGGGTCGAACTGGGGACGGGACTCGTCGGTGTCCGAGTCGGTATCCGGGCTGGGATAACTGGGGGCTGGTTGGGGACGGTCGGGAGCTGACTTGGGCGGCCACCCGGGCGCGCTCCAGCCCGCCGGGGCGCCATAGTCGGGCTGGGTGGCGCCGTGCGAACCGTTCGGGCCCTGCGAACCGCCGCCGTTACCTTTGGCTTTGCCGGCGGCCTCCTCGGCGGCCTTGCTGGCTTGCGCGATCGCTACTTTGAACGCGGGCTCGGGCACCGGTTGCGGCCACGGCTCGCCGCGCTCGATCGCCAGTTCCCCGGGTGTCTTGATGGGCGGCTTGTCCGACGGGATACGGCCACCAAAGTCGTCGAACATAGTCAGCCTGGGTCGCTTCTCCACGTCGCCGAAGATTGCCTCCAGCTCGGGCCGGTGCAGCGTTTCCTTTTCCAGCAGCTCACCGGCCAGGGTGTCCAGCACGTCGCGGTATTCGGTGAGGATCTCCCAGGCCTCGGTGTGCGCCGCTTCGATCAGCTTGCGGACCTCTTCGTCGATTTCACGCGCGACCTCATGCGAGTAGTCGGATTGGGTTCCCATCGAGCGGCCCAGGAACGGGTCGCCGTGTTCGGTGCCGTACTTGACGGCGCCCAGCCGCGCACTCATGCCGTACTCGGTCACCATCGCGCGCGCGATCTTGGTGGCCTGTTCTATGTCGGAGACCGCACCGGTGGTCGGTTCGCGGAACACCAGTTCCTCGGCAGCGCGGCCACCCATCGCGAACACCAACTGAGCGATCATCTCCGAGCGGGTCCGCAGGCCCTTGTCGTCTTCCGGTACCGCGACCGCGTGGCCACCCGTGCGACCGCGGGCCAGGATCGTCACCTTGTACACCGGGTCGATGTCCGGCATCGCCCACGCGGCGAGGGTGTGGCCGCCCTCGTGGTAGGCGGTGATCTTTTTCTCCTGCTCGCTGATCAACCTGCCCTTGCGGCGCGGTCCGCCGATGACCCGGTCGACCGCCTCCTCCAGCGCCGCGCCGGTAATCACGGTGCCGTTCTCGCGGGCGGTCAGCAACGCTGCCTCGTTGACGACATTGGCCAGGTCGGCGCCGGTCATGCCGACGGTGCGCTTGGCCAGCCCGTCCAGGTCGGCGTCCTCGGCGATGGGCTTGCCTTTGGAATGCACCCGCAGCACCGCCCGGCGCCCGGCCAGGTCGGGGTTGGACACTGGGATCTGCCGATCGAAACGCCCAGGCCGCAGCAGTGCCGGGTCCAGGATGTCGGGGCGGTTGGTGGCCGCGATCAAGATGACGCCGGCGCGGTCGCCGAAGCCGTCCATCTCCACCAGCAACTGGTTCAGCGTCTGTTCGCGCTCGTCGTGCCCGCCGCCCAGGCCGGCGCCGCGCTGCCGGCCCACCGCGTCGATCTCGTCGACGAAGATGATGCATGGGCTGTTCTGTTTGGCCTGCTCGAACAGGTCCCGGACGCGGGATGCGCCGACACCGACGAACATCTCGACGAAGTCCGAGCCGGAGATGGTGAAAAAGGGAACGCCCGCTTCTCCTGCTACCGCCCTGGCGAGCAGCGTCTTGCCGGTGCCGGGCGGTCCGTAGAGCAGCACACCTTTGGGGATCTTGGCGCCCAGCGCCTGGTAGCGGCTGGGGTTCTGCAGGAAGTCCTTGATCTCGTAGAGCTCCTCGACCGCTTCGTCGACGCCGGCGACGTCGGCGAAGGTGGTCTTGGGCATGTCTTTGGACAGCTGCTTGGCGCGCGACTTACCGAAGCCGAAGCCCATCCGCGCGCCGCCCTGCATGCGCGAGAACATCACGAACAAGCCCACCAGCAGCAACAGCGGCAGCGCGTAGACCAACAGTTCGCCGATCAGGCTGCCTTCGTTGACGACGGTGCTGACTTTGGCGTTCTTGGCGTTCAACGCATTGAAAAGGTCGACGCCGAAGCCAGTGGGGTATTTGGTGATGACCTTGTCGGAGTTCTCTGTGTCGCCATTGCCCTTTTTCAGGGTCAATCTCACCTGCTGTTCACGGTCGTCGATCTGCGCGCTCTTGACGTTGTCGCTGCTGATCTGCGCCATCGCGACCGAGGTGTCCACGGGCTTGTAGCCGCGGGTGTCATCGCTGAAATAGAAGAACGACCAGCCGAGTAGCACCAGAACAGCAACCGCCGTCAGGGTGCGGATCACGTTTCTACGGTTCATCAAGCATCGGCCGTGCCGGCCAGGTCCTTCCCGATACACACAGCTGGAAATGTCCAGGCTACCGCTATCGGCTGACGCCAGTAGCGGCAGAGCGGAGCTAGGTCTCTGGTGACAACTCGTGACGACGAGCAGCGGTTCCCGGCGCCGCCGGACGCGCGCGGCGCCGGGGCCGCCGTCGGGTGCTAGTTCGGGCGCTAGTTGTAGTAGCGGGCCTCCACCACGTTGCCGTCTGGATCGGCGAAGTAGTAACCCTGCGGGGCCCAGCCCTGGGCGCCGAAGGAGTTGTCCAGCCGCGCGCTGGTATCCACCCCCTCCGCCTGCAGCCGTCGATCCAGCGCGTCGTATTCGTCCTTCGACATCGCCAGGCAGACGTGGTTCACGCGATGGCCCGCGCTACCGGCGACCTTGGTCATCGCCTCCGTGAAGGGAGCGCCGTCGACAGCCATCAGGTCGATGATCGCGTCGTCGCACACCCGCACACTCGGAAACGGCGCCTGTCCGGCCTCGTACTCCTCGAAACGCACCGGCGCCAACCCCACCACGCGGGTGTAGAAGTCCATCGACGCACGTGGATCCCGTGTCCACAGCACTATGTGGTCCAGCCTCATGGATCCAATGGTCCTCGGCCCCGCCCGAACCTTCTCAGCCGGGTGTCGTTGTGATTTGGTGAGAATATGAGCTCATCTACCGAGCGGTTAGTCGAAACCAACGGCGTGCAACTGAAAGTGGTCGAGGCCGGTGATCCGGGCGCACCGGTCGTGGTGCTGTGCCACGGATTTCCCGAATTGGCCTACTCCTGGCGACACCAGATTCCGGCCCTCGCTGACGCCGGCTACCGCGTGCTGGCGCCCGACCAGCGCGGCTACGGCGGATCGTCGCGTCCGGATGCGGTCGAGGTCTACGACATCCACCACTTGACGGGCGACCTCGTAGGTTTGCTCGACGACGTCGGGGCCGACAAGGCCGTCTGGGTCGGGCACGACTGGGGTGCCGCCGTCGTCTGGAACGCGCCGTTGCTGCATCCCGATCGAGTGGCCGCCGTCGCCGCACTGAGTGTGCCGGTCACCCCCCGCCCGAAAGTCGCTCCGACGACGGCGTGGCGACGCATGTTCGGTGACAACTTCTTCTACATCCTCTACTTCCAGGAGCCCGGTGTCGCCGACGCCGAACTGGGCAGCGACCCGGGCCGCACCATGCGCCGGATGATGGGCGGTTTGCGTCTGTCCGACGACCACAGCGCCGGATTGCGTATGGTGGCCCCCGGACCTGACGGATTCATCGACCGGCTTCCCGAGCCCGCGGGGCTTCCCGACTGGATTAGTCAGGACGAACTCGACCACTACATAGCCGAATTCACCCGGACCGGATTCACCGGCGGCCTGAACTGGTACCGCAATTTCGACCGCAACTGGGAAACCACGCCAGATCTCGCCGGTGCCACCATCGGGGTGCCGTGCCTGTTCATCGGCGGGACAGCAGACCCGGTGCTGAGCTTCACCCGCACCGACCGGGCCGCCGAAGCGATCACCGGCCCGTTCCGCGAGGTGATGATCGACGGTGCCGGACACTGGATACAACAGGAACGACCCGACGAGGTCAATGCGACGCTTCTCGAATTCCTCAAAGGAGTGGAATGGTGAGTGCACCAATGCGTTTCGGCGTATTCATCACGCCATTTCACCCGACCGGCCAATCTCCAACGGTGGCACTGGAATACGACATGGAGCGTGTCGTCGCTCTGGACCGTCTGGGCTATGACGAGGCATGGTTCGGCGAACATCATTCCGGCGGTTATGAACTGATCGCCTGCCCGGAAGTCTTCATCGCCGCCGCAGCGGAGCGGACCAAGCACATTAGGCTGGGCACCGGCGTGGTCTCACTGCCCTACCACCATCCGCTGATGGTGGCCGACCGGTGGGTGCTGCTCGACCACCTGACCCGCGGCCGCGTCATGTTCGGCACCGGCCCCGGCGCGCTTCCTTCCGACGCCTACATGATGGGCATCGACCCGGTCGAACAACGACGAATGATGCAGGAGTCGCTGGAGGCGATTCTGGCGTTGTTCCGCGCTGCACCCGAAGAGCGAATCGACCGTCACACCGAATGGTTCACCCTCCGTGACGCGCAACTGCACATCCGCCCGTACACCTGGCCTTATCCCGAAATATCCACGGCAGCAATGATTTCCCCGTCCGGACCGCGGTTGGCCGGTGCGCTGGGCACGTCGCTGCTGTCGCTGTCGATGTCAGTGCCCGGCGGTTATGCGGCGCTGGAAAATACCTGGCAGGTGGTATGTGAGCAGGCCGCCAAAGCAGGCCGGGCGCAGCCCGACCGCGGCGACTGGCGAGTCCTGAGCATCATGCACCTCGCCGACACCCGCGACCAGGCGATCCAAGACTGCACGTACGGGCTGATGGATTTCGCCAAATACTTCGGCGCCGCTGGGTTCGTCCCACTCGCGAACACGGTCGAGGGCGCGCAATCACCGCGAGAGTTCGTCGAAGACTACGCGGCCAAGGGCAATTGCTGCATCGGAACCCCTGCGGATGCGATCGCCCACATCGAGGATCTGCTGGAACGATCCGGCGGGTTCGGGACGTTGTTGCTGCTCGGCCACGACTGGGCATCGCCACAGGCCACCTTCCATTCCTATGATCTGTTCGCGCGCAAGGTGATTCCCTATTTCAAGGGCCAACTCGAAGCGCCCCGAGCTTCGCACGAGTGGGCGAAGGACAAACGCGAGGAGCTGATCGGGCGCGCCGGTCAGGCAGTGGTGCAGGCCATCACCCAACACGTGGCCGAGCACGATGGAGCCGGCAACTGATGCGGGCCTCGGTGTTGCGCGACGGACGCATGGTCTACCGCGACGACGTCCCCGACCCGGTTCCCGGACCGGGGCAGGTGCTGGTTAGGGTGCGGGCCTGCGGAATTTGCGGCTCCGACCTGCATTTCGCAGCGCACGGCGCCAGAGTATTGGAAATGAGCGGCGAATTGGCCGGTGCCGGCGGCGGGATGGACGTCGACCTGGGACGCGACATCTTCATGGGCCACGAGTTCAGCGCCGAAGTGCTCGATGCCGGACCCGGCACCGAGACCCATCCGCCGGGAACGTTGGTCACCTCACTGCCGGTGTTGTTGTCCGACAAGGGAGTCGAGCCGATCGTCTACAGCAACACCACGCTCGGCGGTTATGCCGAGCTGATGCTGCTCTCGGCGTCGCTGCTGTTGCCTGTTCCAAACGGGCTGAACGCCAAACACGCGGCGATGACCGAGCCGATGGCGGTGGGACTGCATGCGGTGAACAAGTCCGGGATCACGACCGACGAGTCGGCGCTGGTGCTGGGCTGTGGCCCCATCGGGCTCGCAATCATCGCAGCCCTTCACCAGCGCGGCGTGGAAAGCATTGTGGCGTCTGATTTCTCACCCACGCGCCGCGGGCTGGCTACCGTGATGGGCGCGCATCAGGTCATCGACCCGGCTCGCGGCTCACCGTTCGACGCCCTCAACGCGGGCGTGGTGTTCGAAGCGGTCGGCGTCCCTGGGATCATCGATGACGTGCTGCTGCGGGCAGGGCGCGGCACCCGGCTGATCGTCGCCGGGGTGTGCATGGAATCCGACCGTATCCACCCTTTCTTCGCCACCGCCAAAGAGATCAACATCCAGTTCTCGCTGGCCTACGACATGGCGGAGTTCACCGAGTCGCTGCGCGCGATCGCCGACGGCGACATCGATGTCAGCCCACTGATCACAGGCGAGGTCGGGCTGGACGGTGTCGGAAGAGCCTTCGACGACCTCGCTGACCCTGAACGGCACTGCAAGATCCTGGTGACGCCTTAACTGTGCCGCCAGCTTCACGTCTGGGCGTTGCGCCGCAGCAGTATCGCGGGTTCGAGGGAACCGATGCCGCAGATTGTCCAGCAATTGACGGGCTTCGTGTAGCTCCCGGCGCAACTGCGCATCCCGTCGCACGCGGTGGTGGCGCTTCTGCAGGGCCGAAGGGCGGCGACGGTGTGGCGGTGTGTCGAGCTGACCTAAAATCTCCGTGATCGTATCCCGCAGCATCCGGGTCAGTATCGCCGCCTGCAACGCGTCAACATCCTCGCTCACCCGGGATATTCTCCCCGAGAAGCGGTACAGGACACGGCCGACGAGCGACGATCAGGCATCCGAAATCTGAACACGAGTTGACGGGGAGTCCCGTGTGGCGCAGTCTATTTCTCGTGATCGAGACCGCCGAGGAGCGACTGATCATCGAGCTGGAGAGACGGCTGATCGCCAGCTATGGACATCTGGGGCAGGAGCAGATCTCGGTTGCGGTCCGCAGCGCCCATGCCGCGTTTGACCGAAGTCCGATCCGCGGCTTCGTTCCGCTGCTCGTCGAACGGCGTGCCCGCGCCGAACTCGCGCAAACCTACTAACGCCCGAACGCAGAAAGCCGCCGAGACGCCAGCGACTCGACGGCCTTCTGCGATGGGCTCGCGGGCCTGAGTTTCATCCCCCGGCCGGTGGTTGTGCGATCACCGTTGGCTTGAACCCGTAGCGGGGCGCGGCGAAGTTGGCCACGCTACGACCGGTGCCCGCACCGGGCACCATCGGCAGTCCGCCGAACGCCGCCGTGGCGGGTTCCGCGGCGGCCGCGCCGGCGGCACCGTTGAGCGCCACCGAGATCGGCGTTGCCGCGGGGGTGGCCGTCCAGCTCGCCGGAACGGACACTGCTCCAACCTTTGCCGCATTGCCGACAGCTCCGGTGATCCCCCCCAGCGCGTTGCCCAAACCACTGCCGAAGGTGGGTGCGGCGGCCGCGGCCGCTCCCTCGGCGGCCTTCGCGGCCCCCTCAGCCGCCTTGCCGAAAGCGGGAAACGCACTGTGGAACAACCCGTCCAAGTCTTTCATCGCCGTGGTGCTGAGCCGGAACGGTGAAACCAGCCTGATGTAGGTGTCGAACCCGGTGCTGGCATCCAGCGTCGACGACCCGGTCAGGCCTTCCAGGACGTCGCCTAACAGGCCGTTCACTACGATCCCGTCGCCGGTGGCGTTCCACGTATGACCGGTGAGTCCGAGCGCTGCCTGGGGATTGGCGAGCCAGGGCGGAGTGTTTGTCAACCCGGCCATCTGGCTCAGCGCTTTGACCACGTCGTGGTACCCCGTTGCCGCCAGCGACGAGTTGACCGCGTTGATCTGGGCGTTGAATTGCGCATAAAGACCGGTCAGGTTCGCGGCGACCGATTGCGGGGTCAGCGCCGGCAGTTCCGCTGCGGCCGCCGAAGCACCGGAGTACCCGTACATGGCGGCGGCATCCTGGGCCCAGAACTCGAGATATTGCGCCTCCGTGGCAGCGATGGCCGCGGTGTTCTGGCCCAGGAAATTCGTCGCCAGCAAACCGGCCAACAATGCCCGGTTGGCTTCGATCACCGGTGGCGGCACCGTCGCGAGGAATGCGGCCTCGTAAGCGCTCGCCGCCGCGACGGCCTGCGCCCCTGTCTGCGATGCCTGCTCGGCGGTGGTGGTCAGCCATGCGATCTGCGGTGTGGCCGCGGCCGCCATGGATGCCGCCGAGGGGCCCTGCCACGGCCCGTCGGTCAGGCCTTGCACGACAGCTCCGTAGGAAGCCGCGACGGCTTGTAGGTCGCCGGCCAGACCTTCCCAGGCCGCGGCGGCGGCCAGCATCGGCCCCGAGCCGGGTCCGGCATACATCAGCGCAGAGTTGACCTCTGGCGGTAGGGCTGCGAAATCGACCATTGTCGGGTTGCCCTAAGCGACCGCGGCGGCGTTGGCGGACTCAGTGGTGGCGTACGAATTACCGCTGATCCCCAGCGTGGTCGCCAACTGCTCCTGCACGGCCGCCGCCTGCGCGCTGATTGCCTGGTACAGATTGGCGTGGTTGACGAAATGATTGGCCATCAGCATTGACACCAGGTCGGCGGCGGCCGGGACAACCGCTGTCGTGGGGCCCGCCGCGGCTGCATTGCCGGCGCGCATTGCCGCGTTGATGGACATGAGCTCGCCCGAGGCACCATCCAGCACCTCTGGTTCGGCGAAAACGATCGACATTGAGTCCTCCCTCAATTTCACGGTGCACATCTGCAATAAGCGCCCATGGACGCCACTCGTCGCTCGTCGCTGAGACGGTTCCGCGACAACGCTAAGGCAGGCGTTCGTATTCAAACAGGCTGCACGCGGCTTGTTCACGATCGAGTTAGGAATTATTCATTTGCTGCCGGACATTTATAGACAGATCGCCAAACATATATGAATCTTATATGTGGTCATATCTATTTGAGAATAGTATGAGTTATTCGCAACGGCGTAAGCGAGCGGTATTATGTGGCCCACGCGAGCCGACCGGGTACCCGGACAACGTAAAGCGATGACGAGTCCGGGGTCCGACGGGACTGCAACAGCAAGCACGAAAGCGGACACAGACAACGCTCGGCGGAGCGCTGAACCATGCCACTCAACACGGATAATTGCTGGTACACAGGTGAATATGGCGAACCGCGGCATGATTTCGCGATCCCCATGCGATGGGCGACGATGGGTAATCCGGCGGCGAGATCTGCGGCACTCGCTGCAATGAACGGCGGCCCGGCTGGGCCGCCCCGCTAGGCCTGGCACGAGGCCGGTGTGGATTTGAATCGCCGGCAGATCTAGCGCTGCTACATGCTTCTACAGTTGATGATTCCAACCAGCTATTTGTCAGCATCAGTTGTCGATGATCTGGCTAATATTTAGTTTGCTGATAGTTACTCAGATCACAAAATGTATGATCTACCTACCCCCGTACGGACCGTTATCTGCCGAGCTCGGTGAGACGTTACTTTAACAAAAGGAAAATGAGAGTAGTCGCCACGGTGGACGGGATGCGTCCCTTGAACCGACAGCCCGAAGCGCTAAGGTCCCACACATGCCGGCCCGAAGGAACTCCCGCCTCATCCGCAGTTCGATCGCCGTGGCCACCGCACTCCTGGCGGTCATCGCCCTGCCGTCCTGCGACTCTCATCCTGCAACGCCGACGCCGGGGATCGCCCCGCGCCAGGTCACCGTGTACGGATCGGGGCAAGTCCAAGGCGTCCCGGACACCCTCACCGCCAACGTCGCGATCGAGTTCACCGCCGCCGACGTCTCGACCGCGATGAAACAGACCAACGACCGCCAACAGGCGGTCATCAACGCCCTGGTTGGAGGGGGCCTGGACCGCAAGGACATCCGCACTACCCAGGTGACGCTGCAGCCGCAATACAGCACACCCGAGCCCGCTGGCGCCGCGACTGTCAGCGGCTACCGCGCCAACAACGCGATCGAGATCAAGATCCACCCCACCGACGCAGCCTCGACTCTGCTGGCCCTCGTGGTAAGCACCGGCGGCGACGCCACCCGGATCAACTCCGTCAACTACTCGATCGCCGACGACTCACAGCTGGTCAAAGATGCCCGGGCCCGGGCCTTCGACGACGCCAAGAATCGCGCCCAGCAGTACGCCCAGCTGGCCGGCCTGAACCTGGGCAAGGTGTTGTCGATCTCAGAGGCCACCGGCTCCACACCGCCGCCAACCGGAACCCCGGCGCCACGCGCGGCCATGGTCCCGCTGGAACCCGGTCAGCAGACGGTGAGCTTCTCAGTGACGGCGGTGTGGGAGCTAACCTGAGCTACTCGTAGACCCGTGGGTCGAGGGTCCCGATGTAAGGCAGGTCGCGGTAGCGCTCGTCGTAGTCCAGCCCGTAGCCGACGACGAAATCGTTGGGAATGTCGAAGCCTACGTAGGTGATATCGACGTTGGCGCCCACCGCGTCGGGTTTACGCAGCAGCGTGCACACCCGCAGCGAACGTGGATGCCGACTGGTCAGGTTGCGCAACAACCACGACAGCGTCAGCCCGGAGTCCACCACGTCCTCGACGATCAACACGTCACGGTCGTGGATGTCGCGGTCGAGGTCCTTGAGGATCCGCACCACCCCCGACGACGATGTCGAGGAACCATACGAGCTAACCGCCATGAACTCGAACTGCGTCGGTAGCGGGATAGCGCGCGCCAGGTCAGTGACGAATAGCACCGCTCCTTTGAGCACGGTGATCAGCAGCAAGTCCTGCCCGGAGTCGGCGGCAAGGCCGCGGTAATCCTCGCCGATCTGACGGCCGAGTTCGGTGATCCGGAGCTGGATCTGCTCCTGGGTGAGCAGCACCGATTTGATGTCCCCCGGATACAGCTCCGCCGTCACGATGCACAGCGTGCCACGCCGACCTGTGAACGACCAACGCAGGCTCTCACATTGCCTCGGGCGACAACGTAAGCAAGCCCGCACGCCGCCCGGCAACCAAGCGCCGACCACGCAACTGAGACCCGACCGCCACCCCGCCCTGGCCCCGCCATGCCGTGACCAGCCTGTCCACCGCACGGATCTGCTTGTCGGTGAGCCCGACCGCACCGCCGGATTGCAGCCAGCCCCGGATCACCCGTCGCCGCACCGGGTCGGGCAGGGCGGACAACGCACTGGCATCCAACCCGTCGCCGGACCCGATGTCGGCCAGTGCTGCGGCGGCAATCGCGTCGAGGAACTCGGTGTCCTCACGCAGCGCCGTCGCGGTGCGGGCCAGCGCTTCGGCGACCCCACCGCCGAGCACGTCTTCCAGCAGCGGCAACACCTCGCGGCGCAACCGAACCCGGGTGAAGCGGCGGTCGGCGTTGTGCGGGTCCTGCCACGTCGCCAGGCCCAGCTGGGCACAGGCGGCCAGCGTCACGGCCCGCCGCACCCCCAGCAACGGCCGACACCAGGGCGAATCGAAAGGACGCATGCCGGCGATGGACCGGGGACCCGAGCCGCGGCCCAGCCCGAGCAGCACCGTCTCCGCCTGGTCGTCGAGGGTGTGCGCCAGCAGCACCGGGCCGTCTCGATGGGCCCGCAGGGCTGCGTAGCGGGCGGTGCGCGCCGCCGCCTCCGGCCCTCCGGCGCCGGACGGGTCACACTCGACGGATAGCACCCGCGCGTCCACACAACCTAACGAAAGAGCTTGTGCGCGTGCGTTTTCCGCGACAACAGCAGAGTCCGGCTGCAGCCCGTGGTCGACGATCAACGCCAGGGTGGGCCGCAACTCCGCGGCGACGGCGGTCAGCGCCAACGAGTCCGGCCCGCCGGACAGGCCGACACACCACCGTTCGTCGCCAGCTACGTAGACGCGGGCGAATTCGATTGCAGCCCTGCGCAGCTGGGCTACAGCACCCGATCGATCCATCGCTGTGGATGTTCGATCTCGGCAGGCAGCGGCAACGTCTCGGGGCTCGTCCAGACCGTGTTGAAGCGCGTCATTCCGACCCTGTCCACCACCGCGTCGACGAACGCCTTGCCACGGGTGTACTGGCTTAGCTTGGCATCTAGACCCAGTAGTGCGCGCAAAATCCGTTGCAGCGGTGGCTGTTTACGCTGCCGACGTTCGTCGAACCGGTTGCGGATGGTGGCCACCGACGGAACCACCATCGGTCCGACCGCGTCCATCACGTGCTCGGCATGGCCTTCCAGCAACGTTCCGAGCACCAGCAGTTGGTCCAGCGCCTTGCGCTGCGGCTCGGATTGCACGGCGCGCACCAAACCCAGGATCCCCTCGGAACCGAAATCATCGGAACCCTTTCCGCGGCTGCGGACGAAACCGGCGAGTCGGCTCGCCACCTCTCCGAGGTTTTCGGCGGGCTCTTGGGTCAGCAGACCCAGCGAACTCGACATGTGGCCGGCGATCCACGGGTTGGCGGTGAATTGCACCCGATGAGTGACCTCGTGCAGGCACACCCACAGCCGGAAGTCGGACGGCTCGACGTTGAGCTGGCGCTCCACTGCGATCACATTGGGGTACACCAACAACAGGCTCCCCGCCCGCGCGTCCCCGAATTCGCCGAAGGGGTCGTATTGGCCGAGGATGCCCGAGGAGACGTACGCCAGCACAGCTCCCGTCTGCGCGCCGGTGAGCCGGCCGGTGAGAAAGCCCCGCGGCTTATCACCTCCGTTGGTCATCGCCCGCATCGACTCGGTGGCCGCCCTGATCCACTGCCGCCGGTCCACCACGCGGGCCGGCGGCACCGCGCCGTCTGTGATCAGGCCGGTGACGTCGCGAACCGGTGGCTCGGCCTGCGCGGCGGCGCTCATCAGCTCGTCGATCACCTGGCGGCGGGTGTACTCCGACGTGACCGGACCCCCGCGGGTCAGCTTCTCCCCCACTGCGGCGGCGAAACGCCAGTCGACGGCGTTGCCCATGGTCAGTTCGGCGGTGTCGGTCATGCCGCGCACCCACAGAACCACAACCGGGTCGCCAGCGCGTCCATTGCGTTGCGGCCGTTGGGTCCGGCGTCGTTGGAGATGAACGCGAAGGTAAGCACCCGTCCGCTCGCGTCGGTCAGAACCCCAACGAGCGAGTTTACGGCGGTCAGCGAGCCGGTCTTGGCCCGCAGCCAGCCCGCCGGGCCTTGATCGGTGGACCGGTCGAGGAAGCGTTCACCGAGCGTGCCGCTGCCGCCGGCGATCGGCAGCAGATCCAGCAAGGCCCGCAACGACGGCTGATCCGGCCCCGCGGCAGCCTGCACCGCGCCGTCGAGGGTGCGTGCGGTCAAGCGATTGTCCACCGACAGGCCACTGGAATCGACCAGCGCGACCCCACCGGTGTCCACATGCGCGATGTTGAGCCGATTGGTCACTGCGTCGACCGCGCCGGTGAAGCTCCGCGGCCGGTTGATGGCGGCGGCCACCTCACGCGCGATGCACTCGGCCATCACATTGTCCGAGGCGTTCATCATCTGGGACAGCCGCTGGATCAGCGGTGCGGACTGCACAACGGCCAGTTGCCGGGCGCCAGAAGGCGCCGACGCGACGGATACCGCCGCCGGGTCCAGCCCCAAGGCCTTAGCCAGCTCCCGCCCGGCATCCAACGCCGGCGTTCGAGAGCGGCGGGAGTTGACGGTGGTGGGCTGAATGCGGCCGGCATCGATCATCGCCGCCTCGATCGGGGCGACGTCGCCGTTGTCGACATCGGCGAGATCCCAACCCGGAGCGATGGTGGGACCGCTGAAAGCCGACATGTCGACCTGCACCGACGTCGGCGTCATTCCGCTGCGGTGTATCTGCTCGACCAAGTCGTTGATCCGGGCCGCACCGCGATACCAGGTGTCAACGCCGGGCGGGGCGGCCGACAGCGTCGGGTCCCCGGCGCCCACCAACACCACAGGTCCCTGCGAGCTCTGCGCGGCGGCCACCACCCGGGTGCTGATCCGCGCCTGCCGGTCCAGGGTGAGCAGCGCCGCGGCGGCGGTCAGGATTTTATTGACCGATGCCGGCACCATCGGCACGTCGTCAAGTTGACGCCACAGTTCCTTGCCGGTCATGGCATCGGTGATCCGGCCTCCCAGCCTGCCCAGATTGGGGTCGGCGGCGGCCGCGGCCAGTGCCGCCGCCACCCCGCCGGCGCTCGGTGCCTCGGCGTTGTCCGCCACCGGACTCACCCCCGCTTTGACGGTGGGCGGACGGGGCGGGGGTACCGGTGACCGGGCCCCGCTGCCGCCATGCCCACCGGTGGTGAACAGCACCGCGGCCGCGACCACGGCCGCAACGAACGCACACACCGTCAACCCCACCAACACGTGGGTGGTCTTGCGCCAGCGTTTGGGACCCATAGGACTGCGAAACTCCTGTCTTCTGCGCCCCATTCTGCCGAACCGGCCACGAAGGAACGCTAAGACACTGCTCGACTACTGTGTATCCGTGCAATTCGACGTGACCATCGAAATCCCAAAGGGCCAGCGCAACAAGTACGAGGTCGACCACGAGACCGGCCGCGTAAGGCTGGACCGCTACCTCTACACACCGATGGCTTACCCGACCGACTACGGCTTCATCGAGGACACCCTCGGTGAAGACGGTGACCCGCTGGACGCTCTCGTACTGCTGCCGCAGCCGCTGTTCCCCGGGGTGCTGGTGGAGGCGCGGCCGGTGGGCATGTTCCGCATGGTCGACGAGGCCGGTGGCGACGACAAGGTGCTGTGCGTGCCGGCCGGTGACCAGCGTTGGGACCACATCCAAGACATCGGCGACGTCCCGGAGTGGGAACTCGAAGCCATCAAGCACTTCTTCGTGCACTACAAGGACCTGGAGCCGGGCAAGTTCGTCAAGGCCGCCGACTGGGTCGGCCGTGCCGAAGCCGAAGCCGAGGTGCAGCGTTCGGTGGAGCGATTCAAGTCCAGCGGCCACTGACGCCTAGCCCGTGACGGACGGCGCGAGCGCCCATGGCGCGTCGGCGGGACCGATCGCACGCGCCAGCGTCGCGCGGGTAGGCATCGCGACCGCGGTGACCGCGCTGTGCGGTTATGCGGTGATCTATCTGGCGGCGCGCAACCTCGCGCCGGGTGGCTTCTCCATATTCGGGGTGTTCTGGGGGGCGTTTGGGCTGGTTACCGGCGCCGCCAGCGGCTTACTGCAGGAGGCGACGCGCGAGATCCGGGCCATGCAGTACCTGGCTGAGCTGCCAAGTCGACGGACGCATCCACTGCGGGTCGCCGCTGTGGTCGGCCTGACCTCGGCCGCCGTAATCGCGGGGAGTTCACCGCTGTGGAGCGGACGGGTATTCGTCGAGCAGCGCTCGTTGTCGGTGGCGCTGCTCAGCGTCGGGTTGGCCGGGTTCTGCCTGCACTCCACCCTGCAGGGGATGCTCGCCGGCACCAACCGGTGGGGGCAGTACGGGGCGTTGATGGTGACCGATGCCGTCATCCGGGTGGCGGTGGCGACGGCGACCTACGTGCTCGGCTGGGGCCTGGCCGGTTTCCTGTGGGCGACCGTCACTGGCTCGGTGGCCTGGCTGATCATGCTCGCCAGTTCACCGGCCGCACGCGCGGCGGCGCGGCTAGTGACGCCCGGCAGCGCCGCGATGTTTCTGCGCGGCGCCGCCCACTCGATCACCGCGGCGGGGGCCAGCGCGATCCTGGTGATGGGCTTTCCGGTGCTGCTCAAGCTCACCTCCGCCGAGCTGGGACCACAGGGCGGCGTGGTCATCCTGGCGGTCACACTTACTCGCGCGCCGCTATTGGTTCCGCTGACCGCCATGCAGGGCAACCTGATCGCGCACTTCGTCGACGAGCGCGGGCACCGGTTGCGTGCCCTGGTGGCACCGGCGCTACTGGTCACCGGTATCGGCGGGCTGGGGGTGCTGCTGGCCGGCGTAGTGGGCCCGTGGTTGCTGCGGTTCGCCTTCGGGGCGGACTATCAGGCCAGCAGCGCGCTGCTGGCTTGGTTGACCGCCGCTGCCGTATCGATCGCGCTGCTGACATTGACCGGCGCGGCCGCGGTCGCGGCCGCCCTGCACCGGGCGTACGCGCTGGGCTGGGTCGGCGCGACGGTGGCCTCCGGACTGTTGCTGATGCTGCCGCTGGAGCTGGAGACCCGCACCGTGGTCGGTCTGCTGTGCGGCCCGCTGGTGGGAATTGGCGTCCATCTCGCCGCTTTGGGGCGTGCCGGCCGCGCGCGAGGCTGATGACGGCCAGTTTTGGCGTGTAACTTGTGGGCTTGGATATGGGCACTGAAAAGTTAGGTACCGACACGCGTTACCCCGAAGCGCGTTACCCCGAAGCCTGGATTGTCGTTCCCGCCTACAACGAAGCCACTGTGATCGGCGAGGTCGTCGCAGAGTTGCGTTCGGTCTTCGATCACGTCGTCGTGGTCGACGACGGCAGCACCGACGGCAGCGGCGAGGTCGCCCGGCAGGCGGGGGCGTACCTGGTGCGCCATCCGATCAACCTGGGCCAGGGCGCGGCCATCCAGACCGGCATCGAGTACGCGCGCAGGCAACCCGGGTCTGCGGTGTTCGCCACCTTCGACGCCGACGGGCAGCACCGGGTTAAAGACGTGGCCAGGATGATCGACCGGCTCAACCGTGGCGACGTCGACGTCGTGATCGGGACCCGGTTCGGCCAGTCCGTCGCGAGCCGGCCACCGCTGCTGAAGCGGATCGTGCTGCAGACGGCCGCGCGGTTGAGCCGGCGGGGCCGCCGGCTCGGCCTGACCGACACCAACAACGGGCTACGGGTGTTTAACAAGACAGTGGCCGACGGTCTGAACATCACCATGAGCGGGATGAGTCACGCCAGTGAGATCGTGATGATGATCGCCGAAAACCATTGGCGGGTAGCCGAAGAACCAGTCGAAGTGCTTTACACCGAATACTCCAAGTCCAAGGGGCAGCCGCTGCTCAACGGCGTCAACATCATCTTCGACGGATTCCTGCGTGGGCGGATACGCCGATGATTGAGAGGAGCGCTCGATGAACTGGATCAAGGTGCTGCTGATCGGCTCGATCATCGCGCTGCTCGTCTTCCTGTTGCGCTCACGCCGCAGCGCACGGGCCCGCGCCTGGGTGAAAGTGGGCTACGTCCTGTTCGTGGTGCTCGGCATTTACGCCGTGCTGCGCCCTGACGACACCACCGTGGTGGCGCACTGGTTCGGGGTGAACCGCGGCACCGACCTGATGCTGTATGCGCTGATCATGGCGTTCAGTTTCACCACGCTGAGCACTTACATGCGGTTCAAGGACTTGGAGCTGCGCTACGCGCGCCTGGCGCGGGCCATCGCGGTGGAAGGCGCCCAGGAGCCGGAACCCGCCCCGGAGCTCTCCCCGCGAGAGTGAATCCTGCGACACTCCTCTCGGCGTGTCTGTCGCGGGATTCACCGTGGGCAGCGGTCAGCCGTGTTTGTGCCGGAAGTAGTCCACCGTGCGCCGCACACCCTCGTCGAGTTCCACCTGCGGGTGCCAGCCCAAAACCTCTGCTGCCAAACCGATGTCGAGGCAGGAGCGCTTAAGGTCACCGAGACGCGGCGGGTGAAACTCCGGATCGTCCGGACCTCCGACCGCCGCGGCCACCGCCGAATGCAGTTGCCGGTCTGAGGTTTCGACGCCGGTGCCGACGTTGAAGCGCAGCCCGCCGCCAGCCTCCCCAGCAGCCTTGACGAAGGCGTCGACGACGTCGTCGACGTATACATAGTCGCGGGTGTTGGAGCCGTCACCGAACACCTTGGTGGGCTTGCCCTCCAGCAGTGCCTGGGCGAATATCGCCACCACCCCGGCCTCGCCGTGCGGGTCCTGGCGCGGGCCATACACGTTGGCTGGGGCGATATGTGAGCAGTCCAGGCCGTACAGGTGCCGGAAGGTGTTCAGGTAGATTTCGCCGGCCACTTTGCCCGCCGCATAGGGCGAAGCAGGATCGGTGGGCACCGTTTCGGGCGTCGGATACTGCGGCGGCACACCGTAGATGGAGCCGCCCGACGAAGTGTGCACCACCTTACGCACCTGCGCCCGACGCGCGGCCTCGGCCAGCCGGATGGTGCCGATCACGTTGACTGTGGCGTCGAACTGCGGGTTGGCCACCGAATGCCGCACGTCGATCTGGGCCGCCAGGTGAAACACCACCTCGCACCGGTGCTGATCGAGTATGCCGTCCAGGTCTGCGGTGACGATGTCGGCCTCGACGAACGCGTACGCGGGATTGTCGGCAAGATGCTCGATGTTGGTCGCGCGGCCGCTGGCGAAATTGTCCAGACCCACCACCACGTGGCCGTCGGCCAGAAGACGGTCGACTAGCGTCGACCCGATGAAACCGGCTGCCCCGGTGACCAGTGCGCGCACCGGCCCACCATACAGAGTGGCGATCGCGGCGACCGTGCTGATCGTGTTGCAGCTGGTGATCCGCGGTGTGCTGGCGTTCCGCGGCTATTTCTACTGGGACGATCTGATCCTGATCGGCCGCGCCGGCACCCAGGGGCTGCTATCGCCGTCGTACCTGTTCGACGACCACGACGGCCATGTAATGCCCGGCGCTTTTCTGGTGGCGGGCGCCATCATCCGGCTGGCGCCGCTGAACTGGACCGGGCCGGCGATCAGCCTGGTACTCCTGCAGCTGCTGGCGTCGTTGGCGCTGCTGCGGGCGCTGTATGTAATCCTCGGTTGGCGTCCGGTGCTGCTGATCCCGTTGACGTTCGCGTTGTTTAGCCCGTTGAGCGTGCCGGGATTTGCCTGGTGGTCGGCGGCACTGAACTCGCTGCCGATGCTGGCGGCGCTGGCGTGGGTGTGTGGCGATGCCGTGCTGTTGATGCGTACCGGGCGGGCGCGCTACGCCGCCACCGGGCTGCTGGCGTATCTCGGTGGCCTGCTGTTCTTCGAAAAAGCCGCGGTGATCCCGTTCGTCGCTTTCGCGGTCGTCGCGCTGGGTTGCCACGTGGCCGGTGACGGGCCGGCGTTGCGCAGGGCGTGGCGGGGCGGCATCCGGTTGTGGGTGCCGTCGTTGGCGCTGACCGCCGGCTGGGTGGCGCTGTATCTGGCCGTGGTCAACCAGCGGCGGTGGAGTTCGGATCTTTCGATGACGTGGGCCCTGCTGCGCCGCTCGGTGACCCACGGCATCGTGCCGGGCCTGGCTGGCGGGCCTTGGCAGTGGGCGCGCTGGGCACCGGCTTCGCCGTGGGCAACTCCCGGCCCGGTGGTGATGACGCTGGGTTGGCTGGTTCTGGTTGCGACGCTTGCGGTTTCGCTGCTGCGCAAGCAACGAATCGTGCCGGTGTGGTTGACCGCGGCGGGTTACACCGCCGCCTGCCAAGTGCCGATCTATCTGATGCGCTCGTCCCGGTTCACCGCGCTCGAGCTGGCCCAGACGCTGCGCTACTTCCCGGATTTGGTGGTGGTGCTGGCACTGTTGGCCGCGGTCGGGTTCACCGCACCCAATCGGGCGTCATCGGCGTGGCTGGACGCGTCGCGGCAACGGACCGTGGCGACAAGCGTTGTGGGAGTGTTGTTTCTGGCCAGCAGCCTGTACTCGACGTCGACATTCCTCACGTCGTGGCGCGACAACCCGGCCGAGCCTTACTTGAACAATGCCCGCTCTGGGCTGGCGATCGCGAATCCGACGGTGCCGCTGCTGGATCAGGAAGTCGACCCGCTGGTGCTGCAGCGGGTCGCCTGGCCGGAGAACCTGGCCAGCCACATGTTCACCCTGCTGCACGATAGGCCTGATTTTGCCTCGGCAACAACAGAATTGCAGATGCTGAACAGCGAAGGTCAGCTCGTTCCGGCGCGAGTGACCTGGGTGCGTACTATCAAACCGGGACCCGTGCAGAACTGTGGCTACTTCACCCAGCCGGATCACCCGACGCGGATGGCCTTGGACGGGCCGCTACTACCGGCCGACTGGACCGTCGAGTTGCACTACCTGGGCAACAGCGACGGCTCGATGACGCTGGCGCTGTCCGAGGGCCCCGAAGTGAAAGTGCCGGTACATCCGGGGCTCAATACCGTGTATGCCCGGCTGCCCGGGGCGGGCGACGCCATCATGGTGCGCGCGAACACGGCCGCACTTTCGTTGTGTCTGTCTTCTGGACCGGTCGGTTTTCTGGTGCCACTGCGGCCAGACCGGTAGCAATCGGGTTGCGGCAGACGCAGACCAGCCGGTTGTGGAGCCGCCTAGGAGAATCGAACTCCTGGCCTGTTCAATAAATAGATAGCAAACTGCTAGTATATGCTCAAATATCTCGACTATATCGACCTACCAACCGCATGCTAAAGATCGGGTGTCACCAAATAGTGACCGAAATGACGGGTCAAAATTCCCCAGGGACCTCCAACCTTTACCCCATGGACATCCCGGGCCAACACGTGACTGGGCGCCAAGAACACGCTGGACTTATTATGGCGCGCTAGCGGCTTGGTTCCTGTGGTTGCAGACCCAAGGTCACCGACCGGACAACCCTATGCAGCACCTAGGGCGCCCCCGCCGCCCTAGGTCGGAGCCTCGCCCGCTGTCCAACGATCACCTCTGTCGGCTACTCGCCACAAAAATGCACCGTCGCGCCCGGGCGATGGTATTGCTCGCTGCGCTGCAAGGGCTGCGGGTGCACGGGATCGCAAAACTAAAGAGTGATCATGTTGACCTGTCCAGCCGAACTATGTTCGTTACAGGAAAGGGATCTATTACCGCGTCACTACCAATTCACAGAATGGTACTAGACCACGCTGAATTTATGCCCAGCAAAAGTTATTGGTTTCCCGGTACGAATAATGGACATCAGCACCGCGTTTCTATATCGAACACAATTACGGCAGCTATGGTGCGGGCTGGGGTCCCCGGATCGGCACACCAACTATGACACTGGTTTGGGACAGCGCTCGTTGCAGCCGATGTCGACCTTCGGACCACGCAGACCCTTATGCGCCACCAGAACCTGGCCAGCACCGTAATCCCCCTCCTTGTCGCCAGCCTGATATGTGGGGCCATCTGCCTCGCAATTGGCAGGGCGAAGAACCGCCCCGCCGCCGGGTCTTTTCTCCTGGGAGCCGTGCTTGGGGTCATCGGCGTGATGATCGTGGCCTGCTTGAAGTCCCGGCGTCCTCAGGCGCCCAAAGGGATGCGGGCGGTGAAATGCCGACGCTGTAACACCGTGCAGAACGTCGATGGTGACGCCGAGAACTGGGAGTGCTGGCAATGTAAGAGCAGGGTATCGGTCCCGGCCGAAAGAGCCCGATGCGTGAATGCCAGGCGGGTTAGCGGACGGCGGCAGCGCCCGACAGCGGCCGGCACTCAGGGCCGAGCGGCGGGGCGTAGGTGACGGCGTCGCACTGAAGGCACGCCCAGGTGGTGCGGCCGCCGCGACGCGCACATCCGCAGGGCTGGTGCCCGACGAGCATCCGGCCCCGCCCCAGCTGGTGGCCGGTCGGGCAGCGCTGCGGCGGGCGGACCATCCACGCGCCGCCGGTTCAGCCAACAAGGTCACCAACAGCTGGCATGAACACCGATGGTAGGCGCCTGAAACGCCGAACGCCCCCGGCTCGGCGCGGGCGACGCTCTGTCGTACAGGTCCAAGCCCCAGCAGCAGCGACATCGTTGACCAGATCATCCGTCTTGCTGAGCAGCTACGCACCGCCACCTGAAAATAGGTCCGTAAAATAGGTCCATACATTTGGACTAGAATTATGGTCCATATGTTGGTACCATTTTCGTATGGTGAGCGAATACCAGGTCGAAATCGAGACCAGCGCAGCGAAGCAAATCCAGAAGATGCAGCGCTACGACCAACGCCGCATCATGGACGCGATAGACGCCCTGGCTGTTGACCCCCGCCCCCACGGCTACACCAAGCTCAGCGGCACCACCGACGCCTACCGCATCCGCGTCGGCGTGTTCCGCATCGTGTACGTCATCAACGACGGCCTGCTCATCGTCACCGTCACCCGCGTCGCACACCGCAAGGAGGTCTACCGGAAATGATGATTCCGATAAGCAAGGCAAAGGCCAAACTGTCCGAACTCGTACGCCACAGCCAAGACGAGGACGTACTGCTGATGAACCACTCCGAACCGGCAGCCATCATCATCGGCGCCGCCCGCTACGACAGCATGCGCGACGAAATCGAGGACCTGCGCGACCGGCTCAGCGTCCACGAACGTACCGGCGTCACCATCTCGGCAAGCAAGCTGCGCGCCGAACTCGGGCTGGCCGGCGACTCATGAGCGACCGCCGGCGCGAGCAGGTCGCACGGCTGCTGTACGACGCGATCTGCAACAGCTGCAGCGGCTACGTCGAACACGTCCGAGACGATGAAGAGTTGTTTACCTACTATGGGGCTCACTCTGGTATTCATCGGAAGACGGGGCGGAGAAAGCGCCACCGCCGCTGCGAACCGGCGGTAGCGCGAGGAATTAGCCAGCAGGCGACTGTCAACCACGGCAGCGGCCGTGGCCTGCGGCGTCAAGCAGCAATGGCTATCTAGGCGACTGACGGGATGCCACGGACTGGGCGCTGGGCGAGCTTGAAGCACTGTGTGAAAAGCTGGGGCTCTCATTTGACTACATCGCGACGGGAATTCGCGATTTTCCGCCGCCACCGACACCGGGGACGTCAGCCACCTACTCCGATGGCGCCAAGGTTCTACAGTTGCGCATGTCTACCGACTGTGACCCTGCCGAGTTGGATGAGGTTGACGAGTCCGCCGCGGCCTATGTCCAGCTCGCAGAATGCGAGGTTGAGCCGCCTAGGAGAATCGAACTCCTGACCTATTCATTACGAGTGAATCGCTCTACCGACTGAGCTAAGGCGGCCTGCCAGCTTTTCGGCCCTCACGGGCGGCACGAGTCTACGGCAGCCCCACCACCGCACCCAAGTCCACTACCGCAGCTCCTGCCCGATGGTGGCGACCATGGCGTCCACCGCGAACTTCGGCTTAACGTTGATGGCCAGCGCCTCGCGGCATTCCAGAACGGCCTCAACGCAGCGCAGCAACCGCTCCGGGCTGGCGTGCGCGGCCAGCGATCCCACCTGCCCGGCCATGTCCGGGTGGTTGGGCCGCACCTGTCCGGCACCGGAGGAGACCAACACCGCGTCGCGGAAGTACGAGGCCAGGTCGATCAACGCACGGTCCAAGGCATCGCGCGAAGCGCGGGTCTGCCGGGACTTCTGCCGGCGCTCCAGATCCTTGAGCGCGCCGGCGGAGCCGCGCACCGCCCCCGCGGCGCCCTTACCCGTACCGCCTGCTCCCAACGCCGTGCGCAGCTCCTCGGTCTCAGCCTCGGCACGCCCGGCGGTCAGCGCCACCGCTTCGGCCTCGGCGGCGGCGACCAGCTCCTCGGCCGCAAGAAACGCCCGCGACGGTCGCGCCGCGTCGCGGACCAGCTCCAGCGCCCGCTGCCGCCGCTGCCGGGCTTCTGGGTCGGTAGCCAACCGACGCGCCCGCCCGACGTGGCCACCGCTGACCGAGGCCGCCCAGTGCGCCGTTTCGGCATCCAGCCCATCGCCCTCGATCAGCACCTGCGCGATTGCGTCGGTGGACGGTGTCACCAGCGCGACGTGCCGGCACCGGGAGCGCAGTGTGATCGCGATGTCCTCGGGGTCCACCGAGGGCGCACACAGCAGGAAGACCGTCGACGGTGGCGGCTCCTCGACGACCTTCAACAACGCGTTCGCCGCGCCTTCGGTCAACCGGTCGGCGTCCTCGACGACCACGATCTGATGGTGGCCGGTGGTCGGCCGCCGCGACGCGATCTGCACGATGCCGCGCATCTCGTCCACGCCGATGGACAGACCTTCGGGAATCACCCGGCGCACATCGGCGTGAGTGCCCGCCATGGTCGTCGTACAGGCCCGGCAGGTCCCGCAGCCGGGTTCGTCGTCGGAGGTGCACTGCAGCGCCGCGGCGAAGCACAACGCCGCCACCGACCGCCCCGACCCCGGCGGCCCGGTAATCAGCCAGGCATGTGTCATATTCCCGGCCTCGAGCGGGCTGTGAGCCGAATCACCGCGAGCTGCGCGGGCGGCGGCGCGCAGCTCGGCCTCCACCAGCTGCTGGCCTACCAGCCGAGTAAACACCCCTGTCATCAACGGCAACACTAGTGAGCACCCCCGACGGATACCGATCAGCGTCCGTTTCGCGACAATTCCGTGATCTTTCCTGCTCATTCACCCCCGGCGGGAGACTTGCCGGTGCACATTTAAGTTTCCGACGAGTCCCCGCCGACCGATACGGTGGTTTCGATGACCACGGCCGCACAACTTCCCAGGCGAATCAGCGCATTCGTCCGGTGGGTGGTGCGCACTCCCTGGCCGGTGTTCTCGCTGAGCATGCTGCAGGCCGACATCATCGGCGGCTTGTTCGTGCTCGGCTTCCTCCGGTACGGCCTGCCGCCCACCGACCGCATCCAGCTGCAGGACCTCCCGACGGTCAACGTGGTGGTCTTCATCTGCGCGGTGATCCTGCTGTTCCTCGCGGGGTTCGCCTGGAACCTCAAACTGCTGGTGCCGGTGTTCCGCTGGCAGCGCCGCGACAATCTGCTGGTTGAAGCCGATCCGTCCACCAGCGAGTTAGCCCGCACCCGCGCGCTGCGGATGCCGTTCTACCGGACGGTGACGACGGTCGGATCCTGGGCGCTAGGCAGCATCGTGTTTGTCATCGCCAGCTGGTCGGTGGCCCGCCACGCCGCGCCGGTGGTGATGGTCGCCAACGCCCTTGGCGCCACGGCCACCGCGATCATCGGCTACCTGCAATCCGAGCGCGTATTGCGGCCGGTGGCGGTGGCGGCGCTGCGCAGCGGTGTGCCGGAGAACGTGCGCGCCCCCGGCGTCATCTTGCGGCTGATGCTGACCTGGGTGTTGTCCACCGCGGTGCCGCTGCTGGCGATCGTGCTGGCGGTGATCTCGGACAAGATCTCCCTGCTGCACGCCTCGCCACACGTGCTGTTCAACCCGATCCTGCTGCTGGCCCTGGCCGCGCTGGCGATCGGCGCGGCCAGCACACTACTGGTTTCCATGTCGATCGCCGACCCGCTGCGCCAACTGCGCTGGGCGCTGTCGGAAGTCCAGCGGGGCAACTACAACGCGCACATGCAGATCTACGACGCCAGCGAGCTGGGCCTGTTGCAGGCCGGCTTCAACGACATGGTCCGCGATCTGTCCGAGCGGCAGCGACTGCGCGACCTGTTCGGCCGCTACGTGGGCGAGGACGTGGCCCGGCGGGCACTGGAACGTGGCACCGAACTAGGCGGCCAGGAACGCGATGTTGCGGTGCTGTTCGTCGACCTGGTGGGTTCCACCCAGCTGGCGGCAACCCGGCCGCCGGCCGAAGTGGTGCACCTGCTCAACGAATTCTTCCGGGTCGTGGTGGAGACCGTCGGCCGCTACGGCGGGTTCGTCAACAAGTTCCAGGGTGACGCCGCCCTGGCCATCTTCGGTGCACCGATCGAGCACCCTGACGGCGCGGGAGCCGCGCTGGCGGCGGCACGCGAGCTGCACGACGAACTCATCCCGGTGCTGGGCAACGCCGAGTTCGGCATCGGCGTGTCGGCCGGCCGGGCCATCGCCGGACACATCGGCGCGCAGGCGCGCTTCGAGTACACCGTGATCGGGGACCCGGTCAACGAGGCGGCTCGGCTGACCGAGCTGGCCAAGCTGGAAGAAGGCCACGTGCTGGCGTCGGCGATCGCGGTCAGCGGCGCCCTGGACGCCGAAGCGCTGTGCTGGGACGTAGGCGAGGTGGTGGAGCTGCGCGGCCGCACGGCCCCAACCCAACTGGCGCGTCCACTCAATCTGGCGGCCCCCGACGATAAGTTGGCGGGTCAGCAGCAGGGCCGGGAGCGAAATGCCCCGGCGCAAAATCTCGCTTAAATTCGCCGGCAGACCGGGCCCGCAGACCCTAGGCGATTCAGCTGCGCTTGGCGGCCTTCTTGGCCGGCGCTTTCTTCGCCGGCGCCTTGCGGGTGGTCTTCTTCGCGGTCCGCTTCACCGGACCACGCGCCCGCCGATCGGCCAGCAGCTCAGACGCACGCGCATCGGTGATCGACAGCACGTCGTCGCCCTTACGCAGGCTGGCATTGGTCTCACCGTCGGTGACGTACGGACCGAACCGGCCGTCCTTGATCACCATAGGCTTGCCCGACGCCGGGTCGGTGCCCAGCTCGCGCAACGGCGGCGCCGAAGCGGCTTGCCGCCCCGAGCGCTTCGGCTCGGAATAAATCTTGAGCGCCTCGTCGAGGGTGATGGTGAACATCTGATCCTCGGTTGCCAGCGACCGAGAGTCGTTGCCACGCTTCAGGTATGGCCCGTAGCGACCGTTCTGCGCGGTAATCTCCTCGCCGTTAGCGGGATCCACTCCGACCACCCGGGGCAGCGACAGCAACTTCAGCGCATCCTCCAGCGTGACCGTCTGCAAATCCATGCTGCGCAACAGCGAGCCGGTGCGCGGCTTGGGACCGGTCGGCTTCTTGCCCTTCTTCGCCGCCGACCCCGACTCTGGGCCGTCGTCTTCGGGTTTGGGCAGGATCTCGGTCACGTACGGCCCGTACCGACCATCCTTGGCGACGATCTCGTGGCCAGTCTCGGGGTCCACACCCAACACCCGACCCTCCTGCGGGGTGGCGAAAAGCTCTTCTGCCACTTCGAGAGTCAGCTCGTCGGGGGTGAGCGAGTCGTTGAGATTGGCCCGCTGCGGGGCGGGTTCGCCGTCCTCACCGATGACGGTGCGTTCGAGATACGGCCCGTTCTTGCCGACCCGCACATAGACCGGCCGGCCCTCGGCATCATCAAAAACCCTGATGGAGTTGACTTCTCGAGCGTCAATACCTTCCAGGTTGACACCGACCAGCTTCTTCAGGCCGCCGGATCGGGCTACCGAGTCGGGTACCCCGTGGTCGCCGCCGAAGTAGAAGTTGTTGAGCCAGTTGGTGCGCCGCTCGTTGCCCGAGGCTATGGCATCGAGTTCGTCCTCCATTGCCGCAGTGAAGTCGTAGTCCACCAAGCGGCCGAAATGCTGTTCCAGCAACCCGATTACGGCGAACGCCACCCAGGACGGCACCAGCGCGCTGCCCTTCTTGTACACGTAGCCGCGGTCCTGAATCGTCTTGATGATCGACGAATACGTCGAGGGGCGGCCAATACCCAACTCCTCCAACGCCTTTACCAGCGATGCCTCGGTGTAGCGGGCGGGCGGGTTGGTGGAGTGACCATCCGGGTTCAGCTCGATTGCATCCAGCCGCTGCCCCTCGGACAGCTGCGGCAGCCGACTCTCGGCATCGTCGGCCTCGCCGCCCGCTAATTCGTCGACGGTTTCCACATACGCCTTGAGGAACCCGGCGAAGGTGATGGTCCGGCCACTCGCCGAGAACACGACCTGCCGTTCTCCGGCGGGCCCAGCCGCCGTTCCGCTGATCCGCAGGCTCAGCGTGGTGCCGCGCGCGTCGGCCATCTGCGAGGCCACCGTGCGCTGCCAGATCAGCTCGTAGAGCCGGAATTCGTCGCCGTCGAGCTCGCGCCGCACCGCGTCCGGGGTCGCGAACGTCTCACCTGCGGGCCGGATGGCTTCGTGCGCCTCCTGGGCGTTCTTCACCTTGCGGGTGTATTGACGAGGAGAAGGGGCGACGAATTCCTCGCCGTAGAGCTGGCGCGCCTGGTTGCGCGCGGCGCTGATCGCCGACTCCGACAGCGTCGTGGAGTCGGTTCGCATATATGTGATGTAGCCGTTCTCGTAGAGCCGCTGGGCGATGCTCATCGTGCGCTCCGAGGAGAACCGCAGCTTGCGGCCCGCCTCCTGCTGCAAGGTCGAGGTCATGAACGGGGGGTACGGACGACGGGTGTAGGGCTTCTCCTCCACCGACGACACGGTGAGCTGCGCACCCTGCAGGCCGTTGGCCAGCTGGGTGGCGCTGGCCTCATCCAGGACGGTCACCTCGTCGGCCTTGCGGAGCACGCCGAGCGAGTCGAAGTCGCGACCGGTGGCCACCCGCAGTCCGTCGACGTTGGTCAACCGGGCGGCGAAGGTCGGTGGGGTCGCCTTGGGGTCGGAGACGCTGGCATCCAGCTTGGCCAGAATGTCCCAGTACGACGCGCTGCGGAACGCCATCCGGTCGCGTTCGCGCTGCACGATGATGCGGGTCGCGACCGACTGCACCCGGCCGGCCGACAGCTTCGGCGCGACCTTCTTCCACAACACGGGGCTGACCTCGTAGCCGTATAACCGGTCCAGGATGCGCCGCGTCTCCTGCGCGTCGACCAGGTCGATGTCCAGGTCGCGGGGGTTCTCGGCGGCCTCCAGGATGGCCGGCTCGGTGATCTCGTGGAACACCATCCGCTTGACCGGGACGCGTGGTTTGAGGGTCTCCATCAAGTGCCAGGCGATTGCCTCGCCCTCGCGGTCACCATCTGTGGCCAGATAGAGCTCGTCGACGTCCTTCAGTAGACCTTTGAGTTCGGTGACGGTGTGTTTCTTCTCGGGACTGATGATGTACAGCGGCTCGAAGTCGTGATCCACGTTGACGCCCAGGCGTGCCCACGGCTCGGACTTGTACTTGGCCGGCACATCGGCCGCGGCTCGGGGCAGGTCGCGGATATGGCCGCGAGACGACTCGACGATGTAGTTGGAACCCAGGTAGCCGGCGAGTTTGCGCGCCTTGGTGGGCGACTCCACGATCACGAGTCGCCGGGTGCTCCCGTTCCTGCCGCTGCTCGCCCTCTCGGGGCCCCCGTCAGCCACCTGCGCTTACGCTCCATCTCCTACTTCGGCCCCCTGGCGGAGCCGCGCCACAGGGAAGAGACGGTACGCCGCCGTACCTTCTCCCCGCGGGCAACTGACAATTTCGCACCAAAAGGCGGGCCTGCGCAAACTGGCTAGCTCTGCGGCCCACCTGGACAACCCGTCAGACCCGGGGCCACTGGTCGACGGCCGCTGGGTCCTCGGGAGCGTCTCCCACGTTCTCTACCAGGCGCGATAGCCTGCGCCGACCACTGATCCGAAGTGCCGGGCGGGCGCCCCGCGTGCCGATCAGGGTGGGTGCTATTCCGACCCGCATCAGAGCCGACGCCAGCGGCGAATGGGTGTCCGGCGCGTGCGGGTCCAGACCAAGTAGGTATCGGTCGGCCTCTGGACTGCCGGCCGCCAGCGTCCACGCCCGCAGCTCCCGCGGACCGGGCAGCCAGCGCGGCGGGACCGTCTTGACCGCGCCTCGCGTCCATTCCTTGGCGATAGGGCGCAAGCGCGGGTCCACCGCCGTGCGCACCAAGGGGTGGTCTTCGTCGGTTCGGGTGATCTCGGGGACCAGCCCGGCTTCGGTGATCATCTCGGCCAGCGCGGCGGCCCGCCAAGGCTGCTCGACGACCACCGACAGCCGTGCACCGGCACCGACCATCACGATCTGACCCGGCGCGGCCAGCAGCCCACACAGATCCTCGACCGCGGGCGGCACCGATTCCGCGGCGAAGAAGGAAAGCTGGCTCACGCCACAGACAGTAGGCCAGCCGGAGGGTCGGCTGCTGCTCCGCGTCCGGCGCGGCGGGCAGCGGCGCCGAAGCGACGAAAACCCCCCGGGCGGTTCCGCATGTGCGGGGCTGCGCCGGGGGGTTGCGTCAGAATCTGCCCGGTTTAAACGGAGCGGACTCCGGTGGCCTGGGGGCCCTTGGGGCTATGGCCGATCTCAAACTCGACCTTCTGGTTCTCTTCGAGGGTGCGGAAGCCCGTTCCCTGGATCTCCGTGTAGTGGACAAACACATCTGCGGAACCGTCCTCGGGGGCGATGAAGCCAAACCCCTTCTCCGCGTTGAACCACTTCACAGTTCCCTGTGGCATTTCTCGATCTTTCCTTTACTTTCTGGTGCGGGGCGCCGCCTTTCGGTGCCCCGGGCCCGTTGCGACCGCCATACCTCGCGTAGTCGCCGGAACTTCACCCGACAGATAACCTCGCAGGAACCGCGATCGCAACGTCGATCCTGCGAAAGTTTGACACGAACACAGAAGCTACGACCGCACTTAGTCAACCATGTTCGTCGCGTCGGCGACAGCCTGTTGTACGCGCAGATGGCGAACCGACGCGCAAATTTACGTCAGTGTCACCGAACGGCCCACCAGCGCACCAGGAAGGTAAGGCGATGGCGAGTTTCGGCAGGGAGCTGCTGGCCGCCGCGCTCATCGGCACAGCACCCGGCGAGGAGCCGCTGCGCCACGTCGCCGAGCTGCCGCCCCGGCCGGGTCAACCGGGCGACTGGCCGCAGTGGGCACCCCCCGGCGTGGTTCGCGCATTCACCGACCGCGGTATCCGCGCGCCCTGGTCGCATCAACTACAGGCGGCCGAACTCGCGCACGCCGGACGCCACGTGGTGATCAGCACCGGCACCGCGTCGGGCAAGTCGCTGGCATACCAGCTGCCGGTGCTCACCGCGCTGGCGAGCGACCCGCGGGCCCGGGTTCTGTATCTGTCGCCCACCAAGGCGTTGGGGCATGACCAGCTGCGGACCGCTCACAGCCTGGTCACCGCTGCGGAACTGATGGACGTGGCACCCAGCGCCTATGACGGCGATAGCCCCGCCGAGGTGCGCCGTTTCGCCCGGGAGCGATCCCGCTGGCTTTTCTCCAACCCCGACATGATCCACCTATCTATCCTGCGCAACCATGCTCGCTGGGCAGTGCTGTTGCGCGGCTTGCGGTACGTGATCGTCGACGAATCTCATTACTATCGTGGCGTTTTCGGTTCCAATGTGGCTATGGTGCTGCGACGGCTGCTGCGCCTGTGTGCCCGTTACGCAGCCGATCGGGTTTCGAGCCCCACCGTGATCTTCGCCAGCGCCACGACGGACTCCCCGGGCGCGACGGCAAGCGAGCTGATCGGGCAGCAGGTCGCCGAGGTGCTCGACGACGGGTCGCCGCAGGGCGGGCGCACGGTGGCGTTGTGGGAGCCTGCGCTGCGCAGCGACCTGGTCGGCGAGCACGGCGCCCCGGTGCGACGGTCGGCCGGCGCCGAGGCGGCGCGGGTGATGGCCGACCTGATCGTCGAGGGCGCACAGACGTTGACTTTCGTGCGGTCGCGGCGCGGGGCTGAACTGACGGCGTTGGCGGCGCGGGCGCGGCTGGACGAAGTGGCCCCGCAGTTGTCGGGGTTGGTGGCGTCGTATCGGGCGGGTTATCTGAGCGAGGACCGTAATGCGCTCGAGCAGGCGCTCGCCGAGGGCCGGTTACGTGGTCTGGCCACCACCAATGCCCTCGAACTGGGCGTCGATATCGCCGGGTTGGACGCCGTCGTGCAGGCCGGGTTCCCGGGTACGGTGGCCTCGTTCTGGCAGCAGGCCGGCCGCTCGGGCCGCCGCGGTCAGGGCGCGCTGGTGGTGCTGATCGCCCGCGACGATCCGCTGGACACCTATCTGGTTCACCACCCGGCCGCGCTACTCGACAAGCCCGTCGAACGGGTGATGATCGATCCTCGAAATCCGTACATTCTTGGTCCGCAATTGCTCTGCGCGGCAACCGAACTACCGTTGGACGAGGCCGAGGTCCGGGCGTTGGACGCGGTCGACGTGGCCAACGGCTTGGTCGACGACGGCCTGCTGAAACGCCGGGGCGGCAAATACTTTCCCGCGCCCGGGGTGGAACCCCATGGCGCAGTGGATATTCGGGGATCCATCGGTGGCCAGATCGTCATCGTCGAAGCCGACACGGGACGACTGCTGGGCAGCACCGGCGCCGGGCAGGCTCCGGCCTCGATTCATCCGGGAGCGGTGTATCTGCATCAGGGGGAAAGCTACGTTGTCGACTCCCTGGACCTCGAGGAGGGCATCGCCTTCGTCCACGCCGAGGATCCCGGATACGCGACGTTCGCACGGGAAATCACCGACATCGCCGTTACCGGCAAGGGCGAACGGTCGACGTTCGGCCCCGTCACGCTGGGTCTGGTGCCGGTGACGGTCACTCACCAAGTGGTCGGCTATCTCCGCCGCCGCATCGACGGCGAAGTGATCGACTTCGTCGAACTCAGCATGCCGGAGAGTTCCCTGCCCACCGTCGCCGTGATGTACACGATCGAGCCGGATGCATTAGCTCACGACGGCATTGAACCGACCGCAATACCCGGTTCGTTGCATGCGGCCGAACACGCGGCCATCGGGCTGTTGCCGTTGGTGGCCAGCTGCGACCGCGGCGACATAGGCGGGCTGTCCACTGCTCTCGGGCCAGACGGGCTGCCGACGGTCTTCGTGTACGACGGTCACCCCGGCGGTGCCGGTTTCGCCGAGCGCGGATTTCGCACGGCCGACATCTGGCTGGGCGCCACTGCGGCGGCCATCGAAGCCTGCGAATGCCCCAGCGGTTGCCCATCCTGTGTGCAGTCCCCCAAATGCGGTAACGGAAACGACCCGCTGGACAAGGCCGGTGCGGTGCGGGTGTTGCGACTGGTGCTGGAAGCGCTGGGCTCGCGCTGAGCCGGCCCCAACGTGGGCAGCGGATCCGTGCGAAGGGGGCTGGATGTCCCTACTGCGCCGCGGTGCCGTCCCGCGAGCGGCGTCGACCGCCTTCAACGTATGGGCACCGCCGGGCTGGCCGAATCGGTGTCAGCAAGGCCCGCCTCCCCTAAACGAAGGCCCGCCTCCCCTAAACGGTGGAGAAAATTTCATCCGACAAATCACGCATTTGGGCGAGGGCCGCGCGGCCCCGATTGGACCACGGTAAAGGGGCACGCCCCACCACCGAACCCCGCCAGCGCGGAGAGGATCCAAATCGATGTCGTATTTGATGACTACCCCGGAGGCCCTGGTGGCTGCGGCATCCGACGTAGTGGGTATCGGTTCAACACTGCAATCGGCGAATGCGCTGGCCGCGATCCCGACAACGTCGGTATTAGCGGCCGGTGCCGACGAGGTGTCGGCGGCGATAGCAGCGTTATTCTCCGCGCACGGGCAGGCCTACCAACAGCTGAGCGCCCAGGCGTTGGCGTTCCACGACCAGTTCGCTCGCGTCCTGGACTCTGGTGCGAATGCCTACGCCGCCGCCGAAGCCGCCAACGTGTCGCCGCTGCAAGCAGCACTGAACGCGGTGAACGCACCCGTCGAGGCGGTGACCGGGCGCCCGCTGGTCGGCAATGGCGCCAACGCCGCCCCGGGCAGCGGCGCCAACGGAGGCGATGGCGGCTGGCTGTTCGGCAACGGCGGGGCCGGCGGGTCGGGAGCCGCAGGCACCGGCCAACGAGGCGGCAACGGTGGGTCCGCCGGGTTGCTCGGCACAGGAGGCGCCGGCGGCGCGGGCGCTGCCGGCACCGGTAGCCCAGGCGGCGCCGGTGGGACCGGCGGCTCAGGCGGGTGGCTGTGGGGCAGTGGCGGGGCTGGCGGCCTCGGCGCCACAGGCACGATCGGTGGGGCCGGCGGGACCGGCGGTGCCGGCGGGTTGTTCGGATCAGGAGGCGCCGGCGGCACCGGTGGCTTCGGTAACGACGGCAACATCGGCGTCGGTGGGAAGGGCGGGACTGGCGGTTCCGGCGGCCTGTTCTCCGGCCTGGTCGGTGGGGGCGGCGGCACCGGCGGCGGCGGTGGATACGGAGAGACCGCGGGCGGCGCCGGTGGTGTCGGCGGCAGCGGCGGACACTTCGCCGGCCTCGGTGGTGCGGGCGGTGCCGGTGGATACGGCGCCGAGGGTGGCGTCGGCGGCAGCGGCGGCCGCGGTGGGTTGTTCTACGGCAACGGTGGCGCGGGTGGTACCGGCGGCGTCGCCTACTACGGCACCGCGGGAGCCGGCGGGGGCGGTGGCAACGCCGGCCTCTTGTTCTCCAACGGTGGAGCCGGCGGGGCCGGTGGATACAGCTACTTCTTCGGCGCCGGTAACGGTGGAGCCGGAGGCGACGCCGGATTGCTGGGCTTTGGCGGCACGGGTGGTGCCGGCGGCTTCAGTTCAGGGCCCGTGCTGCAAGGCGCCGGTAACGGCGGCGACGGCGGCGCCGGCGGTCGCGGCGGTCTGTTGTTCGGCAATGGCGGCGCCGGCGGTGCCGCCGGCGAGGGCGGACCGACCTCGGGTGGGGCCGGTGGCAATGCGGTGTTGATCGGCAATGGCGGCAACGGCGGGCTGGGTTCGACCGTCGGCTCCGGCGGTATAGCGGGGGCGCTGCTGGGCCTGGACGGCTACAACGCACCGACCAGTGCAAACCCGCTGCACGCGGCGCAACAACAGCTACTCAACGTGGTCAATGCACCCGTGGAGTCGCTCACCGGACGGCCCTTGATCGGCAACGGCGATCCCGGTGCGTTCGGCACGGGCGACGCGGGCAAAGCCGGTGGATGGCTGCTCGGCGACGGCGGCGCGGGAGCGGCAGCCGAAGGCGGCAGCGGCGGCGACGGTGGTGCGGGCGGCGCCGCGGGCCTGTTCGGCACCGGTGGCAGCGGCGGCGCCGGAACGATGCAGTACACCGGCGCGGGCGGCAACGGGGGCGCGGGCGGCGCAGGCGGATTCCTGGTCGGCGACGGCGGCATCGGTGGGATGGGCGGCGGCGCCATCAATGGCTTGGGTGGTGCCGGCGGTGTCGGCGGCGCTGGCCGGTTATTCGGCGCCGGCGGTGCCGGCGGTGTCGGCGGGTCCGCCGTCTCGGGGCCGGCGGGCGGCGTCGGCGGCGCCGGCGGTGCGGCCGGCCTGTTCGGGATCAACGGCGGCGCAGGCGGCGACGGCGGGTTCGGCATGGACACCGTGGGCGGCGCCGGTGGGACTGGCGGCAACGCCGGGCTGCTCGGAGGCACCGGCGGGGCCGGCGGGTTCGGCGGCGTCGGCGCCAACAACGTCGCCGGCGCGGGCGGTGACGGCGGCAACGCCGGGCCGCTGTTCGGCAACGGCGGGGCCGGCGGAGCCGGCGGCTCGACAATCGGAGCGCTCGGCATGTCCGGAGCCGGTGCCGGGGCCGGCGGCAACGGCGGTAACGGCGCCCGGCTGTTCGGCAGCGGCGGGGCCGGCGGGTTCGGCGGCAACACCCTCACCACGATCGGCGGGGCCGGCGGCGACGGCGGCAATGGCGGGCTGATCGGTGACGGTGGCGCCGGGGCAGCCGGCGGCCTCGCTTACGTCGGGGCCGGCGGAGCGGGCGGGGCCGGCGGCATGGGCGGCACCCTGATTGGCGCCGGCGGGGCCGGTGGGGCCGGCGGGGCCGGTAACCCGACCTACGTTAATGGGCACGGCGGCGACGGCGGGGACGGCGGCGGCACCGGGTGGTTCGGCGACGGCGGCAACGGCGGCAATGGCGGCACCGGCGTTACCACGGGTACGCCGGGCGCCGGCGGCAGTGGCGGGAAGCTGTCCGGCGAGGACGGCCACGACGGACTCTCCTGAGTCCGTCAGCCGGCTCACAACTGACGAATACGGATATTCCATTTCCGCCTAATTCCGTTTACGGTGCAACATAGCCGTCGCGCAGCGAACGGCTATCAGACACTGGCCGAGTCTGTCGCGTATCGATTCGGAGGTGTCGTGTGTCGCGTTTCAGCGCCGTGCCCGGCGCCATTGGAGCCGCCGCCGCGAATGTCGCTGGTATCGGTACGACGATCAGCGCAGCCAACGCCCTGGCTGCGGCACCCACCACCGCCGTGCTTGCCGCAGCCGGGGACCAGGTGTCCGCCGCGGTGGCCACGTTCTTTTGCAGCCACGCCCAGACCTACCAGACCATCAGTGCGCAGGCCGCGAGTTTCCACGCCCAATTTGCGCGGGCAATCGACGCCAGCGCGAATGCTTATGCCTCCACCGACTCCGCCAACGCCACGTCGCTCGGCAACAGCGGCTCCGCGGGGTCCGGCTCCGCCTACGAGTATGTCGCCCCACCCCGTCCTGTCGGTGCTTGGCTTAGACCGTCCACACCGGCCGTCGCACCGGCGCGTGCTGACCGGCCCGCGGCAGCCGGGGTGCCGGCCGAAGCCGGACCGGTCGTCGCAAGCGGCGCATGCGGTGGGTTGTTGCTCGGGTCCAACCAGGCTGGCACGGCGGGCAGCGGGCGCGCGGGCGGTGCCGCTGCCGGTGGTTCCGGCGGGCTATTGAGCCGCCTGCTCCAAGGCGACGAACGCCGAGCGAAGTCTCCTGAGGTCGGCCGGGTCAGCGCGGGAACGGGTGTCGGGGTGCTGCTCGCGCCGCCCAACGCCCAGGGTGCATTGCGCCCGACCGACACTGCGTGTTCAAAACGGGACCCCGCGCGCCTCGGTTCGCCGACGTGAGAATCCTGACGGCTGGCTGAATGCGCTGTAGCACAACACATTCAGAGTGACGAAGACAGTGCGCGAAGCGGCCCGAGACGCGAGATCCATTTGGTGATCCGTTGGATGGGCGACCGACCCCTCGAACGGTCGACCTCCACGGATGCGCTTTGCGACGGTGTGACAACACAATCCATTCGCATTTAATGTGAGCGCAGCCAGAAACCTACCTGGCTCCAAGCGCCAATTGCAACACACTGAGCCGCGGTTCACGAAAGTCTCCGTGCCGGAATCCGTCTGACGGTATGACAACCACCCCGCCAGGAGACTCAGATGGTCGGGAGGCCACTGGTTGCCTACCGTGCCACTCAACTGACTATCGTTGGCAGGGCCATTACATGTAACTGGGACAACGGATTTGACTCCTCCGTCAATGCCCGCAAAGCCGGTCACCGCCCACTGTCCCGCTCACCGGCGCCATGCGGACGCCATAGCCGGATCTGCTTTCCACGCAAGGACATTCCGCTGTACCGGAGGCTTCATGGGGCAACCTCACAGGAAGAATGTGGTAGACATCATGCCCTGGATCGACCGACCGACCCGCCCCGTCAACCTACGGACTCGCGATCAGTAAACTGCGGCTATGGGCCACGACTGGTTGCTCGTGGAGACGCTGGGAGATGAGCCCGCCGTCGTAGCGCAGGGGCGTCAACTCAAGAACCTCATCCCGATCACCACATTTCTTCGCCGCAGCCCGTATCTCGCGGCCGTCAAGACGGCGATCGCCGAGTCGGTGCAGACCGGCCAAGCCCTGACCAGCATCACCCCCAAGAGCGACCGCGTCATCCGCACCGAGCCGGTGACCATGTCCGACGGTCGCATACACGGAGTACACGTGTGGAGCGGACCGGCGGGTGAGGACCCACCCGAACGTCCCGTTCCGGGTCCGCTGAAGTGGGACCTGACCCGCGGGGTGGCCACCGACACTCCCGAGTCTTTGGCTAACAGCGGCAAGAACCCCGAAGTCGAAGTCACCTACGGCAGGGCCTTCGCCGAGGACCTGCCGTCGCGCGAACTCAACCCCAACGAAACTAAGGTGTTGGCCATGGCTGTCCGCGCCCAACCGGGCCTGACGCTTTGCAGCACTTGGGATATCACCGATTGGCAGGGCAATCCGATCCGTATCGGCTTCACCGCGCGCAGCGCGCTGGAGCCGGGACCGGATGGTCGTGACCACCTGGTCGCCCGCGCGATGAATTGGCGCACCGACCGCAAGGGCCCCGCGGTGGCCGCCGACGACCTAGCGCAACGAATCCTCGACGGCCTGGCGCAGGCCGGTGTCCATCGCGCCCTGGTCGACCTGAAGAACTGGACCCTGCTGAAGTGGCTGGACGAGCCGGCGCCGTTCTACGACTGGCGCGGCACCGACCCCGACAGGCCGCGGGTTCACCCCGAGGACGAGAAGCTAATGGATTCCATGACAAAGGAATTCGCCAACGGTGCGACCAGCCGAGTGTTGCGATTGCCGGGATACGACACCGAGTGGGTGCCGGTCCATGTGACGGCCAACCGAATTGAACTCGAGCCCGACGCGTTCGCCGGACTCCTCTCGCTGCGTACGCCCACCGAGGAGGAAATCGACGCGGCGCGGTTACCGCAGGACCCTACCGCCTCCGATCAGGCCTGACCGCACCAGCGTGCCGATAGCTGAAACCCGTTCTCCCTAAAGCGAACTCGACACATGTTCGAAAAACGTCACCAGCGACCGCGGGGCACGCTACGGTGAGTCCCTGCGCCGCCGAGGAGGTACCTGTGTCTTTCGTGACCGTTGCGCCAGAGACACTCGCGAGCGTGGCGGCGAACCTGTCGGGTCTGCGTGCCGCGCTCGATGCGGCCAACGCCGCTGCGAGCACCCAGACCACGGCCATGCTGGCCGCCGCCCAGGACGAGGTCTCCGTCACCATCGCGGCCCTGTTCGCAGCGCACGGCCAGGCATATCAGACTTTCAGCGCCCGGGCGGCGGACTTTCACGCGCAATTCGTGCAGGCGTTGACCGCCGCCGCCGGCTCGTACGCCGAGGCCGAGACCATCAATGCCACGCACTCCCTGCTCGAAGCCGTCAACTACCCCACCCAGATGCTGTTTGGACGCCCACTGATCGGCAACGGCGCTAACGGAGCCCCCGGAACCGGCCAGGATGGCGGAGCAGGTGGTTTGCTGATCGGCAACGGTGGCAACGGTGGTTCCGGTGCTGCCGGCCAGAACGGCGGCAGGGGCGGAGCCGCGGGACTGCTCGGTAACGGCGGCGCCGGTGGCGCCGGCGGATTCGGGCTGCCGGGCCAATCCGGTATGGCCGGCGGAGCCGGCGGTGACGCCGTACTGTTCGGCAACGCTGGCCACGGCGGTACCGGCGGAGGATCCCTGGACGGCAATGGCGGCTCCGGCGGAGCGGGCGGTGCCGGCGGATGGCTGGGCTCCGGTGGAAACGGAGGTGTGGGCGGCGTCAGCGCCCACCTACTCGGGGGTACCGGCGGGGCGGGTGGAGCGGGTTGTTTGTTCGCCTCCGGTGGAGCGGGGGGCGACGGGGGCCAGGCCGACCATGCCGCCGGCGGAGCCGGTGGGGCGGGCGGAGCGGGCGGCTGGTTCTCGGGTTCGGGTGGCCTCGGCGGTGGCGGGGGCAACGGCGGTCAAGACGGCGGCCACGGCGGCGCGGGCGGCACAGGCGGGATATTCGGCGACGGCGGCGTCGGTGGAGGCGGTGGCACCGGCTTGACACGCAACGGAGGAATCGGTGGCGCCGGCGGTGACGCCGGGCTGTTCGGCGACGGCGGCATCGGCGGAGACGGCGGGACCGGTGGCACCAACGGAGCGGCTGGCGGCGCCGGCGGTTACGGCGGCCTGATCTTCGGCTTCGGTGGGGCCGGCGGTGACGGCGGCAACGGGCAGCCTGCCGATGGCGGGGCCGGCGGAGCGGGCGGATCCGGCGGGTTCTTCGGCGGTGGTGGCGATGGCGGCGATGGCGGTGCTGGCCATGTCCACGGCGGATCAGGCGGGGCCGGAGGGGCCGCCGGTTGGATATACGGCCCCGGTGGTGACGGCGGAACGGGTGGTGTCGCGGGCCTATACGGCGGCGCTGGCGGCGCGGGAGGCGCCGCGGGAATAGTCTTCGGCAACGGGGGCGCGGGTGGCGCCGGCGGCTGGGGCGGATTCAGCTCCGCCGGCCAGGGCGGCAACGGAGGCGTCGGCGGTCACGCCGGCCTGATCGGCAATGGCGGCACCGGCGGCGACGGCGGGATCACCTCGGCACCGGGCGGCACCGGCGGTGACGGCGGCCAGGGTGGCGACGCGTGGCTGATCGGCAACGGCGGCAACGGCGGCAACAGCGGCACGGGCACCAACCCTGGATCCGCCGGTACCGGCGGATCCGGGGGTTCGCTGCTTGGGGTGGACGGGCTCACCGGGCAAGTGCAATAGCCGTTACCGGCCCTGCCCGCGCCGACGCGCGCGCGGATCCGATGCGAACAATCGGCACCTCGACAGTCACGATCATGTCCAACCCGTCCAGTCGGCACTCGACATCAGCGACCCGCATCTGCCGGGCCACCGTCGTCGCCCGGACGCAGGCCGCTGAAACACCTTGCGGCAATTGGGCAGCCGCGGCCAGCGCAGCCAGATCGGCAGCAGCCTGCGCGCGGTGCCGGGCCACCACGACGGAGCCTAAGCAGACGCCCGCCGCTGTGACACACACCAGCACGGCGACCACGAACACCGCAAGCACTGTTGCCGAGCCAAGCTCACCCCGGCTCGGCGGCCGACACCGCCTTCGACGCAATATCCAAGGTGGGCAGCAACTTCGAATGAGCCACGACGGTAACAACCCAGAGCCCACCGTCGCGGCGCACCACGACTTGCGCCCCAGCCGGAGCGATACGATGCGCAATCTCGACGGCGGCGTCGAGGTCCCCGCGCGCCGACAACCGCGCCGCCTCACGAGCGGCGTCCACACAACGCACCTGCATCGACACTGCAGTGATCCCGGCCAAGCACAGCACCAGCACCACCACCAGTGCGGCGATCGCAAACGCAGCCTCGACGCTGCTCGAACCGTCATCGGCGCTTAGACCTTGGTGCTGAGCGCGCGTCCGATGATGTGGTTCAGAGCGGAGACCACCGAGTCTCCGGTCACCACTGTGTAGAGGATGGCACCGAATGCCGCGGCGGCTATCGTCCCGATCGCGTATTCGACGGTGGACATCCCCGACTCGTCGGTGGCCAGGAGCGCCAGTCGTGCCGCGATCCCACGAAACATGTTGAACATCAACCACTTCCTTTCTCACAGCAGACCTGACTGCAGAACACTGCCGGCCAACCCGGCCACCACTGGGACAATCCCCAGGCAGACGAACGCCGGCAGGAAGCACAGGCCCAGCGGACCGGCGATCAGGACGCCCGCGCGTTCGGCGGCAGCGCCCGCGGCGTGCGCGGCATCGTGACGGGACTGGGCCGCCAGTTCGGCGACGCCGTCGGCAAGCGCGGCGCCTGACGCCGCGGAACGCCGCGCTAACCTCAACAACCCGTCGATCTGCGCGTCGGCACGCGCATCCGTGGGTTTGGACCACGCGACATCGGCATCCGCACCCAACGCCAGCAAATCGGCAGCGCGACGCAACACCCGCGCCAGTTCAGCCGGCGCCGAACCGGCGGTCGCCGCGGCGGCAGTCGAGACCGCCATCCCAGCTCCGAGGCACACGGCGAGTACATCCAGGCTCGATGCCACCGCCAGCGGATCCGGCCCGGCCGGACGGTGCTGCCGCTGCCGATTCACACGCGACGACATCCCAGCGCGAGCGCGCGCCGCCGCCGGCCCACCGCCGACCAATAATGCCGCCGCCAGCAGCACTGCCGCGATGCTCATCCCCGCGCTCCCGCTCGCACAGTCATCCCGATAGCACCCGATCGCTGATTCGGTCCGACCACAGCAAACCGCCGCACAGCAACACCACCCCGACCGCTAGGAACCAACCCCCTGCAGCGCCCCCGCCAAACAGGAACCGCAGCGGCTGAGCTCCGATCAACTGCCCCAGCAGCATGCCGAGCAACGGCAGCGCGGCCAGGATGCCGGCGGTGGCACGGGCACCCGCCAGGCCCGCAATCACTTTCGCCGAAAACCGCTGCCGCTCAATGATATCGCGTTGGGCCGCCCGCATCAGTGTGCTGATCGCCAGGCCGTGTTCGCCGGCAAGCTGCCAGCACACCGCCAGGCGTCCCCACTGCGCGGGTAGTGCTGAGGATTGCGCTGCAGCGCGCAAACCCGCCGCGACATCGGCACCCAGTCGAGCGCGCGCCGCGACTGCCCGCATGGCAAGCGACACCGGCCCGCCGCTCTCGTCGGCGGCGACGTCGAACGCGCGTACCGGGTGGGCGCCCACCCGAAGCTCGCCGACCAGCACCTCGAGCGCCGCCTCCAGTTCCCGACCCTCCGCTGCCGCGTTTCGGCTGTGACGACGCCGCAGGCAGCGCACGCCCACGGTTGCGCCCGCTGCCGCCGTTGCTACCGCGGTCGGAAATGGCAGCACCACCATCGCAACACCGAGCGCGCACGCAGAAAGCCAGCTTGCAGCACGTGCGCCGAAGACAACGCGCCAGCGAGCGGACCCAACCGCGGCGAGCCGACCACGCGGCGAGCCGGGCGATACCAGCAGAGCCAAAGCAAGCATTAGTGCGGCACCCGGCAGCCCGGTCATGCCGAGATCCTGGGCTGCAGCAGGACACGTAGCTCGTCAGCCTGATCGGTCATTCCGTGCTCGGCGTGCCAGACGGTGACCGCCTGGACGTGACCGTCGCCGCTTCGCCGCAGCATGGCGATCTCACTGAGCCGCCGGCGCCCGGCGCCATCTCGGCCGACATGCAACAGCACCCGTACCGCCGCAGCGAGCTGACTGTGCAGGGCGGCGCGGTCCAGGCCACCGAGCGCGCCCAGTGCCTCCAGCCTGGCCGGAACCTCACCTGGGCTGTTGGCGTGCACGGTGCCGGCGCCGCCCTCATGCCCGGTGTTCAGCGCTGCCAGCAGATCAACCACTTCGGCGCCCCGTACCTCACCCACGACGATCCGGTCCGGCCGCATCCGCAGCGCCTGGCGGACTAGCTGGCGCACCGTCACCTCTCCGACGCCCTCCACGTTGGCGCAGCGCGCAACCAGCTTGACCAGATGGGGATGCCCTGGCGCCAGCTCAGCGGCGTCCTCGACGCAAACGATGCGCTCCGTCGGCGCGACGGCACCAAGCATCGCAGCCAACAGGGTTGTCTTGCCCGCCCCGGTGCCACCGGAGATCAGAAACGCGAGCCGTGCGGCGAGGACGGCGGCCAGCAGTTCACTGGCTTCTGCGGTGATCGCGCCCGCGGCGATCAGGGCCGCTAAATCCTGGGTCGCTGGCCGCAACACGCGCAACGACAGGCAGGTGCCACCAGCGGCCACGGGCGGTAACACGGCGTGTAGCCGCACCGTGCTCCCATTAGCCCCGATTCCGCTGAGCTGCCCGTCGACCCAGGGCTGGGCGTCGTCGAGTCTGCGGCCGGCGGCCAGTGCGAGCCGCTGCGCGAGCCGTCGGACCGCCGCCTCGTCGGCGAATCGAAGGTTGCTGCGGCGCAGACCGTTTCCGTCGTCGACCCACACGGCGTCCGGCGCCGTCACCAACACATCGGTGGTGCCGTCGGCGCACAACAGTGGGTCCAGGATGCCGGCGCCGGTCAGTTCGGTGTGCAACAACCGGAGGTTGGCCAGTAGTTCAGTGTCGCCGAGGATTCCGCCGGATTCGGCGCGAATCGCTGCGGCCACCACGCTGGGCTTCAACGGTCCAGCCTCGGTGGCAAGCCGCTCCCGCACGCGTTCGATCAGGGAGCCGGTCACGCCGCACGACCATTCAAATCCGTTCGACCCCTTGATAAGACGTCGATCACGCTACTGGCGGCCGAGGCCAGCGCGGAGCGACGGCCCATGCGCAGCCCACCGTGCTCCAACCGTTCGGCCAGCCGCGGCTCGGCCCGCATCGATGCCAACAACGGCACGGCGGCGATCTCCGCGACCTCTGCGGCACGCAATCCCCCGGGCGACGGTCCGCGCACCACCAGCCCAACATTCGGGTTGATCGCGGCTAGGGTAGGAGCGATCGTCGCGGTGGCCGCACAGGCCCGGACATCGCATCGGCTTACGAGCACCACGAGATCGGCGCTGTCCAGGGCGAGATGCGTCGCCTCGGTCAGGCGGCGCGGGAGATCGCACACCACGGTGACGCCACCGCACCGACCGGCCTCGATGATCGCATCCACCGGCGCTGCTTCGAGTTCGTAGCCGCCCCGGGTGCCCGACAGTACGCTGACCCCGCGATGCCGCGGCAACACCTCACGCACGGCCTGCCAGCTGAGTCGGCCGCCCTGCAGTGCCAGGTCCGGCCAGCGCAGCCCCGGCGAGGTTTCGCCGCCGATCAGCAGGTCGATCCCGCCGCCCCACGGATCAAGATCGAGCAGCAGCGCCTCGACCACCGTCTGCGCCAGCGCCACCGCGAACAACGATGCACCGGCCGCCCCGCAGCCGCCGATGACAGCGACGGTCTGGCCGCGGATGCTGTGATCGCGGGCGGACTCGGCAGCTTCGGCGAGTGCGCGGACCAGCGCCTGTTCCTGCTCCGGCACTCGCAGTACAAGTTCGGCGCCGACAGTGACCGCCGCCGCCCAGGTGGTGGTCGCGGGTGCTGCGCTGCTCAACACGCTTACGTGGGTACGCCGGGGCAGCCCAGTCCGCCCGCAACGATCGGCCGCCACAGCATCTAGGACCACCGCCGTTGCTGCTAACCAGGTCTTCCTGCTGATCGGGCCGCCCCCGGCATGAACCACGCGCACGCCGACGGCCGCGGCGATGCGGTCCAGCTCGTCACGCAGATCCTGCTCCGCCAGCATCGCCAGCACACCGGGGCCGCCGCGGGGCGGACGGGAAGGGTTGCTCACGTCTTTACCGTGCTTGCCGGTCCCTACAACGCACCAGCGGCAAAACGGAATCTGTGGAGGAACCCCCGGTCTGTGCACAAATCACTGTGTTCGCTGGGCGGCCGTCCGGTCCCGTACCAGCGGTGTCCCCGCAAGGGCGCCAGACAAGAGCAGGCAAAAAGCGACCAGTGGTCAGCGAAGGATTTCTTACCCCAGAAAAGGGACGACCCCCGCCAGGGGGGAGGAGGCGAGGGTCGTCGTGTATCAGCCCCGGGGGGTCGGGCTGATACACCCTCGGCTCAAGGCCGAGTAATGCTTACTATACACATGCCAGCCTGGCATCACGCAAGTACTCGATCGAAACAAAAGTGCCGTCTGAGCCGTGTAAACGCCATCGGCAGAAAGACAAGCGGGGAATTTGAGAGCCGCTCCATCAAAGCGTTTGCGGGCCAAGATCCCAGCTGGACCGGATCGCCGACCTATGCTGGATCGGTGACCGTCCCCGACCCGGCCGCGACAGGGCGGACCTCTCCGCAAACACTGGAACCGACAGTTCCGGGCGTCCGCACTGCGGCTTTCTTCGACCTGGACAAGACCATCATCGCGAAGTCCAGCACATTGGCTTTCAGCAAACCCTTCTTTGCCCAGGGCCTGCTCAGTCGGCGGGCCGTCCTGAAGTCCAGCTACGCACAGTTCATCTTCCTGCTCTCCGGGGCCGACCATGACCAGATGGACCGGATGCGGGCCCATCTGGCCAACATGTGCGTCGGATGGGACGTCGAGCAGGTCAAGTCGATCGTCAACGAGACCCTGCACGAAATCGTCACCCCGTTGGTGTTTGCCGAAGCCGCCGACCTGATCGCCGCCCACAAACTGTGTGGGCGCGACGTGGTGGTGGTATCCGCCTCGGGGGAAGAGATCGTCGCGCCCATCTCCCGCGCGCTGGGTGCCACCCATGCGATGGCGACGCGGATGGTGGTCGAGGACGGCAAGTACACCGGCGAGATCGCGTTCTACTGCTACGGCGAGGGCAAGGTTCAGGCGATCCGCGAGCTGGCCGCCCGTGAGGGCTATCCCCTCGAGCACTGCTACGCCTATTCCGACTCGATCACCGACCTGCCGATGCTGGAATCAGTCGGGCACCCATCCGTGGTCAACCCCGACCGCGGGCTGCGCCGGGAAGCCCTCGAACGCGGCTGGCCGATGTTGTCCTTCTCGCGGCCGGTGTCACTACGCGACCGGATACCGGCACCCTCCGGCGCGGCAATCGCGACAACGGCAGCAGTCGGTGTGACCGCGGTAGCGGCCGGCGCCGTGACCTATGCACTGCTACGCCGGTTCGCATTCTGAGCACTGCCGTCGCACAGTCCCCAACTGCCCCGTCAGCAAACACACGGACGGGATACTTGCTGTCCATGCCGAACTTTCACCCGCGCAGGGGTTGCTGAGCCTGTGGTCTAGTAGTACAAAGGAACCACGGCAGCCCGGTGAGGCCAAGGTCGATCCGGAAGAGAAGGTTCGTTCTCCCGACCCGGGCACCCAGCACGGTTCCCGGCACCCACGCGGAGTCATAGCCGCGATAATGGCAGAAGTGTTGCGGGCCTGCGTAATTGCGAATGACGGATTGCCTCGACGGCCCTTTGGGTGGGGTTGCAGCAGGAAGTGTCGCAAACGCGCCGAGGCCACCCACGCAGCCCACATATGCACGCTTGGTAACCGAGAACCGTGTTGGCGGGCGGCGATTCGAACACATTCGTGTCGCCGCCCGCTTCGCATTCTAGGGTCCGTTATGTTTTCGGGCCGCCAGCTACCGAATCGGCAATCGCCACAGCTTCTTGTGCACCGGCCCGCATTGCGCGGCAACACAACACCAGCCAGGCCGCCACACCCGCCCGGGAGCCGGACGCGAACTTCGCCGCGGCATCCCGATAAGCCGCCGGCTGACGCATCCAAGTCACCTCCGGCACACCCAGCCCGTGCGGATCCAGGCCGCTGGCAATGGTCACCAGCCTGGACACCGCGCGGGCAACGACGCCGTCGGCGCTGCCGAATGGTCTGAGTGTCAACAACTCTCCGTGCGCGATGGCGGCAACCACCGGCGCCGAAGCTGCGGTGGGGCGGGTCACTAGGTCGGCGAGCAATTCGAGGCGCGGACCGATCTCGGGTTCGGAGCGGGGCCGGCCCAGCCGCGCTTCGTCCACCTGGTCGGCTGCCGCCAGCATGTGCATCCGGGCCAGCGCTTGTAGCGGCGCCCTCCGCCACACCGCGACAAGCGCACCCTCGCCCCCCTCGAGAGCTTGCGCGACCCGCAGCGCTCCGCCGAACACCGGGTCGCTGACGCCCGCACCATCCGCGACGTCGTCCAGCTGTACCGGCCCCCCGTCGAGCACCGAGGAGGCCCGCGCCGCACGCAACGAGGCCTCCGCGGCCGTCACCGGCCAGCCACGCAGATTGGCGCGGTGCCGGTGGGCCCGACCCAGCGCCTCACGTGCCCGGTCGCTGGCTTCGGCGACACCGGGGAGGTCCATCAATGGGGCCAGCGGATCAGTCACAAATTGCCAACCTAATGGGACGCGATTACCGCGATGCGGTCGAGGCGCCGGGGATAGCGTCCAGCAGCCGTCGGGTGTACTCGTGCTGCGGTGCGCTGAACACCTGCTCGGCGGGGGCGTGCTCAACCACTTGCCCGGCCCGCATCACCAGAACCTCGTCGGCGATCTGCCGAATCACGGCGAGGTCATGGCTGATGAACAGGTAGGTCAGGCCCAGCTCGGCCTGCAGTTCGGCCAGCAAGTCCAGGATCTGCTGCTGGACCAGCACGTCGAGTGCGGACACCGCCTCGTCGCACACCAGCAGGTCGGGCCGCAGCGCCAGCGCTCGGGCGATCGCGACCCGCTGGCGCTGCCCGCCGGACAGCTCCCGCGGCAGCCGATCCAGCACCGAGGACGGCAGCGCCACCTTGTCGACCAGTTCCCGCGCCGCCTGCCGGCGCTGCCGCCGGTCACCGAGCCGGTGGATGCGCAGCGGCTCCTCGATGGCACGTGCCACCGAATACATCGGATCTAGGCTGCTGTATGGGTTTTGGAACACCGGCTGCACCCGACGCCGGAACGCGAGTTCGGCACCCCGGTCCATCATGCTGACGTCGGCGCCGTCGAAGAGCACCGATCCCGACGTTGGCTTGAGCAATCCGAGCACCATGCGCGCCAAAGTGGACTTGCCTGAGCCTGATTCGCCGACCACGGCTAGGGTGCTGGCTCGCTGTAACCCAAACGACACCCCATCTACGGCACTGAACTCGGTGCGGCGCCAGGGCATGCCGTGCGACTCCCGGTAGGTCTTGGTCAGCTCCGACACCACCAGGATGTCGGCCGACCCTCGCTCGAAATTCCGCGGCATTTCCCGGACGGTCAACGATGGCGCAGCAGCAACCAGCCGGCGAGTGTACTCGTGCCGTGGGTCACCTAGAATTGCCTGCGCTGCACCGGATTCCACTACCACGCCACGATGGACGACCACGACTGACTCGGCCCGCTCGGCGGCCAACGCCAAGTCGTGGGTGATCAGCAGAAGCGCCGTTCCCAACTCTTCAGTGAGCTTCTGCAGATGATCCAACACCTGCCGTTGCACCGTGACGTCCAACGCCGAGGTCGGCTCATCGGCGATCAGCAGTCGAGGCCGGCCAGCCAATCCGATGGCGATCAGCGCGCGCTGACACATGCCGCCGGAAAGCTGGTGCGGGTACCGGCCTGCCTGCTTGGCGGGATCCCGCATCCCGGCCTCGGCGAGCAACTCCACCGCCCGTTGCCGCAGATCTCGACGATCAGTATTGGCGCGCAACGCTTCCCGGATCTGGAAGCCCACCTTCCAGACCGGGTTGAGGTTGGTCATGGGGTCCTGCGGAACGTATCCGATCTGACTACCGCGGATCGACCGCATTGACCGCTCACTCGCCGAGGTGATGTCGCGTCCGTCAAACACGATGCGCCCGGCGGTGACTCGGCCACCCGGCGCGAGCAAGCCAAGAATCGCCGCGGCAGCGGTCGACTTGCCCGACCCCGACTCCCCGACCACCGCGACCGTCTGACCCGCCAGCACCGAGAACGACATGCCGCAGACCGCAGGCTGGTCGCCGAAGCTGACCTGAAGACCTTCAACCGACAACAGCGGCTTCATGCGCGCCACGCCCTCGATGCCGGGTCGAACCAGTCGCGCAGCGCATCACCCATCATCATGAACGCCAGCACCGTGATTGCCAGTGCGCCAGCGGGATAAAACAGGATGGGTGAACCGGCCCGCAACCGCATCTGCGCCACATTGATGTCCCCGCCCCACGACACCACCGATGTCGGCAACCCGACTCCCAGGTAGGACAGCGTGGCCTCGGTGACGATGAAGACGCCCAGCAGGATGGTGGCCACCGCGATCACCGGACCGATCGCATTTGGTATCGCATGCTGCAACAGCGTCTGAAATCTGCTCTGCCCAAGGGCCTTGGCCGCCAGCACGTAGTCACGGGAGCGCACCTCCAGCACCGAGCTCCGCGCGATCCGGGCCACCTGCGGCCAGCCGAACAGGGCCAGTATGGCGATCACGGTCCACACCGTGCGGTGATGCAGGACTTGCGTCAAGACGATTGCGGCCAGGAGCAGCGGCAGCGCGAAGAAGACGTCGGCGACCCGCGACACCAGCGCGTCCACCCAGCCACCGTAGAAGCCGGCCAGGGCGCCGAGCGCACCTCCGACCACGAACACCAACAGCGTCGCACCCAGTCCGGTCATTACCGATGCGCGTGCCCCGTAGACGGTGCGCGCGTAGATGTCGTGGCCCTGCAGGTCGGTGCCGAACCAGTGCGCCGCCGACGGCGAAAGCAGGCTCTGGGCCGGGTCGGCGTAGCCCGGATTCGCCCCGGTGAACAGCGTCGGGAACGCCGCGACCAGGAGGATCAGCACGATCAGCAACGAAGCGATGACGAACTTCGGGCGCCTATACATAGCGGATCCGGGGGTCCAGTGCCGCGTACAGCAGGTCCACCAGCAGGTTGCTGAGCAGGTAGATCAGCACCAGCACCGTTACGATCGACACCACTGTGGGCGCCTCCTGCCGGGTGACCGCCTGGTACAGCACACCCCCGACGCCGTGGATATTGAAGATCCCTTCGGTGACGATCGCCCCGCCCATCAGCGCTCCCAGGTCCGCCCCGAGGAAGGTCACCACCGGGATCAGCGAGTTGCGCAGGATGTGCACCGTTACCACCCGGGATCGCGACAACCCTTTGGCGGTGGCGGTGCGGACATAGTCGGCATGGGCGTTGGCGGCCACCGCGGAGCGAGTCAATCGCACCACGTACGCGAATGACACCGATCCCAACACGATTCCGGGCAGCAGCAGCCGGTCGAAGCTGGCCTGCCCTCCGACGGTGACCGGCGCCCACCCCAGCCGCACCCCGAACACGAACTGCGCCAGGAAGCCCAGCACGAAGATCGGGATCGCGATGATGATCAGCCCGGTGACCAAGACCGTGGCGTCGAAGTAGCCTCCCTGACGTAGCCCGGCAATCACCCCGAACCCGATGCCCAGCACCGCCTCTATCACCAGCGCGATCAACGCGAGCCGGAAGGTCACCGGAAAAGCGTGCGCTAGAACTGCTTTCACGGGAAGACCGGAATATGCGCGACCCAGGTCGCCCCGCAGCAGGCCACCGAGATAGCGCAGGTACTGCACCAGAAACGGGTCGTTGAGGTGGTACTGCGCACGCAGTTGCGCGGCTACCGCGGGGCTCAGTGGCCGGTCTCCGGCGATTGCCGCCACGGGGTCACCGGGCAGCAGGAACACCATGCCGTAGATCAACAGCGTGGCGCCCAGAAATACCGGCACCATGACGGCGAGGCGGCGCAGCACATACCAGCCCATCTCAACCCTTCAGGATGTTCTCGTAGTCGGGCAGCCCGTTCCAGGTCGGCGTGACGTTGCTGACCTGGTTCGACCATCCGGTGACACTGCTGTAGTACCACAACGGCACGCTCGGCATGTCGCGCAACAGGATTCGCTGTGCTTTATTAATCAGCACGTCCGCTGCCGGAAGATTGGGCGCTGCCTCGGCCGCCGCCAACGCGGCGTCGAACTCCCGGCTGGAGTAGCCGACGTCGTTGGATCCCGCTCCGGTGGCGTACAGCGGGGCGAGGAACTCGATCATCGATGGGTAGTCACCGATCCAGCCGGCCCGGAAAGCAGTGTTGATGGTGCGGTTGGCGACTTGGGTGCGAAAGCCCGCGAAGGTGGGATAAGGTGCGCCGGCCGCGTCGATGCCCAGTACGTTCTTGATGCTGTTGGCCACCGCGTCCACCCACTCCTGGTGGCCGCTGTCGGCGTTGTAGGCGATGGCGTACTGACCGCTCCACGGCGAGATCGCGTTGGCTTGTGCCCAAAGTTGACGGGCCCGTTCGGGATTGAAGTCCAAGGCATCATTGCCCGGGATGTTCGGATCGTACCCGGGCAGCGAACTCGATGTGAAATCCCGTGCTGGGCTGCGGGTTCCGTTGAAGATCTGTTGACAGATCTGCGGGCGGTTGATGGCGGCCGACAACGCTAGCCTGCGCAGCCGGCCTTCCTCTCCACCGAAATGCGGCAACCGCAATGGCGTGTCCAGCGACTGACTGACGGCCACCGGGTCTTTGACCCAGTTGCTTCCCAGGTCGCGCGCATAAATGGTCAGGGCGCTGGACGGAATCGTGTCCAGCACGTCGAGATTGCCGGACAGTAGGTCGGAGTAGGCGGTTTCGAGATTGCCGTAGAACTCGAACCGCAGGCCTTTGTTGCGGGGCTTCCGGTTGCCGTGGTAGTCGGGGTTGGGTCTCAGGTCGATCCGGACGTTGTGCTCCCAGGCCGGCCCGTCGGAGCTGTCGGCAAGCCGGTAGGGGCCGTTGCCGATCGGGTGCTGTCCGAACGCGGACAAATCCCGAAATGCCGAGGGCGGCAACGGGTAGAACGCGCTGTGCCCCAGGCTCAGTACGAAGTCCACTGTCGGTGCCCGCAATCGCACCGTGAACTCGAGATCGCCGAGCACATGCAAACCCGACATGGTGGTCGGACGTCCTGGGCCCGCGGGGCCGGCCACATCGTCGAAACCCGCTATCGGGCTGAAAAACTGTTGCTGCAGTTGGGCATTGGCGCTTGACGCCCCGTAATTCCAGGCGTCGACGAACGAGTGCGCAGTCACCGGGGACCCGTCGGTGAATGTCCAGCCTGGTTTGAGCACGACCCGGTAATTGACGTTATCGGCGGTCGCCACGGATTCGGCAACCTCCGGAGTCGGCCGGCCGGCGGCGTCATACGACATCAAGCCGGCGAACAGCCGGTCGATGATGCGACCGCCGTTGCTGTCGTTGGTGCCGGTCGGGATCAGCGGGTTGGGGGGCTCCGCGCTGTTGACGACCACCAGGTCGGGTGTCAGCACACCGCCGCCGCAGCCGCAGAGGCAACCGGCCAGCATGGCGGCCACCAGCAGGACGGCCTGCATCCTCCGACGCATAACAGCGACCTTAAGGGGTGCGCACGCGCAGCCTGGTCGCGCCGGAAGATGTACGCCAGATGACCAGCTACTGAAGGCTGACCGCCGATGCTGGCGCGGTATTACGCTCGCACCCGTGACCACCACCGATCCCGAACACCCCGCGTCCTACCCGCCTCCGACGCAATTCACCGCACAAGCCAACGCTCAGGCGAGGCTCTACGAGCAGGCCGAGCAGGACCGGTTGGCGTTCTGGGCCGAGCAGGCCGACCGGCTGACCTGGGATACTCCGTATTCGCAGGTGCTGGACTGGTCGGACGCGCCGTTCGCCAAGTGGTTCGTCGGCGGCAAACTCAACGTCGCCTACAACTGCGTGGACCGCCACGTCGAGGCCGGCAACGGGAATCGGGTCGCCATCCACTGGGTGGGTGAACCCGAGGGCCACGAACGCACGCTGACCTACGCGGACCTGCAGCGGGAAGTGTCCAAGGCGGCCAACGCGATCAGCGATCTCGGCCTGGTGGCCGGCGACCGAGTGGCCATCTATCTTCCGCTCATTCCCGAAGCCGTGATCGCGATGCTGGCCTGCGCGCGGCTGGGCATCATGCACACCGTGGTGTTCGGCGGCTTCACCGCGCACGCGTTGCAAGCCCGGATCGCCGACGCGCAAGCCAAGCTGCTAATCACCGCCGACGGCCAGTTCCGCCGCGGCCACCCAGCTCCTCTCAAAGAGGCCGCCGATGAGGCGGTCTCGGTCGACGGCAGTCCCGTCGAAAACGTTATCGTGGTGCGGCGCACCGGAATAGACGTGGCATGGAACGACGACCGCGACCTGTGGTGGCACCAGGTGGTCGACAAAGCGTCACACGAGCACACGCCGGAGGCGTTCGACGCCGAGCAACCTCTGTTCCTGCTGTACACCTCGGGCACCACCGGAACTCCCAAAGGCATCGTGCACACCAGCGGCGGTTACCTGACCCAGTGCGCGTACACCATGCACGCCATCTTCGACGTCAAACCGGACAGCGACGTGTTCTGGTGCACGGCCGACATCGGCTGGGTTACCGGGCACACGTACGGCGTCTACGGACCGCTGTCCAATGGCGTCACCGAGGTGCTGTACGAGGGCACCCCCAACACACCCAGCGAGCACCGACACTTCGAAATCATCGAAAGCTACGGCGTCACAATCTATTACACCGCTCCCACGCTGATCCGCACGTTCATGAAATGGGGCCGGGAGATCCCCGACGCGCACGACCTGTCTAGCATCCGGCTACTGGGTTCGGTCGGCGAGATCATCAACCCGGAGGCCTGGCGTTGGTACCGCGACGTCATCGGCGGTGGCCGCGTGCCCGTCGTCGACACCTGGTGGCAGACCGAAACCGGCGCCGCGATGATCTCCCCGCTGCCCGGTGTGGCCGCAGCCAAGCCCGGGTCGGCGATGACCCCGTTACCCGGCATCTCAGCCAAGATCGTCGACGACCACGGCGAGCCGCTACCGCCCGACGAGGAGGGCGAGACACACGTCACCGGTTACCTCGTCCTGGATCAGCCGTGGCCGTCGATGCTGCGTGGCATCTGGGGCGACCCGGAGCGGTACCGCAGGACGTATTGGTCCAAGTATCCCGAGCACGGCTACTACTTCGCCGGCGACGGCGCGCGCTTCGACCCCGACGGCGACATCTGGGTGCTGGGCCGCATCGACGACGTGATGAACATTTCCGGGCATCGCATCTCCACCGCCGAGGTGGAGTCCGCGCTGGTCGGCCATCCGGGGGTGGCCGAGGCCGCGGTGGTCGGGGTCACCGACGACACGACCGGTCAGGCCATCTGCGCGTTCGTCGTGTTGCGGGAGAACTACGAGGCCAGCGACGACACTGTCGAGGAACTGCGTTCCGAGGTCTCCCACGAGATCTCACCGATTGCCAAGCCGCGGGAGGTCCATGTGGTCCCCGAGCTGCCGAAGACCCGCAGCGGCAAGATCATGCGCCGGTTGTTGCGCGACATCGCCGAGAACCGCGAACTGGGTGACACCTCGACACTGCTGGATCCCAACGTGTTCGACGCGATCCGCGAGGCCAAGTAGCCCGAGCGTCAGGCGATCGGCACGAACCCCGAGCCCGGCCGGTTCTTGGCGACGATGTCTGCCAGGTCGGCGTTGATCGACATCACCACCGCCGGTGTGTGCAGCGGAATGTACTTGGTGACGCAACTGGGCAGGCTGTCGCTGAAGGCGCCATGGATCATCCCGACGAGCATGTTGTCCACCGTCACCGGCGCCCCGGAGTCACCGGGCCCGCCGCAGACCTGCATCAGGATGCTGCCCGGGTCCTGGCCAGGGCCCCAAGTGACGCCGCACGAGTTACCCGTGGTGCGACCCTGCTTGCAGGCGATCTGACCGGCCGTCGGGTCCGGGCCGATGCCGTTGATGGCGAAGCCGTTCAGGTTGGCCACCGGGGTCACCCTGGCCGGGTCGAACTTAATCACCGCGTAGTCGAGGCTGTCGTTGCCGGCGACCATGGTGCCCACCTGACCCTGGTTCTCGGCGCCCTCGGCGGCGACGGGAGCACCCGGGCCGCCGCAGTGCGCCGAGGTGAATCCAATGAGGTCACCACGATTGTCGTGGCCGATCGCGGTCAGGGTGCACAGCGTGCCGGTGTTGACCACAATGCCCGCGCCGCCTCCCAGCGGCACCTTGTCGTCGGCGTTCGCCGTGCCGGCCGGAGCCAGTAGCAAGCCGAGGAGCATGGCCACAGCGGCCGCGATGGCGGTTTTTCGGCCGCTAGGCGCCTTCGGCAAAGTAATACTCCCGTCGGGTCATCAGAACATTGGAGAAAGATCGGAGGCCAGTGCGCCAGTGTAGAGGATCGCCTTGTGCCCTCCGGCGCCGTTTCGACCGGCCGTCGACGCCAGTTCGCGGGTCGATCGAGCCTCGTTCACGGACGGTTCGGCTGGCCTCGTCCGGGAACAGATCACATGGCAACATAAACCGCGACGCGGCGCGCCGGTGGGGCGCTGGATGAAGGCGTGCAACGGAGAGGACCGTCTGTGAGCAAACCCGATAAGAACGGTGTGCCCAACACGCTGACCACGATTCCCCTGGCCGACCCCCACGCCAGGGCCGGTGAGCCGTCGGTGGGCGACCTGATCAAGGATGCAACCGCGCAGATGTCGACGCTGGTGCGCGCCGAGGTTGAGCTGGCCCGTGCCGAGATCACCCGCGATGTGAAGAAAGGCCTGACCGGCAGCGTCTTCTTCATCTCCGCGCTGGTGATCCTTTTCTACTCCACCTTCTTCCTGTTCTTCTTCCTGGCCGAGCTCCTCGATACCTGGCTCTGGCGCTGGGTGGCGTTCCTGATCGTCTTCGCGATCATGGTCGTGGTCACCGCGGTGCTGGCCCTGCTGGGCTTCCTGAAGGTGCGCCGGATCAGGGGGCCGAGCAAGACCATCGAGTCGGTAAAGGAATTGCCCGCCGCATTCACGCCGGGGCACGACAAAACGCCGGCGGCCGCGGCGATCACCTCCGACAAGACACCCACCGATCCGTCGGGTTGGTAGATGCCGGCTCCAGATCCGTCGATGGTCCGCATCGACGGGCCCTGGCGTCATCTGGATGTGCACGCCAACGGTATCCGCTTCCACGTCGTCGAAGCGGTTCCCGACGGTGTGGACGCCGGTGCGCCGGCGACCGCCCGTCCGCTGGTCATCCTGCTGCATGGGTTCGGCTCGTTCTGGTGGTCCTGGCGCCATCAGTTGCGGGGGTTGAGCGGGGCCCGGGTGGTCGCGGTCGACCTGCGCGGCTACGGCGGCAGCGACAAGCCGCCTCGCGGCTACGACGGCTGGACGCTGGCCGGGGACACCGCCGGACTGATCCGCGCGCTGGGGCATTCGTCGGCGACGCTGATCGGCCATGCCGACGGCGGACTGGCCTGCTGGGCCACCGCGCTGCTGCATTCGCGGCTGGTGCGCGCTATCGCTCTGGTCAGCTCTCCGCACCCGGCCGCGTTGCGCCGGTCCACGCTGACCCGCCGCGATCAGAGCCGCGCATTGCTGCCGACACTGCTGCGCTACCAGGCGCCGCTGTACCCGGAGCGGCTCCTCACCCGGAACAACGGTGCCGAGATCGAACGCCTGGTGCGCAGCCGTAGCAGCGCTAAATGGATTGCATCCGAGGACTTTTCACAATCCGTCGGCTACCTGCGCCGGGCTATCCGGATCCCAGGGGCCGCGCACTGCGCGCTGGAGTATCAGCGCTGGGCGGTGCGCAGCCAGTTGCGCAGTGAGGGCCACCGGTTCATCAAGTCGACGGAGGCGCCGCTCGGTGTGCCGCTACTGCACATTCGCGGCGACCTCGACCCTTATGTGCGGGCCGCGCCGGTCGAACGGACCCAGCGCTACGCTCCGCACGGCCGGTACATATCTGTGGCCGGCGCAGGGCATTTCAGTCACGAGGAGGCGCCGCAGGAGATCAACCGGCACCTGGTGCGGTTCCTGGAGCAGCAGCGGGTCAGGTGACGCAGGCCCCGGTGTTGACCTGCTGGGTGGCGCCCACCTTGGCCAGCTGACTGTTCACTTCCTCCGCGGTCAACACGAAGCCGGTGTCGGCGTCATCGACGGCGGCGCCGAACACCACACCGAGCACACGACCGTTGAGGTCGATCAGCGGTCCACCTGAATCACCTTGCTCCACATCGGCTCTGATGGTGTAGACGTCGCGGGTCACCTGTTGTGGGCTGTGGTAGATGTCGGGTCCGCTGAGCTTGATGATCTCCCGGATGCGGGCCGGAGTGGCGGTGAAGTTGCCACCGCCCGGGTAACCGAGGACCACCACGTCGGTGCCGGTCTTGGCCGGGTTCACCGCGAATTCCAGAGGGGCCGACGGTAGCCCCGGCGCGCTGAGGATCGCGATGTCCACCTGCGGGTCGTAGGACACGACCGTGGCGTTGAAGTCCTTTCCACCGACCTGCAGCGAGACGCTGTTCGATCCTGCCACCACGTGCGCGTTCGTCATCACCCGTTCCGGGGCGATCACGAACCCGGTGCCCTCCAGAATTTTCTGGCAGCTGGGCGCCAGGCTGCGGATCTTGACGACACTGGGCGCGACGGTGGCGACCACCGGGTTGTTGGCCAGCGCCGGATCCGGTGAGGCGACCGGGATGATAGGGGTCCGGCTGAACGGCGGCAGAACCGCCGGCAGGCCGGAGATGTTGAGCAGCGCCGAAAGCCGCTTGGGCACGGTCTTCAACCAGGTCGGGGCCACCTCGTTGACCTCGGCGAGCACCCGGGAACCCCGCACGGCGGCCGCCAGCTCCGGTTGATCTTTGGACTGAGTCAGCGGTGTCGCCAACAGCCAGGCCGCGGTCAGCACCACCACCAGCTGCAGCCCCACCCCGATCACCGAATCGACCAGACGCACCGGCCGGTTGCGGATCGCGCCGCGCACGGCGCGCCCCAGCACCACGCCGGCGACTTCACCGACCACCACCAGGGCCAGGATCACGAACAGGGCGGCAAACAGTTTCGCGCGCGGCGCGGAGATGTGGCCGACCAGATGCGGCACCAGCAACACCCCGGCCATGCCGCCCAGCACCACCCCAGCGAACGACAGCATGGAACCCAGTGCACCGGAACGCCATCCGGAGATCGCGGCAATGAACGCCACCGCCAGGACAGCGATATCCAGCCACTGCGACGGAGTCATCGTATTCATCGGGAGTCACCCACCAGCACCATGGCGTCGTCCAACTCGCGAAGGTCGTCGGTGTCCCAGGGCTTGGACCACCCCGCGACGTCTAGAACCGCGGAGATCACCTGGCCAGTGAAGCCCCACACCAGCATTTGGTTCAGCAGAAACGCCGGTCCGGCCCAGCGCTTGCCCAACGTGCCGCGGTACACCATTAGCCGATTCTCCGGGTTGATGAACGCCCGCACCGGGACCCGCGCCACGATCGCCGTCTCGGCGTTGTTGACGACGGTGACTGGTCCGGGATCGGTCGAATAGGCGAGTACCGGGACGACGTGAAAGTTGGACGGCGCGATGAACGTCCGTTCCATGGTGGCCAGGGCATGCAGCCTGCTGACGTCAATCCCGGTCTCCTCCCGCGCTTCTCGCAGCGCGGTCGCGACGGGACCCTCGTCGCCGGGATCGGAAGCGCCGCCCGGGAAGGCGGCCTGCCCGGCGTGGTGACGCAGCGTGGCGGCCCGCACGGTGAGCAACAGGTCGGCGTCGTCGGGCACCCCGCCCTCGGCGGGTGCATCCGGCGGCCCGGAGAACAAGACCAGTACCGCGGCGTCGCGGCCTGTGCGGCGCACCGACGAAACCGATCTTGCCGCGGTCACCATGGCGAGGACATCGGCCGGCAGGCGCCGCCGGTATGCGTCGGGAATCTGATCGATGTTGTCGACGAGCGGCCGCAGCCACGGCGGGCCCACGTCCGGAGTCAGGGGAATCGCTGCGGTCACCGGCGCCTCCCTCCTACCCCGCGCCTTCTCCTACCGCGGCCGCGATCTCGTCTGCGCTGCCGAAAGCCCGCGGCAGGGTTTTCGCAACGCTACCGTCTGGCCGCAGCACGACCGTCGCGGGCATCACGTTAACCATTCGCAACGCTGATGCCACCCTGCGCCGACCGTCCTGCAACGTCGGTAACCGAACGCCAAGCTCGGCCAACCGCAGCAAAGCGGCCGTCTCGTTCTCGTCCTGGTGCACCGTCAGCACCAACACGTCGTCACCCGACCGACGCTGATACTCGGCCATGGCGGGTAGTTCGGCTGTGCACGGCGCGCACCAGTATGCCCAGAGGTTGACCACCACGCGGCGTCCGGCCAACGCTTTCGCCACGTCGACCGGGGTGCCATCGGCCGCGCATTCCACTACTACTCCGCGCAGTGCGGGCGGCCCGTCACCGGTGCCGGCGGCCGGACAGGCCGGCAGGCCGGCGCGCTGGCGGGGGCCGGCCAGCGCCGCCGGGGTGTCAGCGTCACGGTGCTCACGCTGAGCGGGGGGCTGGATTCCGGTGCGTCCCGCGGACGGCGCAGCGTCGTCTCGTAGTTGGGCCACCAGCGCCAGCACCATCGCGGCGGCCACCGCCAGGATCGCGATGGTCCAGCGCAATCTCGGCGTCAAAGCCCGGCCATGGCCAGCAGGTGGTCAGTTTCCGGGCCGTTGACCAGGGGCGCGGCCAGCAATGGTTCGGTGGGTCCAAGCCCGAAAGACGGGCAGTCCTTGGCCAGCACGCAAACCCCGCAGGCCGGCTTGCGGGCGTGGCAGACGCGGCGGCCGTGGAAGATCACGCGGTGGCTGAGCAGTGTCCATTCCTTGCGCTCGATCAGTTCGCCGACGGCGTGCTCGACCTTGACCGGATCCTCTTCCGCGGTCCACCGCCACCGTCGCACGAGTCTGCCGAAGTGAGTGTCCACGGTGATGCCAGGAATATCGAACGCGTTGCCCAGGATCACGTTGGCGGTCTTGCGGCCGACGCCGGGAAGCGTCACTAGTTCCACCATGGTTTTGGGGACCTCGCCGTCGAACCGCTCGACGAGGGCTTGACCCAACCCGATGAGCGACGACGCCTTGTTGCGGTAGAACCCGGTGGGACGAATCAGGGCCTCGAGTTCTTCGCGATCGGCCTGCGCATAATCCAATGCGGTCCGGTAGCGGGCGAACAATGCCGGCGTCGTCAGATTGACCCGTTTGTCGGTGCTTTGCGCAGACAGAATGGTCGCCACTGCCAGTTCCAGCGGGGTGGTGAAGTCCAACTCGCAGTAGACAACCGGAAAGGCTTGCGCCAGTGTGCGATTCATACGTCGCGCGCGGCGCACCAAACCGGCGTGGGTCTCGGTCGCGAAGCGCTTGGCGAGCACCGGAGCGAGTGGGGCGGGCTTGGATTTCCCACGCCTGGAAGATTTCGCCGCTGTCACCTACGACAGAGTACTGATTTCGTAATCTCGCTGAGACCTTCGCAGTGTTTACTCTCCTTGTGTTGTGGTTGCTGGTGGCCTGCATTCCGGGGTTGCTGATGCTCGCGACGCTCGGGCTCGGGCGGCTGGAGCAGATGCTTGCCCGCGACACCGTGACAGCCACCGACGTCGCCGAATTTCTGGACCAGGCCGAGGCCGTTGACATGCACACGCTGGCCCGGGAGGGTATGCCGGAGGCGCTGGAGTACCTGCATCGCCGCCAGGCGCTGGGCTTGTTGGCGGCCCCGGAGCCCAAGCAACTGACCGGGCGTCATCACGCCGAGACATTATTTGCCGTCGACTTCGTCGCGCGAATCGACTCGGGTCTGCCCGCCCGCCACGCCGCGGGCTTCGACACCCGCTACCGGAGCAACACGCACGTTACGGTGACTCGACACGTTAATCGTGTGTAGCGTTGGCAGGTCGCGCCGTTTGGCCTACCTTTAGACTCGTGTCGGCCGTCACAGTTTGGCCTGCCCATATCAACTTGGTTAGAACCTGAAGAGGCAAGAAGAGGCAACGTGGACGAGATCCTGGCAAGGGCAGGAATCTTCCAAGGGGTTGAACCCAACGCAGTCGCTGCGTTGACCAAGCAGCTGCAGCCCGTTGATTTCCCCCGCGGACACACGGTTTTCGCTGAAGGCGAGCCGGGTGATCGGCTCTACATCATCGTCGCCGGCAAGGTGAAGATCGGTCGCCGATCACCAGACGGCCGCGAGAACCTGCTCACCATCATGGGCCCGTCGGACATGTTCGGTGAACTGTCCATCTTCGACCCGGGTCCCCGAACGTCCAGCGCGACGACGATCACCGAGGTCCGCGCGGTGTCTATGGACCGCGACGCACTGCGGGCCTGGATCGCCGACCGCCCCGAGATCGCCGAGCAGCTGTTGCGTGTGTTGGCGCGCCGATTGCGCCGCACCAACAACAACCTGGCCGACCTGATCTTCACCGACGTTCCGGGCCGGGTCGCCAAGCAGCTGCTTCAGCTTGCTCAGCGGTTCGGCACCCAGGAGGGTGGCGCGATGCGGGTCACCCACGATCTCACCCAGGAGGAGATCGCCCAGCTCGTGGGTGCCTCGCGGGAAACGGTGAACAAGGCGCTGGCTGACTTCGCACACCGTGGCTGGATTCGACTGGAGGGCAAGAGCGTGCTCATCTCCGACTCTGAGCGCTTAGCCCGCCGAGCGAGGTAAGACCGCGCGGAGCGCGGGCGCGACCGAGCGAGAATCAGACCCCGAGCGAGGTAAGACCGCGCGGAGCGCGGGCGCGACCGAGCGAGGTAAGCGCGGGCGTTCAGGCACGTAAGTGGTTCAGTTGCACCTCGACCGACCACTCGGCGGCGTCCCATAGCTTCTCGTCGACGTCGGTGTAGACGTGCTCGACCACCTGCCGGGCGCTGGCTTCCTCGCCGAGCTCCCGCAGCGCCGCGCGTACCTGATCCAGCCGCTGCTGGCGGTGCACTAGATATTCCTCGGTGATGGCATCCAGATCCGGCAGCTCTGGTCCGTGCCCGGGCAATACCGCGCGGCCGCCCAACCCTCGTAGCCGTTGCAGCGAGTCTAGATACGCGGTCAGATTGCCGTCTTCTTTGTCCATCACCGTCGTGCCGCGGCCCAGCACCGTGTCTGCGGTCAACACCGCATCCTCCAGCACGAATGACAACGAGTCCGCGGTGTGGCCTGGGGTGGCCATCACCTTGATCTTCAAGCCGGCGGCGTCGATCACCTCGCCGTCGGTCAGATGACCCCCGAGGCCGCGCAGGAATCCGCTGCCCGCCGAGCGCACTGTCGCCCCGGTCAACTCGACCAGCTTGTCGATGCCGTCGGTGTGGTCGAGGTGGCGGTGACTGATCAGCACCAGGGTGATCCGGCCGAGTGCGGCGACCCGGGCAATGTGCTCGTCGTCGTCGGGCCCGGGATCGACGATCACCAGCTCGTCGCTGCGCGAGCCGCGCAGCACCCAGGTGTTGGTGCCGTCCAACGTCATCAGCCCGGGGTTGTCACACAGCAGCACCGAGGCGGTCTCGGTGACCGCCCGCAACTGACCGTAGGCAGGATGGGTGAGCGCTGTCGTCTCAGGCATCGGTCGCTAACTGACCTCCACGACTAGCTCCACCTCCACCGGCGCGTCCAGCGGCAGTTCAGCCACGCCGACCGCGGAGCGCGCGTGCTTGCCGGCGTCGCCGAAGACTTCGGCGAACAATTCGGAGGCCCCGTTGACCACGCCCGGCTGACCGTGGAATCCCGGTGCGGAGGCGACGAATCCGACCACCTTGACCACCTGGGTCACCGAGTCCAGACCGACCAGCGAATCCACCGCCGCCAGCGCGTTGAGTGCGCAGGCACGGGCTAGCGTCTTGCCGACATCGGGGGCAACCTCGGCGCCGACCTTGCCGGTGCCGGCCAGCTTTCCTTCGACGAACGGCAATTGGCCCGCGGTGTAGACGAGGTTGCCGGTGCGCACCGCCGGAACATAGGCCGCCAGCGGTGCGACTACCTGCGGAAGCTCGAGGCCAAGTTCTTGCAGTCGGGCTTTGGCGCTCACTTGGGGCGCTTGAGATAGGCGACGTGCTGCTCGCCGGTGGGGCCGGGTAGCACCGACACCAGCTCCCAGCCGTCGGCGCCCCACTGATCGAGGATCTGCTTGGTGGCGTGGGTGAGTAGCGGAACCGTGGCATATTCCCATGCGGTGGGTTGGGTCATGCCGCGAGCTTATCGGCCAAACCAGTAGGGCTAGCATGCGATGGTGGCAAACACATCGAGTGGCGGCAGCACCGTCGGATGGCCGTCGCGCCTGTCGAAGGCTCGCCTGCACTTCGTGACGGGCAAAGGCGGCACCGGGAAGTCGACGATCGCGGCAGCCCTCGCTCTGACCCTGGCCGCGGGCGGCCGCAAAGTCTTGCTGGTCGAAGTTGAAGGGCGCCAAGGGATTGCGCAACTGTTCGACGTGCCGCCACTGCCCTACCAGGAAGTCAAGATCGCCACGGCCGAACGCGGCGGCCAAGTCAACGCGCTGGCGATCGAGCTCGAGGCGGCGTTCCTGGAGTACCTCGACATGTTCTACAACCTGGGCCTCGCCGGCCGTGCGATGCGCCGGATCGGTGCCATCGAGTTCGCAACGACGATCGCTCCCGGACTGCGCGACGTGCTACTCACCGGCAAGATCAAGGAGACGGTGATCCGCCTCGACAAGAACAAGCGGCCGCTCTATGACGCGATCGTCGTCGACGCGCCACCCACTGGTCGCATCGCCCGGTTTCTGGATGTCACCAAGGCGGTTTCAGACCTGGCCAAGGGTGGCCCGGTGCATTCGCAAGCCGAGGGCGTGGTCAGGTTGCTGCACTCCGACCAGACCGCCATCCACCTGGTGACGCTGCTGGAAGCGTTGCCGGTGCAGGAAACACTGGAAGCTATCGAGGAACTCGCCGAGATGCAGCTGCCGATCGGCAGCGTGATCGTGAACCGCAATATCCCGCCATTCCTGGACGCCGGCGACCTGGCGAAGGCCGCCGAGGGTGTCGTTGACGTGGACTCGGTACGGACCGGCCTGGCGGCGGCCGGCATCAAGCTCGAGGACGAAGATTTCGCCGGACTGTTGACCGAGACGATCGAACACGCGACCCGCATCGCTGCCCGCTCCGAGACCGCGCAGCAGCTCGATGCGTTGCACGTGCCGCGGCTAGAGTTGCCAACCATCGCCGACGGTGTCGACCTAGGTAGCCTGTACGAACTTTCGGAAGTGCTTGCACAGCAAGGGGTTCGATAAATATGACGCACCCACACAAGCCTGAAACCCTTGATATGGCGGCAATCCTGGCCGATACGTCCAATCGCGTCGTGGTGTGCTGTGGCGCTGGCGGAGTGGGTAAGACCACCACGGCAGCGGCAATCGCGCTGCGGGCGGCCGAATATGGGCGCACCGTAGTAGTTTTGACCATCGACCCGGCTAAGCGGCTCGCACAAGCGTTGGGCGTCAACGACCTTGGGAATACACCGCAACGGGTGCCGCTGGCTCCGGAGGTGCCCGGCGAACTGCACGCGATGATGCTCGACATGCGTCGCACGTTCGACGAAATGGTGGTCCAGTATTCGGGATCCGATCGGGCCCAATCGATTCTGGACAATCAGTTCTATCAGACCGTCGCCACGTCGCTGGCCGGTACGCAAGAGTATATGGCCATGGAGAAGCTGGGGCAGCTGCTGGCGCAGGACCGGTGGGACCTGGTGGTGGTGGATACGCCGCCGTCGCGTAACGCACTGGACTTCCTGGACGCACCCAAACGGCTGGGCAGCTTCATGGACAGCCGCCTGTGGCGCCTGCTGCTCGCACCGGGCCGGGGTATTGGCCGCCTGGTGACCGGAGCGATGGGGCTGGCGATGAAGGCGATTTCGACGATTCTGGGTTCGCAGATGCTCGCCGACGCCGCCGCGTTCGTGCAGTCTCTGGATGCCACCTTTGGTGGTTTCCGTGAAAAGGCCGAGCGCACCTACTCGTTGCTGAAGCGGCGCGGGACGCAGTTCGTGGTGGTGTCGGCCGCCGAGCCCGATGCTCTTCGCGAAGCTTCTTTCTTCGTCGATCGGTTGTCCCAGGAGGGGATGCCGCTGGCGGGGCTGGTGCTCAACCGCACCCACCCGACGCTGTGCTCGCTGCCGGTCGAACGGGCGATCGACGCTGCCGAGAACTTGGAGTCCGATAAGTCGGAGGCGGCCGCGCTGGCGGCCGCGGTGCTGAAGATCCATGCCGACCGCGCGCAGACCGCTAAGCGGGAGATACGGCTGCTGTCCCGGTTCACCGGCGCAAACCCGCACGTTCCGGTTATCGGAGTGCCGTCACTCCCGTTCGACGTCTCAGATCTGGAGGCGTTGCGCGCGCTGGCGGACCAGATCACGGCGGTGGGTTGACGGTCTCGTTGGGCAATTGATCGTCGCACCAGTGCCCGATAGTGCCTTTCACCTGCGGTGATGGGTGGGAGCAGCGCCGTTATTTGACGCTGATGCAATCGTAACGGCCCCCGATAGGGTGGGAAAGATGTCGCTTTTTGCGCCCTGACCTGCACGAATACCCGTCGGCCTTTAATTTGGCCAGCTATCGTGTAACAGAAATGTAATGACGTAACCCGGCCGGGAGCTACCATCTTCACGCACCGGGGACGGGGTTTGCGATCCTGAGTTGAATACAACCCAACCTGATCCCGCGTCCGTTGCCGACTTCCCGCGTTACAACCACCGCACGGTTTGTCGCGACGCGCAGAGCTGCAATGATGCCGTCCACGAAGCTGTTATTTGACGACGGTTCAACGGCGAGCAAAAACGCCGGCCCGGGTAGCACTCCAACAAACCCCTATTGAACTGCTAAAACAGCGCAATCCAGGGTTGGCATCGGGCACTGCTGTAATAAAAAAGAAATGACGAGCACCGCCGAACCCGGCGTGCTGACCCTCGCCTCAGATGATGTTGCGGCGCTTGCGCTTGTCGAAGTAATCCGACCACGAGACCACCTCGGGGTGCTGCTTGAGCAGCGCCCGGCGCTGGCGCTCGGTCATGCCACCCCAAACACCGAATTCGACCTTGTTGTCCAGGGCGTCGGCCCCGCATTCCTGCATTACCGGGCAGTGCCGGCAGATCACCGCGGCCTTACGCTGGGCGGCTCCCCGCACGAAGAGTTCGTCGGGATCGGTTGCCCGGCATAGCGCCTGCGAAACCCAGGCGATGCGGTCGTCCGCCTCCACGCTGCGTAACAGGTTGCCGGTGGACGTGAGGTTCGTCTTGCGTGCGCCCGGGCTTGTTCCTGACACGAGCTGATCCCTTTCCTTTCGGCCGCCGCTGACGGCCGCCCTCCTCGGGTACCAGCCGAGGTGCGGTCTGGGACACATTGCGCACATCGGTGTTACCTGAATCTCACTGCGTATATAAGTTAGGTGGTCAGGCCGCAATTGCGCAACAGTACGATAACGCTTTTTCTGGGACGGTCGTCCCGTCTTCGATTCGGGCGGTCGGCCCCGCTCTTCCGGCCTGTCACTTTTTGTGGCTCTGACCTGTGATGTCGGTGCGGGCCCCGACCCCCGCCCCCTGGCAAACCTGTTCAACACCTGCTCAAGAATTTTTTCCTGCTGCGCGGCGCGGGAGCGTGAAGGAGGGCCGCTACTGTAGTACGCATGTCCGAGCGCCCCCCGGTCGCGCTCACCCTGGCGAAGCTCGCGGGGTGTTGTCTGCTGGCCAGCGTTGTTGCCACCGCGCTGATGTTTCCGTTCGCCGGTGGCGTCGGGTTGATGTCCAACCGCGCCTCGGAGGTCGTCGCCAATGGCTCGGCCCAGCTTCTCGAAGGTCAGGTCCCGGCTGTGTCGACGATGGTCGACGCCAAGGGCAATGTCATCGCCTGGCTGTACTCGCAGCGCCGCTTCGAAGTGCCGTCGGACAAGATTGCCAACACCATGAAGTTGGCGATCGTATCCATCGAGGACAAGCGGTTCGCCGACCACAACGGAGTGGACTGGAAAGGTACCCTGACCGGCCTTGCGGGCTATGCGTCCGGCGATTCGGGGACGCGCGGCGGTTCGACCATCGAGCAGCAGTACATCAAGAACTACCAACTGCTGGTCACCGCGCAGACCGACGCGGAGAAGCGTGCGGCCGTCGAGACCACGCCGGCGCGCAAGCTGCGCGAGATCCGAATGGCGCTGACGCTGGACAAGACCTTCACCAAGCCCGAAATCCTGACCCGCTACCTCAACCTGGTGTCATTCGGCAACAACTCGTTTGGGATTCAGGATGCCGCGCAGACCTACTTCGGCGTCAACGCGATCGACTTGAACTGGCAGCAGGCCGCACTGCTAGCCGGCATGGTGCAGTCGACCAGCACGCTGAACCCGTACACCAACCCCGAAGGCGCGCTGGCCAGGCGCAACCTGGTGCTGGACACCATGATCGAGAACATCCCCGATCAGGCCGACGCGCTGCGGGCGGCCAAGGTGCAACCGCTCGGCGTGCTGCCGCAGCCCAACGAGTTGCCCCGGGGTTGCATCGCCGCCGGCGATCGCGCGTTCTTCTGCGACTACGTCCAGGAGTACCTGTCCCGCGCCGGTATTAGTAAGGAGCAGGTGGCCAGGGGCGGCTATCTGATCCGGACCTCGCTGGATCCTGATGTGCAGATTCCGGTGAAGTCGGCGATCGACAAGTTCGCGCCCCCGACGCTAAGCGGCATCTCGAGCGTGATGAGCGTGATCCTGCCGGGTAAGACGTCCCACAAAGTGGTAGCGATGGCCAGCAACCGCAAGTACGGGCTGGACACCGAGGCCGGCGAGACCATGCGTCCGCAGCCGTTCTCACTGGTCGGCGACGGCGCCGGGTCGATCTTCAAGTTATTCACCACCGCAGCGGCGATGGATATGGGGATGGGAATCAACACCAACCTCGAAGTGCCGCCTCGGTTCCAGGCCAAGGGGCTGGGCAGCGGTGGCGCCAAGGGATGTCCCAAGGACACGTGGTGTGTGGTCAACGCCGGCAACTACCGCGGCTCGATGAACGTGACCGACGCGCTGGCGACCTCCCCCAACACCGCGTTCGCCAAGCTGATATCGCAGATCGGCGTGTCACCTGCGGTCGATATGGCGATCAAACTCGGCCTGCGTTCCTACGCCAACCCCGGCACGGCGCGCGACTACAACCCCGACAGCAACGAGAGCCTTGCCGACTTCGTCAAGCGCCAGAACATCGGTTCGTTCACCCTGGGCCCCATCGAGGTCAACGCGCTGGAGCTGTCCAACGTGGCGGCAACGCTGGCCTCCGGCGGCACGTGGTGCCCGCCCAACCCGATCGACAAACTGATCGACCGCAACGGCAATGAGGTGGCCGTCACCACCGAGACCTGCGAACAGGTGGTGCCCGAGGGGCTGGCCAACACCCTGGCCAACGCGATGAGCAAGGACGCGGTGGGCGGCGGCACCGCGGCCGGTTCTGCCAGTGCCGCCGGCTGGAATCTGCCCGTATCCGGCAAGACGGGCACCACCGAGGCGCACCGCTCGTCGGGCTTCGTGGGATTCACCAACCGCTACGCGGCCGCCAACTACATCTACGACGACTCGCCGTCACCGACCGACCTGTGCTCGGCGCCGCTGCGTCACTGCGGCAGCGGCGACCTGTACGGCGGTAACGAGCCGGCACGAACCTGGTTCACGGCGCTGCAGCCGATCGCGAACAACTTCGGCGAGGTCCATCTGCCGCCCACCGATCCGCGCTACGTGGAGGGCTCACCCGCCGGCCGGGTGCCCAGCGTGGCCGGGCTCGACCTCGAGCAGGCACGTCAGCGACTGAGAGACGCCGGGTTCCGGGTCGCCGACCAGCCGAACTCGGTCAACAGCAGCGCCAAGTACGGCGAAGTCGTCGGTACCTCGCCCAGCGGCCAGACGATTCCCGGTTCGATCATCACAATCCAGATCAGCAACGGAATCCCGCCGCCACCGCCTCCGCCGCCGGAGGGGCTACCGCCGGAGGTGGTCGGATCGCAGGTCGTGGAGATACCTGGCCTGCCGCCCATCACCATCCCGCTCTTGGCACCCCCGCCGCCAGCGCCGCCGCCTCCGTAATCCCTGATCGGGGCAAGAAGTGCGCGTCGATACGGCGACCGGCAGTATTCTGCCTGCATGGCTGATGTACTGCCCGTCCTATTACGCACCGGTGCCGCACTGGCCGGCTCGGCAGTCGCCGGGATCGGTTACGCCTCGCTAGTCGAGCGCAATGCATTCGTGCTGCGCGAGGTGACGATCCCGGTTCTGAGCCCCGGCTCCACACCGCTGCGGGTGCTGCATGTCAGCGACCTGCACATGACGCCCAACCAACGTCGTAAGCAGGCCTGGTTGCGTGAGCTGGCCAGCTGGGAGCCTGACCTGGTGGTCAATACCGGCGACAACCTGGCGCACCCGAAGGCGGTGCCCGCGGTGGTGCAAGCGCTCGGCGACCTGCTGTCTCGGCCTGGTGTGTTTGTCTTCGGCAGCAACGACTACTTCGGCCCGCGGCTGAAGAACCCGGCGAACTATCTGACCAACCCGGACCACCGTGTCAAGGGTGAGCCGCTGCCCTGGCAGGACCTGCGTGCGGCATTCACCGAACGCGGCTGGCTGGACATGACGCACACCCGGCGCGAGTTCGAGGTCGCTGGCTTGCACATCGCCGCCGCCGGCGTCGACGACCCCCACATCGACCGGGACCGCTACGACACCATCGCGGGCCCGGCTAGCCCCGCCGCCAACCTGAAGCTGGGCTTGGTGCACTCCCCCGAGCCGCGGGTGCTGGACCGCTTCGCCTCCGACGGCTACCAGCTGGTGATGGCGGGCCACACCCACGGCGGGCAGCTGTGCGTGCCGTTCTACGGGGCAATCGTGACCAATTGCGGCCTAGACCGCTCCCGCGCCAAGGGTCCGTCGCAATGGGGTGCGAACATGCGGCTGCACGTCTCCGCTGGCATCGGCACGTCACCGTTCGCCCCGGTGCGGTTCTGCTGCCGGCCCGAGGCCACCCTGCTGACGTTGATCGCCACCCCGATGGGTGGCCGGGACGCGACCAGCAACCTGGGGCGCTCCCAGCCCAGCATGTCGGTGCGTTGACCGATCGGGCTCGGGTCGCGGTCCACAACCGGTCCCGAAGCTGGGCCGACAATGCGATCCGGCTGATCGAGGCGGATGCCCGACGCAGCGCTGACACTCATCTGCTGCGCTACCCGCTGCCGTCTGCGTGGGGTCACGACTGCGATGTCGCGTTGTATCTGAAAGACGAAACGACGCATATCACCGGCAGCCTTAAGCACCGGCTGGCCCGTTCGCTGTTTCTCTACGCACTGTGTAACGGATGGGTCGACGAGGGCACGACGGTGGTCGAGGCGTCCTCTGGTTCGACGGCGGTGTCCGAGGCGTATTTCGCAGCGCTGCTGGGTCTGCCGTTCGTCGCCGTGATGCCGGCGGGCACCAGCGCCGCGAAAATCGCGCTGATCGAATCACAGGGTGGCCGTTGCCATTTCGTGGAGCACTCCGGCGAGGTCTACGCCGAAGCCGCGCGGGTCGCCGCGGAGACGGGCGGCCACTACCTGGATCAGTTCACCAACGCCGAGCGGGCCACCGACTGGCGGGGCAACAACAACATCGCCGAATCGATCTATCTGCAGATGCGTGACGAGACGCATCCGATCCCGGCCTGGATCGTGGCGGGCGCCGGCACCGGTGGAACCAGTGCCACGATCGGCCGCTACATCCGCTACCGGCGGCACGCGACGCGACTTTGCGTCGTAGACCCCGAGAACTCGGCCTTCTTCCCCGCCTACGCCGCAGGGCGGTACGACATCGTGACGGGGGTGTCGTCGCGGATCGAGGGCATCGGTCGCCCCCGGGTCGAGCCGTCGTTTCTGCCGTCGGTCGTCGACCGGATGGTCTCGGTGCCCGACGCCGCCTCGATCGCGGCCTCGCGCCACGCCAGCGCCGTTCTGGGCCGCCGGGTTGGGCCGTCGACCGGGACCAACCTCTGGGGAGCGTTCGAACTGCTCGCCGAGATGGTCGCCAACGGGCGCGACGGCTCGGTGGTGACCCTGCTCGCCGACAGCGGCGACCGCTACACCGACACCTATTTCGACGACGAGTGGGTGGCAGCCCAGGGCCTCGATCCCAGCGGTCCGGGCCAGACGCTGGCCGAGTTCGAGCGTTCCGGCCGCTGGGTCTAGCCGCGGCATTCGCGCGCCCAGGCCGACGCGTTTGGCGGTGCACCGGACCGGTGCGATACGCTGTCGAGGCTTCAAGCGGGGTGTGGCGCAGCTTGGTAGCGCGCTTCGTTCGGGACGAAGAGGCCGTGGGTTCGAATCCCGCCACCCCGACTCAGCTAATAGGGCTCTGACCAGCAAGTATATGGTCGGATTTGCGTCAGGAGCCAATGGGTTCGAGCGTCCGCAGCAGTTTTGCGCACCGCCTGCAACTGCGATGTCCAGCGTGTCCGCGACCGCCTCATCGTGCGGGAACAGGTCGGCTTGTGGCGTGTTCATAGACCGCGTGGTCGAGTGCTGCATGCAAGTTGCAGAGCATGTCGCCCACGATCAGGCTCCACTCCGAGTGCCCCGGCACCATCGAAACGCCCATGCTTACCCACCAGATCGACTGCGGCGACCGCGACCTCGACCGCGACCGAGTCGCCGCCGACCGACCCCGTCGGCATCGCATTGCCCGTCGGCGGCGGACACACATCGCGCGCTGACCGCAACCCCGCCTTAGTGATCTCACACAGATTCGCCCGGATTCGGCATTCGGTCGTAGTGCCCACGTGTAGGCACAGACCGCCTCAGCAATCTGTGCAGCACCAAATTTTCCGCCAATAATTGACAATCACAACTGTCGCTCGAAATCCACTCAAGAGTTTCAAAAAGAATTGCTAATCGCCAAAGCCCGATGCGGGCCAAGGGCGAATGCCCCTAGCCCGCATCGATTCGCAGTCAGATGCCTAAGCATCCGGAAACTATGCGCCTACCAGCGCTAGTACCAGACCCTGCGACCGCCGACGGGGCGCCCAACCGCCCCCAGGATCCACAACACCACACCGACGAGCAGCAGGATGCCGCCGATTGTGTACAGAATGCTGATGCCGGTGAAATAGCCCACCACCAGCAGAACAATGCCCAGGATAATCACGTCGCGCCCCTTCTGTTGAACGCTGTCGAATTGGAGAACGAGGTGTGAATACCCCGCTAATCGGGGCTCCAACCGCGAATTTTCACGGCAGATTGCGGGGGGTTCTAGCCCGCCGCCCGCGGTCGAAACAGAACTCTGGTGCCGCGGCGCGGCGCCAGCATGATGGATCGCCGCACGATACGTTCGGGCGCGCTGTCCACCGCGCTGAACTCGCCTTCGCGCAGCAGCACGTGCAGCACGGTGATCAGCTCGCGCATCGAAAACGCCGCGCCCAGACACCGTTTGACGCCACCGCCGAACGGCACCCAGGCGTACGTCTGGGGCCGGGTCCCGAGGAATCGTTCCGGGCGGAACTCGAGCGGGCTGTCATAGACGGCCGGATTGCGATTGATCGCGATGATGTGCACGACGATGCGGGTCCCAGCGCCCACCGTATAGCCGCCGATTGGAAAAGGTTTCGCGGCGACCCGCGCCGTCAACGGGGCCGGCGGACGCACCCGCAACGTCTCCTCGATCACCGCCGTGGTGAACGTTTCGGCACCGCTCGATGCCTCCTCCCGCACCCGTCGCAGTGCATCGGGATGATGCAGCAGCAGGTCGAAGACCCAGGCCAGCGTGGTCGCGGTGGTCTCATGACCGGCCAGCATCAGGGTGACCAGGTCGTCGCGAATCTCGCTGTCCGACAACCGCTCTCCGTCTTCAGTGCGCGCATTCATCAACAGCGCCAAGATGTCGCGGCGAGACGCCAGATCGGGTTCGCCTCGCCGGGCGGCGATAAGCGGCAGTACGACGTCGTCGATTTCGCGGTTGGCACGCGCGCGCGACGGCCACACCCGCAACGTGCCGAGTCCGCGCAGCGCATAGCGAACCGTCAATTGCTCTGACACTCCTAAGTTCAGCAGCTTTTCGAATGGCCGCCCCAGCCGCCGCACTTCGTCAAGATCGTCGACGCCGAAGATCACCCGCACAATCACGTCAAGCATTAAATCCCTTGCTGCATAAAGCATTTCGAACGGCGTATCAACGGGCCAATCGCGCATCGCTGCGCGAGCGCACGTCTGGATGATTGGCAGGTAACCGTTCAACGCGGCGCCGTGCAGCGGCGGCGTCAGCAGCCGGCGGCGCCGGAGGTGTTCTGGCTCCTCCTGAACGAACATCGACCCCGACCCGTAAATCGCGGCCGCGGGACCCACGCCCTCGCCGCCGAGCAGCACATCGGTTGGCGCGCTGAACACTTCCTTGGCCAGCGCCGGGTCAGAAACGATGGCGACATCGCCCAGACTCAGGATCGGCATGGTCATGATCGGCCCGTACCGCCGGATCAGCCGCAGCATCCTCCGCTCACCGCCCAACAAATAGGCCACGGCGTACGCGGACGCGAAGACGCTACGAAACCCCCGCGGAGCGGGTAGCCCGGGTGGAGAACTCAACGGAGTTGGCACCCGCACGACACAACACGGCGATCGACGCCAGGTCAATCACCGGCGGTCGTAGATCGTGCGTGTCAGGCGCAGTCGGCGCAGATCTGGCGCCCGCCGCCGGAGACACGCAACCGGTTGCGGTGCTGCACCAGGAAGCAGCATGAGCAGGTGAACTCATCGGAGCGCTGCGGGATCACCACGACGGACAATTCCTCGCCGGACAGGTCCGCGCCGGGCAGCTCGAAGAAGGGCGATTCGTTGGGGTCGTCGTCGACGACCGCGGTGGCCAGCTTGGGCATGGTGCCCAGCTCGCGGAGCGGGTTCTTGTCTGCGGCGTCGGCCTCGGTCACGCGGCGGGCGTCGTAGTCACTGACGGTAGGCATGGGGTTCCTTCCTGCTGAGTGACCGGGCTACGCACCTCGCAGTCGCCCGTTGGCGCAGGAAGTACCCCATTCGAATGTGAATCACACACAGCAGATCCAACAATCTGACATCAACTTGCGCTGAGTCGGCGCACAGCGGGTATAGGTCGCCTGTGAGCGACACCGCCCTGCTGGTAATCGACATGTTCAACGATTACCGCCACCCGGACGCCGACCAGCTGGCCGACAGCGCTGCCGACGTTGTCGAACCGCTGCTTGGCTTGGTTGAAGACGCCAAGAAGAGCGTTGCCGTCGACTTGGTGTATGTCAACGACAATCTCGGCGACTTCACTGCCGACCGCGAGGCCATCATCGGCAACGCCCTGCGCGGAGAGCATCCCGAACTGGTCGAACCGCTGGTGCCGACGCCCGACTGCCCGCTCATCACCAAGGTCCGGCACAGCGTGTTCTACTCCACCGCACTGGACTACCTACTGCACCGGCTCAAAACCAAGCGCATCGTGCTGGCCGGGCAGGTCACTGAGCAGTGCATCCTCTACAGCGCACTCGACGGCTACCTACGGCATTACGAAGTGGTGGTTCCACCCGACGCCGTCGCGCACATCGACGAGGAACTGGGGTCGGCGGCGCTGAAAATGATGGAACGCAACATGAGCGCCGAGTTGCTGCCCGCTGCCCGCTGTTTTTCGCAATAACCGACCGAGAGGCGACCTGATGGCCGAACGCAGAAAAGCCGAATCCGACGTAGAGCCCGACGAGCACGTCGCCAGTTCGCGCGCCGGGCGCGAGCGCGACGGCGATTACGTCGGACGCACCGGCGCCGACGACGACTTCGACGCCGGAGAGACCGGCGCGGAGGCACGCAGCAAGGATCGGTGACTACCGCCATACCTCGGCGACCAGTGGCCGGTGGTCGGAGATCGGCATCAGCTCTGCGGCGGCGCCACCGCCGTGCAGATCGGGGTCGTCGGTCAGGATGTGGTCGAGCTGCCGCTCCGGCTGGGGGGCTGGGAATGTCGGCGCCGACGCCAACGGCCGCATACCCGACCAGCGGTGCGCCGCGGCGGGACTGAGGTTGAGATCGCCAATCAGCAATCGCGGGCCGGGCAGGCCCCGCAGGTCGCGGGCCAGCCGTCGCACCTGGCGCAGATTCCAGCCCGGCACAAAGGACAGGTGGGTGTTGGCCACGGTCATGGGTCCCAGCGGAGTGTGCAGCCGGGCGATCACCGCCGCCCGCGGCTCTTCGTCGACCATCATCACCTTGTTGGGGCCGGGCAGATACATGGGAAACCGCATCGGAATCCGGGGCAACCGCACCACCTGCCAGCTGGCCGCGGGAAACCGGGATAGTAGCGCGATCCCATACGCGGCGGTCCCGGGCTGTTCCCGTCCGGTCGCCGCCATCCAGGTGGCACCCGGTGTGCCGGAGATGGCCGCCACGAACCGGTGCTCGACAGCACCCATGGCTTGGGCGGCGGCGGCGGTCAGATCCGCCCGCCCGGAGCGCGGTTGGTCGAGGTCGACCTCCTGCAGTGCCAGTACGTCGGGATCCAGTCGCCGCACGCAGTCGCGCAGTCGCTGCGGGTCGACACCGTCACCGACCGTGCGTCCGTGCAAGATATTGAAGGTGGCAACCCGCATCGCTAGGCCTGCGCCCCCGGCACTTCTTCCCGCGCCGCCACCGAACGACTGTCGCCGTTGTCAAACACCTCGATGATCACGTCACGGTCGCGGTAACACCCGAGTGACGCGAGGCCCGGTGTCGCCGCGATGACGGCGTGCGCGGCGTCACCGGTCAGTGGATAGTCGGCAACGGGGTGGCGCCAGTGCGCAGCAATCACACTGGCGTCCGGCGCCAGCCGCGGGCACTCCCGGCGCAGCGTGGCTGCCAGGGCGTCGGCGTGCAGGTAGTAGGCGACCTCGCTGAGCACCAGCAGGTCGAAAGGGCCGGCCGGCCACTGCTCATCCAGCGACCCACGTGACAGCGTCACCCGGTCTCGGCTACCGCGCTCGCGCAGTCCGGTATCGGCGCCGCGCAACGCCGCCTCGGCCACGTCGACGGCGGTGATCCGCTCGCAGCGGGTCGACAACAGTGTGGTCAGCGCACCAATCGAACAGCCCGGCTCAAAGGCATGCCGATACCGCTCGCGCGGTAGCAGGGCCAACGTGATCGCGTACTTGCGTTGCTCGTACCAGCGCGCAGACAGTTGCCATGGATCATCGGCGTCGGCGTACATCCTGTCGAAGTACGCGTCGGGCAGTCGCGAGGTCATCGAAAAACCACCTCTCCCACTGCCATCAACCGTTCCAGCACGAAGGGCGGTAGCACCGCATCGGGACCAGCGGGTTCGAGCTGGCTGTGAAAGCATTGTGCGGCTTGGCTTTTGCGCTGTACCGCCCAATCACGGAGCGGTATCGTTCGGGCCCGATCCCACGGCACGTCGGGATCTTCGGGGACTGCCCAGTGCCACATCCACACTGGGTATTCGACCAGTTCGATGCCGGTGCGGGTGCAGGCTATGGCCGCGGCCCGCCCGACGGCCTCGTGGTCGGGGTGGCCGTCCCCCCGCCAGGTCGCCGCACACCAGGTTCCGGGCGGCCGGCCGTCCAGGTAGCGCGTCAGCAGCGCCGCTAAGCGATCCTCTTGGTCTGTCAATTGCCCGTCCGGCAGTCCGAGCAGCAGCGGTGCGCTGACTTCCAAAAGCTCTGCAGCGCTGCGCAATTCCGCACGTCGCTGAGCTTCCAAAGCAAGCCGCTCGGCCGCCGACGCCTCCGGGTGCACGCCGCCGCCGTCGCTGACCGCCACCAGCTGCACCGGCACGCCCGCCGCCGCGAGCTGCGCTGCCGTCGCCCCGATGCCCAGCGTCTCGTCATCAGGATGGGGGGAGACGACGACCAGAGCGGCGCACTCGTCCAGATCGAGTGGGGGTGGCCGGTCGGCTGTCAGCCAATCCTGCACGGCGGTACCGCCTTCGGCCACCGGCCTGGCCGCAAACCGCGGCCCATTGGTTATCAATGTCCGCGCCGTCCAGCCAGCCGCCCCAGCTCGGCCAGGTCACGCTCGGCGTGGCTCTGGCGTATGTAGATGCTCAGGTCGGCGACCCGCTGGGCGTGCCTACCGTCCTGGCACAGCGGCCCGGGTCCTAGCGCCCGTCCGGTGCGCGAGATCGCCTCGTCGACGGCATGTTCCACTACCGCGCGCACCCGGCGGGCTAACAACTGCGCGGTGTCGGACCTATCGAAAGGGTCGGCGTCGACCTGGGCGGCCGCCGCGGCCAGCACCGCGTCGCCGGCGGTTAGCGCGGCGTCTACCGCCCCCAAATGCGCCAGCGTGTACGCGTCGGCGGATTCGCTTCCGGCGCTGCGGTACAGCGGCTCGGCGACGCGCCGCGCCCCGCCGAGCCAGCAGGCGGCCACACCGATCGCACCGTGCCAAAATCCGGCGCGGCTCAAGTAGCCGCCGGGCGCGCCGACCAGGACCGCGTGCACATTGTTGAACTGCACCGACCGGGTGTCGCTGCCGGCCATTCCGGGATTCCACCAGGTACTGGGCAGCGGTCTCACTCCGGCATCGGTCAGGGTAACTGCGAACAGCCCCCGATCACCGCCCTCGATCCGTGCGGTGACCAGTGCGTTCGTGCAGAACCCGGCGCCTGAGCACCACACCTTGGTGCCGTTGAGCACGAAGCCGTCGCCGGCGACGTGGGTTGCGGTCAGGACGGCCTCCGACGATTCGGCCGCCCAGACGCCCCACAGTTGGTCGGGGTCAGGTGGCTTACCGCCCAATTCGTGCAAGATCGCGACGGCGTCGACGTGCGCTTCGGCGATACGGGCGGCGGCGATGTCTTCTTCAGCCAGCCTGCCCAAACCTTGCCAGCGTTCGGCGGTGTATCCCAACGCCGGCAACGGCAATTCCAGCCGCCCTGTTTCCAGCCAGTGCCGGACCAGCCCCGCCGTCATGCGACATCTCCCGTGGCCACGTCGTCGTCTGTGGCGATGCCCGAGAGTTCGCTCAGGTGATCGCCGAACCCGCGGGGCGCGCGGGCTTTGGTACGCGAGGAGGTCACGACCGATCGGGCGGTATCCCGATGAATCCGATAGCCGGCGTCCTCGAACCGTGCAACCAGGTCGACGTCCTCGCCGGAAGCCAGTGCCCGGAAGCCACCCGCCCGCCAGTAGGCACCCGAGCTGAAGCCCATGTTCGCCCCGTGGATGTGGTCGTGGTTGTCCTGGACTCGCGCGTCGTACGCTTTTAGATAGCGCTCGACGACTTCGGAGGGGTGCAGGTGCCAGTCGGTGACCCGCACCAGTCCGAGGAACATATCCGCGTCGCAAGCCAATTGCCGCAGCAACCAGTCGGCGTCGACCGTGCTGTCCGCGTCGGTGGTGGCATACCAATCCCGCGTGTCCTGCCCGAACAGCGAACGCGCGTAATCGAATCCGGCGGCTCGGGCCGCGCCGACGTTGCGCGATTCCACACGCAGGAAGTGCACATCCGGCCCGTATCGGCCCGCGAGTTCCGTGCTGCCATCGTTGCTCGCATCAAGCACGACAATGACTTTGACGGGGGCGGGCGCGCACAGTGCGGCGGTCACAATCGCGCGCAGACAGAGGGGCAGGTGCCCTTGTTCGTTGTGGGCAGGTATCACCACGGCAACCTGATCGTAAGAGCGCGACGTTCCGGTTGACATGAGCTGCTAATTTCCCATTTCGGTACCAATTAAACGGTTGACCGATACCCCAGGAGTTATCTGGTTGCCGGCGACAAAGGCGGGGTATGCGATAGCGGTTATGAATTCGACGCCACCGCCGGCCGCCGGTGAAGAGGGCATTCCGAGCCGCACCGAGTTGCGCGAAGCCCTGCGATGCGCGGCGTCGGCACTCAAAGAACACGGACCGCCCTTCGCCCTGGCCGGCAGCTACGCGTTGTGGGCCTACGGCGCTCCTGAACCGACGCACGACGTCGACATCGTGATAGCTGAGTCCGACGTGTCCGCCGCGGCGACCACACTGGAAATGGCCGGATTCCGAATCGAACGTCCACCAGAGGACTGGCTGTTCAAGGCATGTATGGGCAGGGCCGTGGTCGACGTGCTGCACCGGATAAATGGGGCAATCGTCCCGCCACAAGCCCTGGACAGCGCGGAAGACCGTACGGTGCTGGCGATTTCGATGCCCGTGCTGCCTCCGACGGAGGTCTTCATTCAGAAGCTTCGCGCGCTCACCGAACACTCTTGCGATTTCGCGAAGTTGATGCCGGCGGCACGGGCGACCCGTGAAAAGCTGGATTGGGAACGCATCGAAACCGAAACCAAGGACAACGATTTTGCGGTTGCGTTCCTGGTGCTGATCGACCGGCTTGGCCTCCGCCGCTGACCGTAGCGACTAGAACGTCATTCTTCGGGTATCCCCTTGGACCATGGAATCCCATCCGCGCCGTGACGACGACCTCGAGGATGTTGTCGACGAACTGGAAAGGGACGTCGCAGCAGAAAGGCCCGAGAAAGGTGCGGACGACAGCTCGCCCGAGCGGGATCCCTCGACAGAGGGCACGAAGCAAGAGCCGCCGGACTGAAAGCTACTAGTGGTTGCGCAGTTTGGCGACCAGCTTGTCCTTCGTCAGGCTTGAATAGCCCGAAATGCCGAGCTCTTTCGCCCGCTTCTTCAATTCCGGCACCGTCCAGGCGTCGTAGGAACCGGCTTTGCCCCCTTTGCGGCCGACCTTGGACTTTCCCTGCCCGGCCGCCGCATTGGAGATTCTGGCTGCCTTTTCCTTCGAGTCACCCTTCTTACGCAGGTCTTCGTAGAGCTTTTCGTTCTTGATCGACGAATTCGGCATGACAGCACCTCCTATGCGTGTTCCGTAGCGCCGCAGGCAGGGTGCCCGAATCGCTCCGCGTCAAACGCCCAGCCCGTGTCTGTTAAGCAAACGCGATTTGTCGGCACACCCGACAGCCGGCTGCTCCGGCTGGACGTCATTGCTGAGAGGACTGAATATTACTGTCGCGGAATCGATTTCGCTGCCGTCATGGCAGTGCACGGTACCACCCAGGTCCACGTATCCAGCATTTTCGGCCGGCAGACGCGAAGATCACGGCGCTGTAGTTTGATGCCGCCTTAACCGGGAACACAGGCACCGCGAGGCGCTGCGTCTAGCGCGACGCGAACAACAACGGATGGGAAAAGCGATGAGCGACAAGAATAGTGGTCCCAAGGAAGGCGTCAAGGGGGTCGCTGAAGGGATCAAGGGCAAAGCCAAGGAGGCCGTCGGCGCCGTCACCGGCAGCGACGACCTGAAGAACGAAGGTCAAGCTCAACAGGATAAGGCGGACGCCCAGCGCGACGCCGCCAAGAAGGAAGCCGAAGCCGAGTCCGCGCGGGGAGGCGCCAAAGCCGCCGAGGAACGGCAGAAGTCCAACCAGTAGGCTCCGTCCGTCTTTGCTGTGGCCCCGGATGCCCCGACCGGGGCCACAGCTTCATCTGCCGGAACTCACCCCCGAAAAAGAACTTCGAGATCTAACGCTCGACGCCGCGGTTGCCTAGCCTGGTAAGGGGTATTGGGAATGACAATGCAGGCAACCAACGGGCCCGGCGACCTGGACGGGGTCGTCGCCATCGGCGCTTCCGCGGGAGGCGTGGAGGCGCTGTCGAGGCTGGCTGCCGGCCTCTCGTCGGATTTGCCTTACGCCTACTTGGTGACTCTTCACATGCCAGCGAGCGCACCCAGCCTCCTGGCGCGGATCATCGATCGCTGTGGCCCGTTGCCCGCGGCCACAGCCAAACACGGGCTGAGACTCAAACCCGCACAGATCTACGTCGCCGTGCCTGATTTCCACCTATTGGTCGCCGACCACCGAACGATGCTGTCGCAGGGGCCGACCGAGAACGGCCACCGGCCAGCAATCAACGCGTTGTTTCGCTCAGTGGCCGTTGCTTACGGACCACGTGCCATCGGGGTACTGCTCTCGGGTGTGCTCGACGATGGGGTGTTGGGACTGCAGGCAATCCGCTCCCGCGGCGGTTTCACGATCGGCCAGACACCCGGCGACGCACTGTTTCCCGCGATGCCCAGCAACGCCTTCAACGCCGGCGTGCTGCGGCGTCAAGCCGCGGCCGCGGACATCGGCGCCGTACTCAAGGAGCTGGCGCAGCGCAAAATTGAGGAGCGGCAGATGGAGCGCGACACCCAGCTGGAACTGGAAAACCAGATCGCCATGCGACCACGTTTCACCAGCGATTTCGACACCCAGGAGCTGGGACCTGCATCGGGGTTCACCTGCCCGGACTGCAACGGATCACTGGCCATCCTGGGCGAGGACAATTTTCGGTGTCGGGTCGGCCACGCGTGGACCCCGGACTCGTTGTTGGCCGCTCGCGACGGCGAAGTCGAAAGCGCACTATGGGTCGCGCTGCGCGGTCTGCAGGAAAAGGCCAGGTTGGCCAGGCGGTTGGCCGAGAAAGCCAAAGACGAACTGTTGCTTAAGCGGTACAGCGCATTGGCTGAGGAAGCCGAAGGCGCGTTCACCGTGCTAAGTGAGCGGCTTGCAAGCGCAAGCCTGCCGCCCGAAGAAGACGCCGATGACTGAGACCAGTCGGCATATCCGGGTCGAGGTTGAGCGCCAGCACGAAGTGACGTTCCTGACCGCCGAGGGTGTGCTGGACGGTTACACGTACCGGAGTTTCCGCGACACCCTGATCAAGGCCGCGCTGGACGAGCCCCGCGTCGTGATCGTCGACGTCAACAGTCTCTCCGCTCCGGCGCCCACGGCGTGGTCGGTGTTCACCAGCGCGCGGTGGCACGTCAGCGTTTGGCCAGATGTACCAATACTCTTGGTGTGCAACAACACCCGATGCCGACGAGTCCTCGCCAACGGCGTCGCCCGTTATGTGCCGGTACATCCGACTCGCGAAGCGGCACTCGACGCCGTCCACGACCTGACGTTGTACGGTCGCCGCCGAGCGCGCGCCCAACTGCCCGCCGCTCGGGCCAGCTTAGGTCTAGCTCGGGCGATGGTCCGCGAATGGCTCACCGCGTGGGACAAGACGGAGTTGATCCCGACTGCCGCTACCGTGGCGACCGTGTTTGTGGACAACGTCCTCGTCCATACTGAAAGCGCCCCGGCACTGATTGCCGAAAGTCATCGAGACACCATCACCGTCGCCGTCGAAGACGGCAGCCAGCACCCCGCGGCCCGGCACGAAGATGCCGATCACGGCGCGGATGTCGTGGCCGGTTTGTCTATCGTCGCTGCCCTGAGCCGGGTATGGGGCAGCACGCCAACATCTTCGGGCAAGACGGTGTGGGCGCTGATCGGTCCCGAAGGCCAGCTCTGACACGGCGAGTAGTCTGCAAGTGCCTCGGCACGGCAGCCACGGGACGGAATCCGCATGAACGACACTCCTGATGAATCTTTCGAGGCGTTGCTGCGGTACATGCGGGATACTCGAGGCTTCGATTTCACGGGATACAAGCGCAACTCGCTCATGCGCCGCGTTCGCCATCGCATGGACCAGGCCGGGTGCTCCACTTTCGAGGAATACCTGGACGCGCTGCAGGCCGGTTCGGACGAATTCGCCTCGCTGTTCACCACAATTCTGATCAATGTCACCGCCTTCTTCCGGGACGCCGATGCCTGGGACTTCATCGCCGGTGACGTCATTCCGCGACTGCTGGCCGAGCGTGGTCCCAATGACCCGATTCGGGTGTGGAGTGCGGGATGCGCGTCTGGACAGGAGGCTTATACGCTGGCCATGTTGTTGACCGAGGCGATGGAACCCAACGCGTTCCGGCAACGCGTCAAGATCTACGCCACCGACATCGACGAGGAGGCTCTGGCCCAGGCGCGCACGGCCTGCTACGACGCCAGGGCCGTCGAGTCGGTGCCACCAGCATTGCTGGATCGCTACTTCGACCAGGTCAATGGGCGGTATCTCTTCCGCAAGGATCTACGCCGAGCAGTCATCTTCGGCCGTAATGACCTCGTCAAAGATGCACCGATCTCGCGTGTCGATCTGCTGGTCTGCCGCAACACGCTCATGTATCTGAATGCCGAGACCCAACGACACGTCGTCAGCAGGTTGCATTTCGCCCTTGCGCCGCAGGGGACGCTGTTCCTCGGGCACGCCGAGATGCTGCTGAGTCACGGCGACCGATTCACACCGCTGAACCTGAAAAACCGGATATTCCGCAAGGCCATCGGTTCACCAGGCGGCATCGATCGCTACGACCCCGCTTCGAGCTACTACGAAAGGCACAGCGAATTGCCTGGCCTGGCGACGATTCGAGAGCTGGCTTTTC